>CAZHRU010000016.1:0-39900 GCA_964535015.1 uncultured Verrucomicrobiota bacterium | reverse complement strand
TTGGCGGAGGGCTTCGCGACGGGCGGCATAACTGGTGGGGACGAGATCGGTGTTGAGGTAGAGGCAGATGGCCGACATGAGGGCGGCGAAGATCATGGGTTGACGCATGATTTGGAGCATCCGTATCCCGCTGCTTTTCATGGCGGTGATTTCGCCGTTGGCGGAGAGTTTGCCGAACGTCAGGAGGGCGGAGGTCATGATACTGACCGGGATGGAGAAGCCGAGGGCGGAAGGGAGGCCGGCGATGAAGATGGTGGCGATGAGGCGGACGGAGCCGCCCATGGCGAGAGGGTCGGCAATGCGGAAGAGGACCATGACGCACATGACGAACGTCAGCACGAGCAGTGTCAGCAGGAACGTCAGCAGGTAACTATCCCGAACATATCTGGAAACGATGCGCAAGTCTGGTCTCCCCGGTTGAAAAGCAAGAAGGTATATAAAGGGCAAGGGGGGGGCTCGTCGAGGAAGAAGCGCGGGGGGGTGACACAGGATGTTGGAGGTGCGTGGTTCTGGTGACGGGTTCTGGGAATCGGAGGTTTACAATAATGGGTATTTCCGTACACTACGCAGGCATGAAATTAGCATTCTGCAGTATTGGATTTCAGAAAAACAAGTGGGGTAAAGACCGGGAAATTGAGAGACACTTGTCGGCGATCCTTCCGGTGCTTGCCGGCGCCGGTTACGATGGAGTTGAGATCTGGGAGCCGCATGTGCACGGCCTGACCGAGGCGGCATTGGATGACGTCCGGCGGCAACTTGCCGATTGCCGGCTCGAAGCGGCGATGCTGTCGCCGTATTTCGACTTCACCAGCAGTGAGGCGTCGGCCGCGTTGAGTCTGGCAGAGGCGCACCAGGTGCTGGCGGTCGCCCGACGGATCGGGGCGCGTGGAGTTCGATGTTTTACCGGCAAGACGGCGAGCCGGGATGCCTCGCCCGAGCAGTGGGTCCGGGTGGCGCGCTGTCTGCGCGAATTGGCCGATGCGTCGGTTGCGGATGGCATCGTCTGGGTGTTGGAAATCCATTCTTGGAATCTGATGGACACGCTGGAAGGCGCGCAGCGGCTTTTGCGCTACACGGACCGATCCAACGTGGGCGTCATTTATCATCCGGGCAACTTGACTCCGGACTATGTCGGGGCGATCGATGTGCTGGGGGCGGGTATCAAACACGTTCATGCCCATAACCGGCGTGACGGCAAGGCCTGTGGTTTGGAGGAGGGAGAACTTGATTACCGGCAGATCATTGCACGCCTGCGGCAGAGGGGGTATACGGGGTATCTGGCGGTGGAGTGGTTCGGTGATGATCCCGAGGCGGCGGCACGGAGGGAAGCGGCGTATTTGCGCGGCCTGCTGGCGTTACCGGGGTGGTCGTGACGCATATGAATTCCCCTGGTCTGATCCCGAGGGTTGGATTGTTGCTACCCGTGATTCCTGGCCAGCCGCGCCAAAGAATGTTCCGCAACTCTGGGTGCGCTGACCGCATCTTGACACCTTCGGAGGGGGGTACTAAGGTACGCGTTATTTGCGAGCGAAGGAGAAAGACGTGATTCGAGCCAAAGTCATAGGAGCGGGCGGGTACGGGGGGTGCGGAATAGTCGAACTGTTGATTGCGCACCCGGAGGTCAAGGTCACTTCACTGGTGGGGGTGACCGACATTGGTATTCCCATGAGCACGTTGTATCCGCATCTGCTGGGGTTCTGCGACCTGCCGATCGTGGAGGCGTCGCATCCGTCGGCGCAGGAGCCGGTGGATGTGGTATTCACGGCGACGCCGGACGGGGTAGGGATGGGGATGGCGCAGGCGATCCTGGGGTCGGGCGCGAAGTTGGTGGATTACAGTGGTGATTTCCGGTTCAACTCGGTCGAGTCCTATGGAGAGTATGCAAAACGGATCGGGCGTGATCCTGTCCATGCGTCGCCGGCATTGCTGCCGGAGGCGGTCTACGGGTTGGCCGAACTGCACCGGGGGGCGATCAAGAAAGGCCGGCTGGTGGGGAATCCCGGATGTTTCGCGGTGAGTTGCATTCTGGGACTGGCACCGGCGGTAAAGCAGAACCTTGTTGAACCTTTCAGTGTGATCTGCGACTGCAAGACGGGGGTCTCGGGGGCGGGGAAGAAGTTGAATGCCTCGTTCCACTACCCGGCGCGATACGAGCACATGAACGCCTACAAGTTGTCGGGCCACCAACATGTCTGTGAGATAGAGCGTGAGTTGACGTTGCAGGCGGGGCGGGAAGTGCGGGTGACGTTCACGGCGCAGGTGGTGCCGGTGTGCCGTGGCATCATGTCGTGCCTGTACGGGCAGTTGCAGGGGGACATCAAGGTCCAGGACGTCATGGCCCTTTACAAGGAGTTCTACAAGGACAGTTCGTTTGTGCGGGTGTTCGACCGGAACGCGCCGATTGGATCCATGCATGTGCGCGGCACGAATTTCTGCAATCTGGTGGTGGATGTGGATGTGAGGACGCGCAAACTGCGGGTTGTTTCGTACATCGACAACCTGATGAAGGGGCAGGCGGGGTCGGCGCTGCAAAATATGAATTTGTTGTTCGGCCTGCCGGAGTCGGCAGGTCTGATGCGGGCGGGAATGTATCCGTAAAGCAACGAGTGTTGCCGGTGAACCGCGTTGTTTACGCTGGTGCGGGGCGAATGCGGTCAGGCAACAGTGACTACAAGAGGGAAACAGGAAATGGAGAAGACAATGGAAGAGTTCAAGACGGTTATCGCGGAGGATGTGGAAATCAGCGGGTCGATCAAGTGCACGGGGGGGGTCCGGCTGGGTGGCAAGGTTAACGGCGACCTGACGACGGCTGGCGACGTTCTGGTGGAGAAGACGTCGGCGATCAAGGGCAATGTGACCGGCAACTCGATTGTGGTCAACGGACTGATCAAGGGGAATATCAGTGCGAAGGACCGGATTGAACTCAAGGGCAATGCCAAGGTGGCGGGCGACATCAAGGCCAAGCGCCTGGTGGTTGAGGAAGGCGTGACGTTGGTCGGCAAGATGGAAATCGTGGCCGCCGAGGGTGTGTCCGGCGAGATGGTGGATATGGAGACGGCGCCGGGATCCGGCGATGCGGCGAAGTCCGACGACGATGAGTCCAAAGCGGCCACCGGCGTACGCGGAACGATGGATCCGCGGACAAGGCCCGGGCAGTTGTTCGCGCGCAAGTAAGAATGACGGATACGGCGGGTTGACAGGGAGGGTTGGATCATGGCGACGAAACATGGGTTGGGACGCGGCCTGAATGCATTGATTCGTGATGTGCCGGTTGAGCAGGTGACGACACCGGCGGCACCTCAAGGCGGTTACCACCAGGTGGAAGTGTCGGCGATCCGTCCGAATCCCTGGCAACCGCGCCGGGTGTTCAACAAGGAGTCGCTGGAGGAGTTGGTGGCTTCCGTCAAGCAACGCGGGATACTGGAACCGTTGCTGGTGAGGAAGGCGGAGGATGGTTACGAGTTGATCGCGGGCGAACGGCGGTGGCGGGCGGCGCAACAGGCCGGTCTGACCGAGGTGCCGGTGGTCATCAAGGAGGCTTCCGATGTTGAGGCATTGGAAATCGCCCTGATCGAGAACCTTCAGCGTGCCGATCTGAACGTCATCGAGGAAGCCGAGGGTTACCAGGTTCTGGCCGACAAGTTCAATCTGACCCAGGATGAAATTGCCCGGCGGGTTGACAAGGCACGGGCTTCGGTGGCGAATGCCCTGCGGTTGCTGGGGTTGCCTGCCGAGGTGAAGAAGTTCATTTCGGAGGGGTTGGTGTCGGCGGGGCATGCGAAGATTTTGTCGGGATTGCCGACGGATGAACTCCAGTGCAAGCTGGCCGAACGGGTGATCCGGGACGGGTTGTCGGTGCGGGACCTTGAGAAGATTGTGGAGCATGCCCGGCATACACCCAAGAAACGCAAGGAGTCCAAGGAAGATATTCCGTCGAATCATGTGACGTACCTGACGGACAAGTTGCATCAGCATTTTGGCACGAGTGTGCATGTGCAACCTTGTCGTACGCTTGCCAACGGGCGGAAGGTCAAGGGTTCCATTCAGATCGATTTTTACACCAACGACGACCTGAGCCGGATTCTGGACATGCTGGGGATGAGCGAGACTCTGTGAAGCGGGTGCTGTTCTGCCTGATGGGCGTGCTTTGCGCCAGCGGGTGCGGACGGGCGCCTGAGGCCGAGACAATTGAGATGCCCGTTCCAGTTTTTGACGGGGCGGCGGCATTCCGGGAATGTGCGGACTTCGTGAAGTTGGGGCCCAAGCCGGCCATGACACCGAGTGCGGAAGCGGCGGCGGTGTATCTGGAAGGGCGGCTGAGGGCCGTGGGGGCCGAGGCCCGGATTGACACCTTTGAGGATGCGGTTCCGCGTGGAACCGGAACCTTCCGCAATGTGCTTGGCAGCATTCCCGGTGACACGAATTGTGTCATTGTAATTGCCGCCCACTACGACACCAAGACAGGGATTAGCGCGGACTTTGCCGGGGCGAATGATTCGGGATCGGGTGTTGGTGTTGTGTTGGAGGTGATGAGGGCGATGGCAGGGGCGAGGCGAGAGGGCGGGGCGGAGATCCGGGCCGCCTTTTTCGACGGGGAGGAATGCCGGCGGGAGTATGGCCCGAGGGACGGATTGCATGGGAGTCGGCATCTGGCGCGGCAATGGGTGGAGTCCGGTGAGGCGCAGCGGGTGAAGGCGTTCATCCTGGTCGATATGGTGGGCGATAGGGATTTGACGGTTACCCTGCCTCCGAACGGGACGCCGGATTTGTTGAAGATGGTGTTCGAGGCGGCACGTCTTGAGGGAGTGAGGGATCGTTTCTTTCTCAGTCCGGGCGGCATTCTGGATGATCACGAGCCTTTTCTGAACGCCGGTATTCCGTCGGTGGACCTGATTGATTTCCGGTATGGGTCCACTCCGGGCGGCAACGAATACTGGCACACGCCGGCGGATACGATGGACAAGTTGGATGCGGCGAGTCTGGATGCGGTCGGGCGGGTAGTGTTACGGGTCATGGCAATGTTGCCTGGACAGGTCAGGAGCCGCCGTCACGGGTAGCCGAGGCAAGGCACACAACACGGCACGGGTCTTTCCCGGTGAAGAAGATAACTCATTCAATCCGTCATTGCCGGCGACCACGCCAGTCATTCCCCTGTCATTGCCATTCAGATACATGACTTGCAGTCAAAAGCGGCGGACTGTGGGAGTAAGACGTGTGAATGGATTTATGCCACACTTAGGAAATTGCGACCGGGCGGGTGTACGCAGTGCAGTACAATATGTATCTGATGACGACCAACTGGAATTTCCTGATGAATGGGGTGCAGGCGACCCCGCCTCTGAACGTTCGTACGGCCGATGTTCCGGCGGCGAGCAAGGGTTACTTCCGGGCGGTGATCCAATAGTTCCCCCCCCTCACCGTAATCAGGCTGCGCAACAACTTCGTGGGTCGTGTAATGTAACAATGCGATGTAGGAAGTTTGTTGACTTAATGCCTACCGAGTGACAAAATTGTTCAAGTAATACTAGTACTTTATTCTACTCACCCGATATGTAACGACAGAGTCTTTGAAATTGACACTGCAAGTAGCAAGAAGGAGGCAGGTCTTATCATGGGCATCGGCGATGTTAGTGTGATTAGCGATGTTGGTAAGTCGTTGATGGACAACACTTTACCCAATGGCAGGTTCAGCAAGACTCCGCCTTCGTCTAGGGGCAGGCGGGTGCTGCATCGTTACGCCTTCACGTTGATTGAACTTCTGGTGGTGATAGCCATCATCGGCATTTTGGCGGGATTGTTGGTGCCTGCATTGTCGCGGGCGCGGGAGAAAGCGCGGCGGACGTCTTGTATGAACAACATCCGGCAGTTCATTCTGGCGGTCCGGATGTATGCGGATGACAATCGGGAGATTCTGCCCAGTGGTGTCCCTGATACGGGCGGGGAAGTCACCTGTGTTGTGTCGACCACGATGCGGGATGTGTTGCTCAAGTATGGTCGTACCGACAGGATACTGCGTTGTCCCAATCTGGGTGCGCCTTACGACAGGGACGGGGGTTATTATGACGCCTCGTGTGGATTCGTTCTCGGGTATCAGTACTTGGGGGGGCACGCCAATTCAGCGGCTTGGACGGGAGGCGGTAGTGGATCGACGCCGTGGCAGTCACCGATGACGTTGGCGGATGGTTCGGATTTGCCGTTGGTGGCTGACCTGAATGCATGGTCGGCGGGCGATGGCGTCACGGTTCCGCATGCGGGGCCCGGTGCGGTAAAGAGTGGCACCGACCCGGATACAGTGTACATGAATGTGGATTCGGCCGGGCAGACGGCGATGGACCTTGGGGCCGAGGGTGGGAATGTTGGTTTTCTGGACGGGTCGGTCCGGTGGAAGAACATCGGAGAGATGAGTCCGCATTCGATCTATGGAGGTGGCGGTAACTATACGGGATGCTGGTGACAAGTGTGAAGACGAGTGGCAGGTCAAATCAGGTTGGATTGTTCGCATGTTGGTTGTGCGGCGTGGCGATCATGATGGCAGGCGTCGTTGAGGCCAGTGACTGGCCGCAGTGGCGGGGGCCGGGCCGCAACGGGACTTCAACGGAGACGGGATGGTTAACGAACTGGCCGCCGACGATGGTGTGGAGTAATGCGGTTGAGTTGGGCGAATCTTCTCCGGTGATTAGCGGAGGTCGTTTGTACACAATGGGGCGGAGTGCAGCGAGTAATGTTGTGTACTGTTTTACCGCCGCCACAGGGTCGAATGTGTGGAAACAATCCTATTTGCGCGCCGAAACTGTGGGCTATGGCCCGTTGAGTACGCCGACAGTTGTGGGCAATGAGGTCTACACTTTCGATGAGTATGGCCAACTGACGTGCTTTGATGCGACTACGGGCGCTATGTTGTGGAGTAAAACGGTCCCAGCGGAGATTGGTAGACCCGACTACAAGTACGCGAGTGCTCCAGTGATCGAAGGGGATTTGGTCCTTCTGAGTATTGACGGGGTGGGGGTGGCGGTGAGTCGCACCACCCACGAAATGGTTTGGCCGACAGGAAGTGTTGCCAAACAGGAGGCGTACACTTCGCCGGTCATGATGACAGTCAACGGTAACCGGGCCGCATTGATACAGGGAAACGGCTCCTTGTGCGCGATCAACCCTGTGACTGGCAATACGTTGTGGTCAACCAACTATTCATCAACGATCTCTTGGGACATGGCAGATCCGGTCGTCTATGGCGACCGCATTTTCGTCTACAGCAAGGGCGTATTACAGGTAAACTCTAACATGACCGGAGTGAGTTCAGTCTGGGCGACAAATTCGGCGGCGGTTCTTTACTCGGCCGCTCCCGTGATTTCAAGTAACTATGCGTATTTCTTTGTGGGTGCAAAGTTGAATTGCATAGACTTAACCAACAATGCCGTCATGTGGAGTACGAACTCCATCGGTAATGCGACTGCGCAAGGCGCGTTGACGGTTGCCGACGGCAAGTTAATCATTTTCGCCAACGGAAGATTGCGCGTGGCCAAGGCAAGTCCGACTGGGTATGACGAGGAAGGACGGGCTGCATTGTTAGTATCGGCAACGGACGTGTCGAACTATGGGTATGTACCACCTGTTCTTTGCAACGGCCGGATTTATGTGCGTTTCAAGGACAAGTTGCTGTGTTACCAGGCGGGGCCGAATCCCGCGGCGGATACCAACCAGAACAGTATTGCGGACGGATGGGAGAAGCAGTACTTCACCAACGCCTGCGACGCCGCCCTTGACTCGGATGGTGACGGGGCCTCCAATCTGGCCGAGTACCTTGCGGGGTCTGATCCGACCAACAAACTGAGTGCTTTGAAAGCCGAGATCTCGTCGGTGGGAGGTGCGATTGTGGTTAGTTGCCCCACGGTGCCGGCAGGTAGCACGAACTACGAGTTCAGGTCGCGGTATTACAGTCTGGAAGAGGCGAGTCTCCTTACTGGGACGGGTATGTGGGGAGGGGTGTCGGGTTTTGCGGACATCCTGGCCAATGGAGGAACGGTCCGGCTGACCAATTCTGTTCCGTGTTCCAACCGGTTCTACAGGGTCTCAGTTCGCTTGGACTGATCCAAAATAGAGTTGTAGGGATATGGATCAGTTGCCACTGCGGATGTTGATTTCCAGCCGTGTCACACCATTGGTCGCATGGGCGGTGGCTGTGATCTCGCGGAAGGTTTGCAGTTTGGCGGCCCAGTCCCTGAGGGTCTCAAGGGTCTGACGGGTTGCCGGGGCGTTTTCGGAATCGCTGACCATCAGGGCGAGCGTGGCGGCCGACGCGGCATCGCTGATTAGTCGTCCCGTGGCGGAGGCATGGATCCAGCAGGACGCTTCGGCGGGGACCGGCTTAACTGACCAAGGGGGATAGGCGGGAAGCGGTGCGGGCGACGATCCCGAGGTGGGTGTGGTGGCCATGAGTCGCTTGAGAATGCCTGCATTACTGGCGAGGAACATCCATCCCTGCCGATAGGTCCAGGCGATGCGTTCATCGGGTTCGAACTTCTTGTAGAGTCCCTTGCGGGACTCCTCGATCAGGGTGACCACGCCGGTCGGGGTCTGCGTGGGGTGCGAGAGGAGGCTGGATCCATAGCGGGAATTGATCTGGTCAAGCGCCGAACTGATGCGGCGGTCGGCTTCCTCTTCGCTGTTGACCTGCATGCCAAGCAACAGGGTGGGGACGCGGAGGCCTTTGGTCAACTGGGCCATCGTGTTGCCGAGGGGACCCCGGATGCGGCCGCTGTGATCGCGATTGAGGATGCTGATGAAGGCCAACGCGGGGCCGGGGTTGGTTCCGATGAGGGGGAGGATCGAGTTGGCCCAGAGGGGCAGGGTTTGCGGATCGGGTAGCAACGTCTGCATCCAGGACAGGGGCATGATGAGGGTGCAGTCCGGCGAAAGGCCGAGGGTTCGAAACAGTGGTGCGATTCCGGGGTTGACGGACAAGTCCGGGGCAGAGGGCAGGGCGCCATTCAGGGCGAGAGACAGGGTAAGGTTGGAGTGGGTAACCGTGTTGGCGCCGTAGACGAGAAGCGAGCGGGTGTCGCGGGGCGGGAGAATGGCGTGCGTGGTTCGGGTCCATCCCCAGTGGGGGTAGATGGGAGGGAGGAGGGCGGCGGCCTTGGCATGGGTGCCGTCTGTGACGATGGAGGGGCGCCCGATCTGCCGGTCGAAGGACTGCACCAGGTAGCGCGCGGCGGTGGGATCCTCCGAGAGGCAGGCGACGAGCACGCCCTCGGTCAGTGAGACGGAAAGCCGCTGGTTTGGCTTGGAGAGCCGCAGGCGCACCGAGTAGATGTTGCGTCCATATTCCGTGGCCGTCTGCCGGATCATTTTTGGGCGGAACCAGAAGAGTTTCCACCGGAATATCTGGCTTTCGTTGCCGATCCATGTGGCGCAGACCCAGGCCGGCTTACGTTGGTAGCCGAGGGCGGGAACGTAGGCGACGACGGTTTGGTCGTTAGCGAGGCGGTTGATCCAGGTGCGGGCAACGCGGTTGGTGGCAAAATCATTCAGGTCGGATTCGTTGACACCGGACGAGAGTAGTGCGTTTCGCATCACCTGGTTCACAAGGAGAGTGTCCAGTTCCGTGGCGAGATGCTTGTGGATGCTGACAAGGGTGGCATCCGAGGGGATGGCCGTCAGGATGCTGTCGGGTTTGTAAGGGACGTAAAGGGTCCACCAGGTGCCGGTGAGGAGGGCGGCGGTTAGAATGATCCAGAACAGGCAATGCCGGAACTTCACAGGCGGATGCTCCCCACGAGGTCCTTGAGTGGCAGTTGGTGGCGCTGGAGGTAATCGGCAAGACCATCAATGACGTTGAGGGCGGTCTGAGGTTCGGTGAAGTTGGCGGTTCCCACGGCAACCGCAGAGGCGCCGGCGATGATGAACTCGATGGCTTCCTTGGCGGAGGTGATTCCGCCGATGGCGATGATCGGGACTTTGACGGCCTTGGCGGCCTCATAGACGAGTTTGACGGCGATGGGGTGGATGGCGGGGCCGCTGAGGCCGCCGGTGACATTGGCGAGAATGGGGCGCCGGGTTTCGATGTCGATGGCCATGGCCGGGAACGAGTTGATCAGGGCGAGCGCGTCGGCGCCATTGTCGACGCAGACCTTTGCGAATGAGCCGATGTCGGAGACATTGGGTGCCAGTTTGGGGATGATCGGGAGGCGCGTTCGTTTGCGGACCTCGGAAACGACGCGGGCCGTTGAGTCCAGATTTGTTCCGAAGGCGCTTCCGCCGGCTTTGATGTTGGGGCAGGAGATGTTAATCTCGAGGGCGTGGACGCCGGGGACCCCGTCGAACCTGGCGGCGACTTCGGCGTATTCGTCCACCGACTTGCCCCAGATGTTCACAATGACGGCCAGGTTATGCTGGCGGAGGAAAGGCATGTATTTCTCAATGAATCCATCCACGCCGGGATTCTGGAGGCCGATGGCGTTGATCAGGCCGCCGGGGACTTCCACGAGGCGGGGGGTGCGGTTACCGGCCCAGGGTTTCAGACTGATGCCTTTTACCACGATGGCGCCGAGGCGATCCAAGTCAACGATGTCGGCGTATTCAGGGCCGTAGCCGAAGGTGCCGGAGGCGACCATGACCGGGTTTTTCAGGGCGATGCCGGCAAGGGAGATGTTCATGACGGGGTTCATGTCTGTTCCTCCCAGACCACGGTGCGAGAGTCGAAAATGGGACCCTCCTTGCAGACACGGACAAGGATAGTCTCGCCGTCGCGGGTTACGTGTTGAACGCAGGCGAGGCAGGCGCCGACCCCGCAACCCATATGGCGGTCCAATGACACCCATGCCTGCCAGTCGCCGCGGGCCGCGCGGTCAGAGAGGGCCTTGAGCATTCCGTTGGGGCCACAGGCAAAGAACTCCGGGCGAGAGGCGGGGTCAATCGTTTTCAACCATGCGTCCAGGGGGGCGGTGACCCGTCCGCGGGTACCGAGGGATCCATCCTCCGTGGCGATACAGACCTGCCATTGGAGCGACTGGAATTCCGAGGCAAGGAGGATGTCCTGGGCGGTGGCGCCGCCGATGAAAATGACGCCGCGCCGTGCGAGGCGTGTGGCGAGGAAATAGAGAGGGGCCACCCCGTAACCGCCAGCGACCAGAACAGGTTGAGCGTCACCGGTCAGGTCAGTCGGGAAGCCGTTTCCGAGCGGGCCGATGACGTTGATGGTGGCACCGGTGGAGAGGGACTGCATGGCCTGCGTTCCGCGCCCGACATTCTTGTAGAGGATGGAGAGCGTGTGGCCATCCACGCGATAGATGCTGAAGGGACGGCGCAGGACGGCGTCGTGCAGCGAGGCGACCCGGAGGTGGACAAACTGTCCCGGTGCGGCTTTTGCCGCGACGTTGGGAAGATGGAGGGCGAGAACCCGGTAATGCCCTCCGGCGGATTCGTGGCGAACTACTGTTCCTGTCTCGATTTGCATGGCGGAGAAACTACCGTGGACGAGTCACTTCTTCAATCAAATCCGCCAAGTCTTCATCGGCGCCGTGGATGGCCCGGTTACGGGCGGCTTGCCGCATGGCCGTCAGGGTATCCGGCTCACTCAATCGTTTTCTGAGATGTTCAGTCAATGCATCCACCGTGAGATCCTTTTGTTCCATGAGGTCGGCGGCCTGGGCGGCGGTCATGGCCATGGCATTGGCCAGTTGATGGTCCCTAGCGGCGAAGGGGTAGGGGATCAGGAGGGCGGGGATGCCGAACAGGGCCAGTTCAAGGCAGGAGTTTGCGCCTGCGCGGGAGACGGCAAAGTCGGCGCGGTGGTAAACACTGGCCATATCCTGCTGAAAGCCGTGGACTTCGGCTGGGATGCCTTTATTCGCGTAGGCGGCGGCAACGGTGTCGCGGTCGCGTGGTCCGGAGAGGTGGATGACGTCTACGGGCACTCCGGCGGCATGGAGTCTGGAGATGACCTCCGGCATCATGAGGTTGATACGTTGGGCACCCTGGCTTCCGCCCATGATCAGCAGGGTCTGGCGTTGATGGGGTGCGCGGGGTTCGGCGGCGGAGCGTTCGAGATGTTTTCGGAGGGGGAGTCCGGTGATGACGGTACGTGCGTGCTTCAGCCGGGGCTGGGTTTCTGGGAACGTCAGGGCAATGGCGGTTGCGAATCGGCCGAGGAGACCTGTGGCCTTGCCCGGAATGACGTTGGCCTCATGCAGGACGATGGGGATCTTTAGGCGGTGTGCGGCCAGCACCGGGCCGGCGGAGGAATAACTGCCCATGGACAACAAGGCGGCGGGCCGGTGCCGGATGAATTCGCGGCGGCAGCGGCGGTACACGCGAAAGAGATTGTACAGAGAGGGAAGGAGACGTGTCGGCTTGAGGGAAAGTTCCCTGGCTCCGGTATTGAGGACGCGGCCATCCCAGGCGAAACGTGTGGCGGATTCGATGGAGCGTCCTGCCATCAGGAGGGTGACATCGTGACCGCGCCGTCGCAAGGTTTGCGCCGTTGCCACGCCGGGAAACACATGCCCTCCGGTGCCGCCACAAGATACTGCCACAATTGCCATGCTGTTACCTCGCTTTTGTTTCGGATCAGACTGGGCGGGACTCTATCAGAAGGGAGAGGGGGCGGCAATACGGGCGCACTGGAGCCCGTGGAGAGAAGTGGGTGCGACATGCTGTTGTCGTTTGACTATTTGTATGTCCCTTGGATAAGGAGAAGTGGGTGCCGCCGCAATGTTAGTTGCAGCCGCAGCCGCCACCGCCTACACCGCGCCCACCGGCGGCGGCTTCACGGGTGAAGTATACATGTTCCCTGAGGGAATCCTGGAGGGGGTCCCGGTCCGGACGCATGGTGTAATCTGAAAGGGTTCCCCGTTCCCAGGGTTGAACGGCGGCACATCCCGACAGGCCAAAGATAATCAGGGTCAGAGCGAGGAGACTTGGTGCCGTGGTTTGCCGTGAGTTCAAGGTGAAAGGATGAGTGTTCATTTGTGTGCTCCCTCTTTCAGCAGAAGTTCGATTTCGCTGTTGTATTTCTCGGTTGTCTTGTCGCCATGGAATCCGGCGTGGACGTATCGAATCTTGCCGGAGCGGTCTATGACAAACGATGTCGGCATGGATTCCACGCCCGCCGCCTCAACCAGTTTGTGGTTGGCGTCACGAAGGACGGTAAACGACACGGGATTGTTGTCGAGGAAGGTCTTCATGGATGCGGCCTTCTGATCCTCATTGATCGCGAGGATGATCAGGCCTGCCGCGGAATGCTTCTGCTGGAGTTCATTGAGAACGGGGAAGGAGGCCTTGCAGGGGCCGCACCACGAGGCCCAGAAGTCCACGATGATCACCTTGCCTGCCATCCCGGAGGGGAGGGTTCCTTCGAGTGAGAACGTTTTCAGATCGGGCAGGGCCGAGCCTGTCTTCCACTGGGCGGAGGCCGAGCAGGCGCCAGCCAACAGGAGAGTGGTCAGCAAGAGGAGCCGGGCATGCGCGGCAGGGGTTGAGAGCGGGTGTTGCCGTTTGGCGTGGCGTTTGTCAGATGGCGTATTCATGGAATCTCCTTGAGAAGTATTGACGTCCCTTTTCGTTGATGCAGCCTTCCGCCGTGTAGGAGGAATCCAGCAGATTCAGTCCGGCTTCCCCGCCAAGAATGAAGGCCGAGGTGGATAGGATGCCGGCCTCCGTGCAAGTGGCGCTAACGACACTCACTGAACTTGTGCCGTTGTGGACCGGTCGTCCCGTCCGTGGATCGAGAATGTGCCCGTAGCGTTCGCCATTATCGGTGAAGTAGCGGAGATAGTCGCCAGAGGTAGCTACGGCACGGTCACGGACAGAGACACCACCCCAACAGTGGCCGGGGTCGAGGGGATCCTCGAGGCCGACCCGCCAAGGACCGCCTTCGGGGGGAGCGCCATGAACCCTGAGATCGTGTCCGAAGTCCACCAGGATGTTCCGGATGCCGCGTTGGATTCCCATCTCAAAGACGCGGTCAACGGCGTACTCCTTGCCGATACCCCCGACATCTAGACCCATTCCCGCCTGCGGGAGCAGGATGCGGCCCGGTTCCCGTCGAACATGACGCCACCCGCAGTGGGCAAGTGCATCGGCGATTTCGTTGTCATTGGGTGTGCCGCGGCGTGGCGCATGGTAGTCCCAGAGTTTTACCAGAGGAAGGACGGCGGGGTCGAAGACGCCATTGGTTGACCAGTAGAACCAGTCGCAGAGGGCAAACAGACTTTCGGCCTCCGGTGTGGTATTGACCCACGATGTACCGGCGGCATCGTTGATTCGGCTAATGAGACTCTGCGGTTTGAATCTGGAAAAATCATTCTCGAAGGCCGTGACCCACGCCACAACCTGTTGCTTGAATGCATCCGCTTCAGCATGGGAAGTGGTGTCGTGTTGTACACGGCACTCGGTGCCCATGGCTTGGAACGAGAAGGTGTTGTAGGTGGCGTCATTCATGGGAGGTTCACAGGGCGATCCGTATGCCGGCGGTGATGGCCGTGGCCGTGGGGTAGACCACTTGGGGCGTTATGCCATCGGAGCCTTCCTGGTCATACTGTTCCACGCCGAGATCCATGGAAAACCGGGGGGTTGGCGACCAGATGACTCTGACCCCGTAACCGAGCGCCTTGAAGGAGGAAATGCGGTAATCGGAACTGTAGAACTCCGGATTGCCAGTGAAACGGACCGCATAGAAATCAGCCTGAGTCTGGTCGTAGTAGCGTAGCAAGGGGGCGAGGATGAAGTGATCGCCGATTTTCTGGAACCATTCAAGGGTAAGGGTTTCCGCTGTGACGCCAAAACTATCCTGGTAGTGACGCAAACTGATCTCGGCCGTTCCATTCAACGGGGCGATGAACTGATCGAGGGAGAGGTAGACGATCTGTTTATCCTTGGTGTCGGGTCGTTTCTCGCCGGTGATGGCGCCATTCAATTCGACTACTTTGTACGGGTCGGAAATAAAGCCGGTTACCTGTCCTACGGAGAGGTTGAGTGTAAGCAGGGTTGAAGGCGAGAGCACCTGGGTAAGGCCGAGCATGAGGTCAACCGTGTCCTTGGTTTGGTCCGGAGTGCTGTTCGCCGGAGCGATCATATCGTGCGTTAATGCGCTGCCAAAGATCAGGGTGGTGTTTTTGCGGTTGAAATCAACGGCGTCCTGAAGGCTCAGGCCCAGGGAGGTATAGTCGCTTTCCGAACTGTAGGACAATTGACCGCCTGGAGTATGTCGGCCGATCCGCTTGGAAACGCCGATATTCAGGCCCACCCGCTCGTCGCTGAAGTCCACTGTGGGGACTTGCCCGGCCTGGGCTGAGGCGGAAGGCGTACCTGGCAGGACCGTTGAAGAGGAAGATCCGGTTCCGCCTGATGAGGGAGGGGTGGATCCACCGCCGCCGGAGGGGGGTGGATTGGAGGGTGTGGCGGCGCTCAGGGCGGAAAACTTCGAAGCGGGGGTAGACTTCTTTACACTGAGGAAGGAGTTCCGTTCCGATGCCTGTTTGTCATCGTCGCCGCCATCATCGTCGCCGCCATCATCGCCGCCGCCATCTCCGCCACCGGTGGGGGGAGGCGGGGTGGAGGGGCGGGTGGAGTAAACGGTGCGCCGGGCGGCAACAGGGGTGATGGGGGTTGGGGCGCCGGTGGGGGTTGCGCCTGAGATGGAATTGTAGATGCCGTCCACCTTGATGGTCCAGCCGTCGAGACTCTCGCGTTGCAGTGCGAAGGTGGGTGCAAAGACTTTGATCCGGTCCTTATCTTCGGCGTAGTAGAGTATTTTTGAAGCCATATACTCTTCGCCGCGCGCGCGTTTTGGCGGCAGAACCGTCAGTACAAAAACAATAACCGCTCCTGCGGTTGCCTTCTTAATCATAGTCCACCGTACTTCCGTATATTAGCCAGCATGGTGTAATCATAAGCAAGACGTGTGCCATTCTTGGGCGAGATCGAGAGGAAGTAATGCGTCCGGGGACCTCTTCACGGCATAACCTCTTCGAGGGAGGACTGCTTTTGTTTGCCGATGGCTTCCAGTTTGGTGCGTGTCTCCTTGCCCTTTTCGACGGCAGTTTGGCCTGTAAAGCCACCGATTACGGTTTCCATTGTGCTTTTCTGGCGTGCGGGTGAGGGATTGGTTGCGGGAGTGGCGGGTGTGGCTGGCTGGGGTGTGCCGCCACAACCGGTAACCAGGAAAATAGTGGCAAACAAGAGGAGCGGTGCAATCTTCATGGCGTCTCTTTCTGTATCACGCCCCAGTGGCGTGTGCCACAAAGTGTAACAAAGTCCGGGGTTTGGGTAAACCCGTGTTTGGTGCTACGAATCACGAGGGTGACATTCCTTTACGCAATCCACAACTTCTGGTTACATCTCACCACAGGGAGGGGTGAACGTGAATATTATGCTGAAACGTGGGCGATGGATATCCATGGTGTGGGCAGTGTTGGCTTGTGGATTGCAGGCGGCGGAAGTAACTCCGGAGCAAACCGGAACCGTGCTGTTGAATCTGGCTGAGGGCGTGGAGCAAGCGGGCGATGGCGATCGTGATACGCGTGATATGGAACTTGAACTAACCCTGCGTGACGGCAAGTTCGAAAAGACCGTCTGGGGTTATGCCGTTACCTTCAACAGGGCCGACCATGAGGGCGAGATCGTAAGTGATGACGGCCAGACGGTGACGGTGAAGATGAAACTGAACCGGGACAAGTGGTTTCCTTCCGCTCCCGGTTCAGCGGAGTACCGGATCACGCTGAAGCGAGAAGGCAACACGTACACGGGATCACACACGGGGGTTCTTCAATACCCAGAGAAGGACGGCTTAGGAAAGACCGAGGTCAGGGGAAAAGTAACCGGCAAGGTGGGGCCCCTATGGGCCGCGCCCGCTCCCGGCTTCAAGAAGCTTGAGCCCAACGAGCATCCTCGGTTGATCTTCCGCAAGAGCGACCTTCCGCTCATTAAGAAACGCATGGAGACGCCGGAAGGCAAGGCCATCATGGCGCGAATGCTGGAGGTGTTGCCGAATCAGATTGCGACGCATGACAAGAACAAACCGTACTTTCCGGCCGGGTACGGACTGGCCTATCAACTCACAGGCGACAAAGCCTATGCCGAGAGGGCCAAGGAACTTCTTGGCGCCATGCTTGGTTTGGGAGGCAGCCAGGACATTCACTATGGTCCCGAAGCACAGGCTATGGCGGTTACCCTGGACCTGTGTTATGACGCATGGGATCCGGAGTTCAGGCAGCGTGTGATTGATAACCTGGCGAAGCGGACTCTGAACTTATTCAATGGTACGGCGATCGGCACGTATGCTCCGAATCCCTGGCACAACCACAATGGCGTACGCGCACCGAGTTGTGGCGTGGCAGCAATCTGCCTGTTAGGCGAGAAGACCAGTGATGGCAAGGAAATCCCCGGTCTTGAACGGATGATCAACATCCTGGCGCGGGACACCCGCCGATACTTCCGGTACAACGGAACGAGTAGTTCCGGGTGGTGCCTGGAGGGCAGGTTCTACAAGCGCATGACGTGGAACAGCGGTCCCGGCAACATGGCGCAGGCATACAGCACGGCGTTCGGCGGCGATATCCTGGCCGACGGGTTGGGGCAGGGGACGATCCTTGGCGAATGGATGGAGCAGCCGCCGACCGACAAGGTAGTTGCAGGCGGCAATCTTGGCGTTGACCAGGATACCGGGTTATGGGCGCTAGGTTTAAGGACCGTGCCTGTCTCGATGAAGTCCGGGAGTCGGTGGTTGTACGATCACGCCTTTGGTTTGGACGGTGACAAGTCATTCGGCATCCTGTGGGCCTATCATGCGGGTTACGTGCTTATGAATTATCCGTTTGAGGTTGCGCCTCAACCGCCAGCCACGAGTTTGCCGTGGGTAATGCCGGATCCGGTTGGCGGTCATTGGATTTTCCGCAAACCCTGGCAAGGCGGACAGGATTCGTTGGCCGTACTCCACTTGAAGAGCGGGATGCAGAAGGGGTGCCATAATGAGAAGTCCGGGCGAACCTGGGACATGCAGTTGTTTGCACTCGGGCGGCAGTGGATTGGTGACAAGGAACTGGTCGAACTGGATCAATCCGCAGGCGCCGGCTTGCCGACTGTCCGGAATCCGGGAGCGTACAACGGGGTGCTGGGTCCCATTACCACGTATTGGAACTCCACGCCGGACGGCAAGGCCGTTCTGTCACTGGATATGGAACCGGTGTATATGGGGCAACTTGCGAAGGGCGCGGTTTTGACTGCCGACCAGAAGGTGGCGACGTTCCAACGGTTCGGTCGGTTTGTTGACACTGGAATTCGCGCAAAGCGTTACCTCGCGTTTGACTTTTCCGGGGCGAGTGGGGCGCCGGTGCTATTTGTTGTAATTGATCGGACCCAGGGCGCAAAAGATCTGACCTGGAACATGAAGTTGGCCGCCGGATCCGGCGCGGTAAAGGTTGAGGGTAATACCGTTACCGCAGGGGACCCGGCAGGGGCGAATCTCAAGTGCACGTTCATTACACCCAAAACGGTGGCGCTGACCGGTGCGATCAAGGCCACAGGCGGCGACGAGTACTTTGCCGTCATCACGGTCCAGAACGGAACAGCACCGGAGGTCAAGGTGGAGGGTGAGGGGCTGGGGGCCACGGTTTCTGTCGGACATCAGACACTGCGTCTGGATGGCGAGAAGATCGTGCTGATGAAGTAGTTTGTCTGAAGTATTTGACTATGCGAGGCAGTGATACAGTTCTGCGGCGGCACGAGGCGAAGTATGTGATACATCCATCCATGCTGGGCCCCATTCGGGACTATGTGAAGTCCTTCTGCGCGCCTGATCCCCATGGACGTTCCGATCCGCCGGTGTACACGATAATCACACTGCAACTGGATGGGCCCGGACTGCCCTTGCATCATGCGAAGCAGAACGAGCAAGTGAACCGGTTCAAATTGCGGGTGCGAACCTATGATCAGGCGGACAGTCCGGTCTTCATGGAAGTGAAGCAGAAGCTGGGCGACATCATTGTCAAGAGTCGCGCCAGGGTTGCGCGGGACCAGTGGGGGCCCCATCTGTTGCAGAATACGAAGGTGGATTTGACGTTTGGATCGGACAAGGAGTATGTGGCTTTCCTGACGTTTGTGCGGTTGGCGCGTGAATTGCAGGCGCGACCAGTGGTCCGGATCCGGTACGAGCGTGAATCCTACTTCGGGGTTAATGATGAGTATGCACGGGTGAGTTTGGACCGGCATCTCGAGTACCAGGCGGCGGACGATTGGAGTGTGGCCGGACCCGGCGGGCGATGGATTGCCGTGGACAGCAGTTTGGCGCAGAACAAGTTCAATCCCTGGTCGGGGGTGATCCTGGAACTCAAGACATTGAGTGAGGCGCCGCGGTGGATGGTGGAGATGACGCGCGAGTTCGATCTTGAGCGTGACGGGAACTGCAAGTACTCTGGCGCCGTTTGGAGTGAGTCGTTGTTCAGGGGCGTGCCGGCGGCGCCGACCTACGCGGCGGTATTGCAGGATTACTGATTGGATGGAGGGAAACCATAACCCATGGATGAGTTCTTAACAATCTTTGGCCCGGCCCGGGTCTTGGGAGTGGGTCAGATCGCCTGCTCGTTCCTGGTCAGTTTTGTTTTGTGTTCCATGATCGCGTGGGTCTACCGCAAGACGTATGAGGGGCTTTCGTATTCACGGACCTTTGTCCAGGCGCTGATCTTGAGCGGCGTGATCGCCAGTGTGATGATCATGGCGATTGGCAACAACCTGGCGCGCGGGTTGGGAATACTCGGGACGCTGGCGATCATCCGGTTCCGGACGCATATCCGGGATCCACGTGACATTGTTTTTCTCTTCGCCTGTCTGGCGGTGGGGATTTCGTGCGGCGCCTCGGTGTTCACCGTGGCGATCGTGGGGGCGGTGGGGTTTTGTTTTGTGGCGTGGTACCTGCACATTGCCCCGTTTAGCAGTCGGCGGGATTTCGAGGGGCTGTTACGTTTCGTGGCGATACAAGGGAAGGAGCCGGTTGGTGTGGCACGGGTGCTGGAGCAACACTGCTCTTCGTGGCAGTTGATTGCGGTGCGGGCGGCGATGCAGGGGGATGGACAGGAATATTCGTATCATGTGCGCCTGCATGATCCGTCCTGCCAGGGAGTGCTGATCAAGGATCTCCAATCCATGGCGGGACTGGGTAATGTCAACCTGTTGATGCAACGAGCGACGGTGGAGATCTAGGACATGGAACCGCAGTACGTCAACATTGGGAAGCCCGGCCGCCATCCGCGGGTTGTGTGGAGTCGCCTGAAGGGGTACAGTCACCTCCTGATCTGGTTGGCGGCGGCGGTTGCGGCGGCGTTTCTTTTTATCTATGGGGCCGGCACGGGGGGCATGCCCGGTTACGTCGAGATCGTTGAGCATCCCGTGGCCTCCACAGAAGTGGGGCGGGTGGTTGGCGTGGACGTGGATGTGGGCGCCCGGGTTACGGCCGGGCAGGTTGTGGCGCGGTTTGACACGGCGGTGATTGATGCCGAGCTCGGGGCTGAACGTGCGGTTTATGAGGAAATGCAGGGTACTGTGCCGGGACCGGCGCAGGTGGCCTTGCAGTGGAAGCGACAGTTCGCGGCCGCGCTTTCCGTGGCACATGTGGCCTTGGACGATCAACGGCGGCAACAATCCGAGGATCAGGCTGAACTCGATGTGCTGTCGAAGGAACTCGAACGGGTGGAGCCGTTGCTGGCGAAGGGGCTGATGGATGCCGAGCGGGTGAGCGGCACCCGTGCGCGGCACGCGGCATTGACCAGGGCGGTGGCGATGTATCCGCAAACCATCGCCAATCTGCAGGAGCGACTGGACGAAACCCGGCGCCAGTATCAGGAGGCGGGGGAGGTCGTGGGGGGCGGAAAGGACGGGGCGGTCAATGCGACGAATCTGCAAGCGGTGGCGGTGGGTCAGCGGGTGGCGGGGTTGACGGCGCGTCGGCGTGAGTATGTGCTACGGAGTCCATCGGCAGGAGTGGTATCGCAGGTGATGTTCCGTCCGGGAGATGTGGTAATGGCGGGAACGCCGATTGTGATTATTGTGGAGCAACCGTCCATGCGCGTTGTCGGGTTCATGCCGGAGATCACGGCGCATGATGTGAAGATGGGGGACAGGGTGCGGGTGGAGAGGATGTATGAAGTCGGGGTGTCTTGTGATGCGAAAGTGACGGCGCTGGAGCCGGCGGTGCGGGGACTGCCCGGGCAGGTGAATCCGGTGCCCGGCCGGGTGATGCGGGGGCGTCGTATCTACTGTACCTTCAGTGAATCCACCGACTTGTTGCCGGGGGAAACTGTGCAAATCATCCTCAATGCCCCGTTCTGGACTCCAGCGATTGATTTCATGCGGCAGTTTTTCCATCGCTAATGAAGGAAACTGACACCATCCATACTTCTTGTCCCGGCACGGACAGGCATCGGCCAACGGCGGCTGTTGTGGTCGGTTTGGTCTGCCTCATGATGTGGGGGTGTCGGACGTCGCGCGAAGAGGGGGCAGGCAGGGTGACCGTCGAACTGGAGATTGCAGGAGAGAGGAGTCCTGTGGCACCGGTGAGCGCGGGTGTGCCGTTAAATCTGGCGGCGCTGGTGAGTGCGGCGCGGCTTCACAATCCCGAACTGGTTGGGTTACGGGAGGCGATGGAAGTCGCGCGTGCCGAGGCGATGACGGTGACGGGACTCCGGAATCCGGAAATGCGCGTGGAATACAGCGAGGGGGATCGGGTCACCGAGCGGACCTGGTATACGGGCGGTGGACCGGGTTCGGTTCCGCGATGGGAGCCGGTGGGCTCCGCTCGCGATCGGGTATCGGAATCGGACGGCATTCGATACACACTGCGTCTATATCCGCCGAATCCCTGGTTGATGAGGATCCAAGGTGCCGGGGCAAGGGCTCGTTTTGCGGCGGCGGTCGCCGACTTACAGGCGGCGGAGTGGCGAATTGAGTGCGAGATTGGCGCGCTTCTTACTCAAATGTCGGGAATGCGGCGTGAGTTAGAGGTGGTCAGGAAACAGACCCGGCTGCAGTTGGAGTATGCGGCGGTCGTCCAGTCGCTGATGAAGCAGCAGCAGGCGACGGTGCTGGATGAATTGGGCGCTGCGGATCGGCAAATGCAGGCGGAGGATGATGCGACTGTCCTGGAGATGGGGTTGGCGGAACAGGTCAGGCAGTTATCCATGCGGGTTGGTGCCACGGTGCAGTCGTCAATGGAGGGCGAGGCTCCCAACGGGCGTAGGCACCGGGACCGGATGACGCCGGAGGTGGCGGAGGCACTTCGGGCGCGGTTGGTGGAAACACGGGGTGAAGTCATGGCGGCCTATTGGCGTTATCAGGACGCATTGGCGGGATGGCGGGAGGCGCGTCTGAGTCGGGTGCCGTGGTTGACGCATCTGCAGGCGACTTACGCGAAGGCCGGCGAGAGTGAACGGGTGGAGGCGGCAGCGGGTCTGTCGGTGAATGCCGATGTCGTGCCGTCGGGAAGGACCGTTGCGGCCGATGAGAACCGGGATGAAGGGTGGAGTGTGGAAGCGGCGGTGGAAATCCCCCTGTTTGCCTGGCAGAGTGGTGCTACGAGAATACAGCAGGCAAATGTGCGGCGGTATGCCGTGGGTTTGCGGGAATGCGTGCGGCAGGCAGAGGTTGAGTTCGATGAAGCGTACCGGGCGTGGCAGGCGGAGGTGACGCGGGTAGATCAGGCGCGCGGCCAGATCGCGGCGCAGCGGCAGAAAGTCACGGAACTGAGGCGGACACTGGAGGGAGCGAAGGGGATTGGGCCGGATGCGAGATTCAAGGTTGATGAGATGTTGTTGCGCCTTCAGCGGGCGGAAGTGAAAGCGGATTGCGAGGAGGATCTGGCCTGGTGGCGGTTGCGGCAGAGTAGCGGGGCGACGCACGGGGTGGATTAGTTCCGGTTGTCCGACCCAGTCTTTGGGTTCATCTTTATCCACCGGTCTTTGCCGGGGCCCTCGACGGACCAGAGAAGGGCGCGAACGTCGGCCACGGGGATTGTGGCGTGGACCTTGGTGGCCAGATGGCGTTCATCGTCTGAGACCCATAACCATATTTTGCCGCTTCGCACGAAGATGCCCTGGAACGCGGCCTCGGGTTCCGTCTTGATGCTGCGGACTTCGCCATGGTTAGGGAGGTCCACGTTCTCCTTTTTCAGAACGTTCACCCAAAGGTCATAGACCTTTTCGTCTGCCATAACCTTGAAGTGTTCGTTGGTGCCGGGGGTAAAGATATGCGAGCGGAGGGAATACATGAGGGATGGGATGTCGCGGATGTCCGGTTCGATCGGGAAGGTCTTGGTCTTCTTCTTTAGAGGGGATGACCAGCGTGCCACCCGATTGGTCCGGTCGAAGACGGTGATCTCGTGGTAGCGATGGGAGCCCTCGCTGATGTTCTTGGTAAATTGAACGGGCAGGAAGGTTTCCGGGTCCACGAGACTTTCGATGGTGTCATCGACGGGGTATATCTTTTCGATGACCTTGTTCGAGGTTGTGCGTAGGCGAATGGCGAGCAGGCGACGTCCCTCGTGTTCGGTCCATTCGGTCCAACTGACGGCAGTACCGACAGGCAGGTACCCCCAGTAGATTCGGTAGGTCAGTTTCTCTCCAATTGGCCACTTCAGTCCGGGGAGGGTGGTGGGAGGGGTGGTGCCATCCGGTTGCCGGGCGAAGGACAAGGTGGCGCCCAGGGCGGATGCAAGACAGACTGACTTGACGACGCGCAACATGGGTAACAGGAAGCCCGAACGTGCCAGTCAAGTCAATAGCCAAGTTGGGCCAATGACGGGCAAGGGCGTATGGCAACTCCGCAGGGGTTATCTCATGGATAAAAAAGAGGGTTTGAACAAAAGCCACAAAGTACGCCAAGAAGAGAAATAGTTATTCCGCCGGAGGCGGGAAGAACATTCCCTCTTTAAGTCCTGTGGAAGTGACATGGGGTCAAAGGGCAACGCGGGGTTGACGTTTTCGGGAATTATTCCCACTATCACGGTCATGGAGGCGCACATCCGAATGGGTCATATTTCGCAGAGGAGAGGTGTCCGGAGAATCCCTGTCTGGGTGTGGGGACTTGTGATGGTTCTAGTGGGGGCAACCGGAGTGTCGGCGATGGAAGAGACCAATTCCCGTCCTCGTCCTCCTGCCGGACAACGGGGAGGTCCACGGCAGGGATGGGCGGCAGGTGTCGGCGTGATTGCATCCACCAGCCCCTATCGGGGAAACCATCCGGTGTTTGTCCCGATTCCCATGCTGTCCTATGTGGGGGAGCGATTGTCGGTCACGGGGCCCAAGGTGGCCTGGCGTCTGGGACGGGCGGCGGGGACGAGTCTGAGTGCGGTGGCGTCCTACCAGTTCGCGGGCCTGTTGAGCCGGCAGGATGACAAGTATTTTGACGGCATGCATGATCCCAGGGGAACCGTGGAGGCGGGCCTGGAGTTGCAAGTCCCTCTGCCGGGAGGGTTGCGCGGGCAGGTGACCGCAAAGACGGATATGCTGGGTGTGTTTGATGGACAGGAAGTGGGGTTATCGCTGTCCCGCAGACTGACCTTCGGGGATTGGTCTGTGAGTCCCGGAGTGGGCGGCACGGTTCTGAGCGAGAAGATGGCGGACTACTATTTCGGGGTTCGGGCGGAGGAGGCCCGTGCGGACCGCCCCGCCTATTCGCCTGAGGCTGCGGTCATGTGGGGGCCCCGCCTGATGATCCAGTGGCGTGTCACTGAGAGAGTGGGGTTCATCTCCCTTTGCAGTGTGGATGTGCTGGGTTCCGAGATTACCGGGAGTCCTCTTATTGAGGAGACGGTTGTAGTTTCGACAATGACGGGATTTTCCTGGCAATTCTGAATACGAAATGAATGAACTCACTGTGGTCACTCCAACTCCCCCGCCGTCGGAACCGGTAAAGACACTGTCGGAGGCCGTGTCATGGCTGGAGCAGGAAGCCCATCGCATCATCCGGGCGTCGCGCCGGCAGATGAAGGATGGGACCGCGGCGTTTCCGCCGCAGGTGGGTATCGGGTATGAAGCCTTCTGGTTGCGGGATTTCGAGTATGCGTTGGAGGGATCCATTGGTTCATTCTCTCGCAAGGAACTGACGGACGCATGCCGCTTGTTCGTGCGCGGTGTCCGGGCCGATGGTGCGGGGGTGGACTGCGTGAAGTTCGACGGCACACCAATCTACAAGCCCGGCTACGGCACCATGGGCAGGGAGCCGGTGGCCGACGGGCCGCAGTTTACGGTCGGGGTGGTGTGGCACACGTACCGCAAGACCCAAGACGCCGCGCTCCTGAAGGAATGCCTCGACACATTGATCATGGCGATGAACTACCTGCCGCGCGGAGACGGGTGTCAGGCAGGAGTCTGGTGCGGGCCTGAATGGTCGGCCGAATGGACGATGGAAGTGCGCAGTTCGGAACGGGAAAACCGGGTGCGCATTGTGACGGCCATCGGCGTCAGGAGGTTGTCGCTTGCCCCTGGGGAGACGATCGAATTTCCGCCCCTCCACCTGGGCACGTTTACGGGTGGTTTGGTGGCCGGGAGCAATGCCCTCCGGCGCTACATCTATCAGGGACTGCAGCCCCGATATCGCGGACAGTCGCCCTATGGGCGTGTCAGTTACAGTTCCTATCACGACGCGAAGCGCAGGATTGGGCCATCGAATGGCAGTCGCACTGGATCAAACAATGCGGGGCGTGCTGGGTCCGGTACGACCAGAACGTGCCAGCCGGTATCTATCTGAACTCGCAGGACTGGTCGCGCAAGGTGCAATTCGGTTACGTGGCCGGCATCTATCGGGTGCTGGACGCACTGCGGGAGCGTTTTCCTGACCTCATGATCGAGAACTGAGCGTCGGGCGGTCGGCGGATTGATTTTGGAACACTGCGGCGGTCGCACACCAACTGGGTGAGTGATTATTCCGAGGACGCGCATACGTGCCGCTGGATGCAACTGCGGGCGCAACGGTTTCTGCCTGGCAACAACTTCAACAGCGGCATCGGGCATCTGGGGCCGGGTGGAGAGGTTGCAGGGCATGGCGTGGCGTTTGGGGTCGGGGGTATCTCGCCGCGCGAGATCGATCTGGCGTTCCTCAGTCGCATCACGGGCAAACTCTCAATTGACGGCGATATCGCCCGGCTCGATGCCGCCGCGGTCGAGCGTTACCGGCATTGGATTGCGGTGCACAAACAGATTCGGCACCTCGTGGTTCAGGATTTTCATCAGTTGCTGCCCGTGCCGGTTGCTCCCGGGGATTGGGACGCGGCCCAGTGGTCGGCGTATGACGGTTCTGAAGGCTTGATCCTCTGCTGCCGGATGGAAGGTCCCGTGAATCAGCGGATTCCGATGGTCGGGCTTAATCGCGCCTGTCGGTATCGTCTGACGTCGCTGGGTGACGGCCAGACTTCTGTTGTGTCCGGCGCAGAACTGCTGGACTCCGGCTTGGCGGTGAATCTGCAGGACGCGGATGGCAGGCTCTACCGGTGGGAGAGACGAAGGGGATGAATGCGTTCATGGTTGACGGCAGTCAGGATACGGGTTATCTGGTTTCGCGTGTCTGGCTGACCCAGCGGACGGGAGGGATGCCCGCCTCGGTCGTGAAGACCCGCGTGAAATGGGCGGCCGAGTGGAATCCCCATCGATGCGCGACGGCCTTGACGGGCAGGTTGCCATCCAGCAGGTCGAGTTTGGCGCATTCGATGCGATGGTGGCGGTGCCAGACCATGGGGGGCATGCCGTACTGCGCGAGAAACGCCGCCGCAAAGGCGCTGCGCCCCATGTCGGCGTGCGTCGCAATCTCACGCAACGCGATCGGGTGCGGATGATCGGCAAGGAACAACCGCGCCGCTTCAAGGCGGGGATCAGGGGGCGGGCGCCATTCAGAGGGATTACGTTCTCCCAAGACGATGGCCAGCAGATCGAACATGGCGCTCTGGAGACGAAGTTTTTCCGGTGTGGTGGCGGCGGGAAAATGCCGCCAGACTCTACGGAACGCCGTTACGTAGGCCGACGGCAGGCGAGGGTGAATCACAACGATGCGGCCGGTCGCAAGTTCCGGGTAGTCCTCTCCGGGGGATCTCGGATGGACGGGATCCAGGAGATAGTCGGTCAATTGTTCCGAGTCCGGCCGGATCCCGGGATCGAAGTGGATATTGAGCATGTGAATGTTGTCGGGATGGGTCAGTTCGATGCCATGTGTAACGTACGGCGGAACCAGTATCAGGCAGCCCGGTCCGATCCGGTGTGTGTGGACGCTGGTGCAAGTTCCTGTTCCCTGATCGACATAGAGAAGGGCGTGGTCGTGTATCTGTCGGGGCGCCACGTGCAACGTTTCTTTGCCTTTAAAATCATGAACCAGGCGAAGATAGGGCACCGAAGTGAGAAGGAACGCGTGCATGTCGTCAGTGTCGGCGAATCGCCCGGCGATGGCAAGCCAAAACGTGGACGATCGTGCAATCAAATCGCATAGGCATAGTCCGGCATACTGGATAGGTTATATTGCAGGCATGTACTTAGCCAGTGAGAATCAAAAGGACTACTCCATGAACATCGTCTCTCTCCGGGTTGCCAATTTATCTCTGACGCCATCAAACCTGGTCCCGGCTTCCACCCGTCGATCGCCCTGGCGATGGTCCTTCTTCGCGGGAGCCATCCTGCTCACTGTGGGTCTGGTGCCGGCCGCCGAATTGACCTGGGACCCGCAAAAACCTGACGGGATTACCGGGCCGGCCCGCGAGGCGAGCCAGATCCGGATTGAACTTACCGGGTCCGGCGTCTGTCTGGACGAGGTCGAGGTCTTTGCCCAGGGCGCCCCGGTCAACCTGGCCCTGGCCAGCACTGGGGGCAAGGTGAGTGCCTCGTCCTGCCTGTCAGGATACGAGGCGCACCGCATCGAGCACTTGAACGACGGGTGCTACGGCAATGGACGCAGTTGGATCGGTGTCGGAGACGGCCCGCACTGGGTGCTGATCACTCTGCCCCGGCCGGCCAAGGTCGAGAGGGTGCTAGTGTCCCGTGACCGGAGCGGCCAGTATCGGGATCGATTGGCCAGCCAGGTCACGGTCTCGACCAGCCTTGACGGTAAGGAGTTCAGCCGCCTCGGTCAGGCGGTGATGACGGCGGCCGCTCCGGCGGCTTCGCCCAAGGCGCCGCCTCCGCCGCCTGTGGACGGTGGTAGTGTTGCCGACCCCCCTCCCGCCCAAGGCGCACCGGACAAGGCCCCCCGGCAACCAACCCTTTTCAGTTTGCTTCTGGATATGGTGCAGATTGATCTGGATCCGGCGGTGGAGGCGAAAAAGGTCCGTCTCGATCTGGCCTGTGACGGCGTGGCCATGGTTGACGAGGTGGCGCTGTACGCCCCTGATGGTACGGAGATCAGCGGGGTCAGCGCCGGGGCCAGCACCCATGCTGCCGCGCCCAAGGACAAACCCTCGCCCTTTCACATCAGTTATGTCAATGACGGTCGCTTCGGTCCCGCCAGTGCATGGCAGGCTCAGAACAATGGACCCGCCTGGATCGAACTGAACCTGCCCAAGCCCCAGCGCATCAGCCGGGTGGTGGTCTCGGCCGACCGCCTAAACGGCGCCGGCCATCTGCGTTCGGTCGACCTGCTGGTTTCGTCAGACGGTGTGGCCTGGAAGCATGCGGGTAAGGGTTCGCCGCAGGGACTGGGTGACGACACGCCCTCCCTGGCGCGGGCCTTCTTTGCCGAATGCCGTCTGCGCAAACGGCCCCCGTTCACCGCTGACTTCGCCGAGACCAAGGCCCTCGCCCAGCGCCTGGAAGAGGCCGGTGTCACGGTGACAACGGAACGGAACAAACTGCAAGAGCTGGAAACGCGGGTTACCCAACTCGATACGGCCAAGGTCCTGCCCAAGGAACTGGGCGAGTTTTACATCCAGACCCGCCAGCTCAAGCGCGACCTGCTGCTGCGCGACCCCCAGTTGGCCGGCCTCAGCCGGATCCTCTTCGTTCGGCGCCATCCCTACACGCCCAGCCACAATTACTCGGATTTCCTGGATGGCAACCTCAGGGGTGGTGGCGGCCTGAGCGTGCTGGAACTGCCTCGCCAAGGTGATCGCCTGGATGTCGACAAGGCAACGGTGACCGCCCTCTTCGATGCCGGGGCCGGCCTGGCACGTGACCCGACCATCGATTGGGATGCCCGCGAGATCTGGTTCGCCTACATGCCCAAGGTCGGCCGCACCCCCACGGGATACACCAAGGACGAGATCCAGCGCTGGCATCTGTACCGCCTGCCGGCCACGGGTGGCGAGGCCGTCCAGGTGACCCGCGGCCCCTATCATGATTACTACCCCTGCGTCCTGTCCAACGGCGATGTGAGTTTCGTCACCACCCGCTGCGACATGCGTTTCCTGTGCTGGGTGCCGACCAGCGTGACCCTGTACCGGATGCATGCGGACGGCAGTGGCATCCGCCCCCTGTCCTTTAACAACATCAGCGAGTGGTTTCCCACCGTGCGCCGCGACGGCCGCATCATGTGGACCCGGTCGGAGTACATGGACAAGGGCGCCGACTACGGACACACGATCTGGACCATCCGGCCCGATGGCACCCATCCCGAACTGGTCTATGGCAACAACACGAGCATCAACATCATGAACGCCATGGAGGTGCCGGGGCGGGAGAACGAACTGTGCGCGACCATCATCAGCCATTTCGGCGACTTCAACGGCCCCCTGGCCTACATCGACCTGACCAAGGGTCCCTACGATCCCGCCGCGGTCACTCTGATTACCCCGGAAAAACGGGATACGAGCAACGGTGGGATCTTCCGCGACCCCTGGCCGATCAGCCGTGACCTGATCCTGGCCAGCCACAAGGATGGCGCCCACTGGTCGCTCTACCTGTTCGACCGCGCCGGAAATCGCGAACTGCTCTACCGCGATCCGGCCATCAGTTGCATGACCCCGGTGCCGCTGCATCCCCGGCCTCGGCCGCCGGTGTTGCCGGACATCAACGGTTCCGGGCCGGCGGTGATGTCGGTGATCGATGTCTATGACGGGCTCGCGCCCGCCGTCGAGCGGGGCTCGGTTGCCTGGCTGCGCATCTGCCGCGAGCTGCCCTCGATGCTGGAGAAAAACCAGGCCGGTGATCGTCAGGAAAAATACGACGATTTCCAGAAGTATTACGCCTCGCCATCGGACCGGATCAAAGTTGCCTGGCCGGCTTATGTGGCCAAGTCAGTCGTCGGCCTCGTGCCGGTGGATCCGGACGGGTCGGCCCATTTCACAGTGCCGACGGGCCAGATGTTCTATTTCCAGGCCCTGGACCGCGACTTCAACGAGATCCAGCGCATGGCCAGCATCATCCAGGCCCAACCGGGCGAACAACGTACCTGTCTGGGGTGTCATGACAATCGCCTGCGCACCGCGACTGTCGGCCATCATGTCACCGCCCTGACCCGGCCGCCTTCGGTGCCGAAACCGCCCCCCTGGGGCGCCGGCCCCTTCTGGTATGAGAAAGTGGTCCAGCCGGTGCTCAACAAGAACTGCATCAGTTGCCACGATGGGGCCAAGGGTGAAAAGAAACTGGACCTGAGCGCGACCATTCTGAAGGACACGCAGGCGCCGGCCTCCTACATGGCCCTGATCCAGGGCCGCTACGTCAACTATCTTACCTGCAACTGGGGTACCCGGCACAGCAAACCGCCAACCAGGGGAGTCGGCACGCTCAAGAGCCGCCTGTTCCCCATCCTTGCCGATCCGAATCACTCGGGGGTCAAACTCAGTCCGGAAGAGATGCAGGCGATCAAATGCTGGATCGATCTCAACTGCCCCCTGTGGGGCGACAACCAGCACCGCGACGAACGGGCGGCCGGCAAGTCTTATTGCACGGCCGTTTGCCCGATGGCCACAGAACCTGAAAAAGAATCAATCAGGAAAACCCCATGAGCCGCCTGTGTCTGTTCGAGCTGGGTTTGGCCCTGAGTCTGGGAGCAAGCGAACCCCCCCCGACCGGTCCGCGCCTGTTGGTCTGTGGCTGGGGTTTGGGTTATCTGGCGGTCTATGATGCCGAAGGCCGTGAAGAGTGGCGCATCGCCACGACCGGCCAGCAGATCGACGCCTGGCTCCTTGAGGATGGCAATGTCTTATACACTACGGTTGGCAGCGTGCGCGAGGTGCAGCGCGATCCGGCCGCGCCCGGCGGGGCCAAGGTGGTCTGGGAAGTGGCGGGACCCAAGGGGAGTGAAAGCAATGGCTGCCAGCCACTGCCCGACGGACGAATCCTCATCTGTCGCAGTTATGACGACCATTTGGAGTTTGTGGAAATCGAACGCAGCACCCAGAAGGAACTGACCAAGGTGGTCACCCGTGATCCTGCCCTGTCCAAGGGTCGACGGCACGGCAGTGCCCGTCAGGTCCGCAAGACCTCGCGCGGCACCTATCTGATCGGCCTGATGGATCAGGCGAAGGAGGGAGGCGCCGAGATCGATGCCAAGGGTGGGGTGGTCCGGCGCTTTCCCGAGGTGCGCTACGGTCTGGAGGAACTGCCTGATGGCGGGTTTCTTGGCGCGGGCGGCGACAACCACTGCGTGATCCGTTTCGATGCCGAAGGCCGCGAAACGTGGCGCATCAAGCAGCGGGATGTGACCGGATTCATCATCGGTTTAGCCGCCTCCGTGCGCGCCCTGCCGGATGGTTCCCTGCTGGTGGCCAACTGGGGCGGTCACGGAGGGAGTGAAGGTCCCTGTATCGGCCGCATCGCCCCGGATCGTAAAACCCTGACTTGGAGCCTCTGCCTCAAGCCAGCCAACCGTGTGGCCGGTTTTCAGGTCCTGCCTCCTTCCCCCATCAGGAGTGAATCGCCATGACCGCGCCTTCAGTCAGTTCTTGCGTCCAGCATGATGGCTGGCGCGAGCAGTGGATCCTGACGCCGTCCGACCCGGACATCTCCCAGGCGGTTCGTCAGGACCGCTTCGGTGTGGCGCCTTTCCGGTCGTCCGACTGGCCCGTGTCCGGACTGATGCCACCCGTGCCCTGCGGCGTCCAGACCTTGATCGTGGATGGTCTGCCGAGGCAGTTGATCCGTGTGGACGGTCGCTGCCTGGGATCCTTCGCGGATGACCGTCATGCCCGCTGGTGCTGGTTGGGCGGGTTGACCCCGCGCGATGCCGGGGCCTCCCGCCTTGAGCAGGCCCAGGATGTGTTTGTGCAGATCGAATTGGCCCTAGGCCTTGCCGGTCTGACCTGGCGTGACGTGGTCAGAACCTGGTATTTCAACCATGACATCCTCGACTGGTACGAGGGTTTCAATCAGGTCCGTACCGAGGCCTTTCGTCGGCACGGCGTCTTCGACCGCGTGGTGCCAGCCAGCACCGGGGTTGGCCTGGCCAACACCCATGGCAGCGCCCTGTGCGTTGATCTTCTGGCGATCGCGCCCCGAGATGGGGCGGTGCGAATCCGCGAGGTCGCCTCGTCCATGCAGTGTGCTGCCCCGGCCTACGGTTCCTCCTTCAGCCGGGCGGTGGAGATCACCGATCCCGCCGGCCGGCTGCTGAGCATCTCGGGAACCGCCAGTATTGCACCGGATGGCGCCAGTCTCCATCGAGGCGATCTTGAGGCCCAGATCGAGCATACCCTGGAGGTGGTCGAGACCATCCTGAGTTCGGTCGCCATGGGATGGTGTGATGCGGTGCGCGGCATCGCCTACTTTCGTCGCCAGGAGGATCTGTTGCGATGGAGCGCCTGCTGCCGGCGACGGGGTGTGTCATTACCGGTGCTCTGCACCCAGGCGGTAATCTGCCGTGAGGACCTGCTCTTCGAACTCGAACTTGACGCCTGGCGGCCCTCATAACCTCACTATGAAGATGAATATGAAAACGCAACCGATGAGCCTCTTCGTGATCCTCTGCCTGCCGTTCCTTGTCCTGGCCGGTGAAATCCATTCGCCCTTTGACGTGGCCTGGGCTCCCCAGGGCGGCCTGGTGGCCGTCAGCGACTACACCGCCGCCGCCGTGGTGCTGATCGGTACGGATGGGAAAATGGCCAAAACCATCGCCTTGAAGGGTCAACCGGCCGGTCTGGACTGGGCACCGGATGGCCGGCGCCTGTACGTGGCCGAACGCGGAGCCGGCACCCTGGCCGAGGTTGATCCCGCCGCCGGTACCGTGGTCAATCGCCTGAAGGTGGCCCGCTACCCGATCGGCGTGGCGGTCCGGGCCGATCTGCTGGCTGTGACCGACAACGGCGGCAACACCCTGGTGATCTTCGACCGCGCCAGCGGCGCGGAGAAAGCCCGTATCCCCTGCGTTTACAGGCCTTGGGACGTGGCCCTCAGCCCCGATGGCACTCTGGCCGTGGTCAGTAACCTCATCCCCTTGGGCGATGCGCGATCCCCCAGCCAGGCTGCGGCCGTGACCCTGATCGATCTCGTTGGACTGAAGACGATCGCCGACCTCCCGCTGCCACCGGGGTCGATCAACCTGCACGGCGTCGCGATCAGCCCCGACAGCCGATTCGCCTACGTCGTCCACAGCATCGGTCGCTTTACCCTGCCCACCACCCAGATCGAACGAGGCTGGGTGATGACCCACGGTATGAGCGTCATCGATCTGGCCGCCCGCACCGTCAAGGCCACCGTCCTCCTGGATCTGGCCACCGAAGGCGCGGCCGATCCCTGGGAGATCGCCCTGAGCGCCGATGGCGCCACCGCCTGGATCTCGCTGGCCGGTATCAGCGAACTCGCCCAACTCGATCTGAAAAGCCTCCATCAACTGCTGGACGGGAAGGCTCCGCCGGAGGTCATGAAACGCATCCAGGGCGGCTCGATCTGGGCCGAACTGGCCAAGACACCGGCCAAGGCCGCCAAACTGTCCAACGACCTGGCTGCCCTGGCCGGCGCCGGCTTGATGAAGCGAATCACGTTGCCGGCCCAAGGCACACGTGGCCTCGCCTGCTCGGTCAATGGCGACCTAGCGGTGGCCTCGTATTTCAGTGGCGAGGTTATGCTGCTGGATCCCGCCACCCTGGCCGTGAAGACCCCCGTCGCCCTGGGACCGTCGGCGGCTCCGAGCCCTGAGCGCGAGGGTGAACGCCTGTTCTTCGACGCCCGGCAATGCTTCCAGAAGTGGATGTCCTGCGCCAGCTGTCACCCTGAGGGTCGGGCGGACGGCCTGAACTGGGATCTGCTCAATGACGGCATGGGCAACCCCAAGAACACCAAATCAATGACTCTGGCCCATCGGACCCCGCCCTCAATGGCCACCGGTATCCGCGAGAACATGGAAGTCGCGACCAAGAAGGGCTTCATGGTCATCCAGTTCCGCACCATCGAGGAAGCCCAACTTGAGCAGGTTCGGGCCTACATCCGCTCCATTCCGATCGAACCGAGTCCCTACCTCCTGCCCACCCCGGGCAAGACCCTGGCCTGCATCACCTGCCACCCAAGCCTTCCGGTCGCCCAAAAACCCCAAGGGCACAGATCCATCGCCGGCGACCTTTCGCCCGCGGCGGCGAAGGGCCTGGCCCTGTTTCGCGATCCCAAGGTCGGCTGCGCCACCTGCCATCCCGGCCCGCTTCTGACCGACCTGAAGATGCACGATGTCGGTACCGGGCACGAGCGGGACCGCCGCGAGGACTTCGACACCCCAACCTGCTATGAACTGTGGCGCACCGCTCCTTTCCTGCACGACGGTTCGGCGGCAACGGTGATGGATTTGCTCACAACCCAGAACACCAAGGACCGGCATGGCGTCACCAGCCACCTGAGCGAGACTGAACGGCAGGCGCTGGCCGCCTTCCTGTTGTCGCTGTGAGCCCCATGAAGATCATGCCCGTCGAGATCACTGCAGCCGCACCGTTTAACCCATGACAGGCCTGCGCCAAACTCTATCAATTGAAAAGATTCATATAGATAACACGGTGCCGATGGCGTACCGTGTTGCGATCTGCTGGGGAATTGAGCGGGGGATGTTTTTGGTGTTGTAACGCTGAGTTCTGAAGTCCTTTGGAAGGAAACACATTGATCTTGAGTAACTCATTCCTGTCACGTGCGGGCCGTCGGGCCGTTCGCCGGAACCGTCCCGCGCTGTTGCCCGGCCGGGATAACCTGGCGCATCGGGAGCCGGATTGTTGTTGGCGACGATTGGCATCGGTGAAGGTAACGGGGGCTCCGGCGATGTCAAACTGGTGAGTCAAACGGTAACCCTGGGCGGTCAGGCCGTGACGTTGACCCTGCTGGCAAAGGGAGTTGTCCCTGAGGTCAAGGTGGAGGGTGATAAGGCCATTGTGGGCGGACAGACGGTGGCGTTTGACGGGAAGCGGATTGTGTTTTCGCCCCGGCGTTAAAGCAGCATCAGGGGGACTCGAGTCTGACGATCCATGCGTCTGGTCCCCGTCGTTGAGAGCGAAGAATACAGGGACGCCGTGTGAAAGCGAATCTCGAACCGTATCCTGTGATTGATTATCCGTGGATTCCGGACGCCGGCGACGGGACGTATCGGAATCCCATCCTTTGCGCCGACTACTCCGATCCGGACATCGTTCGGGTCGGAGCGGATTACTGGCTCACTGCGTCGAGTTTCAACTGCACCCCGGGGTTGCCCCTGCTGCACTCGCGCGATCTGGTCAACTGGACCCTGGTCAATCACGCGGTCAAGAACCTGCCTCACCCGCGGTTCGAACAGGTTCAGCCGGGGTGTGGGGTGTGGGCGCCGGCGATCCGGTATCACGCGGGCCGGTTCTGGATCTTCTTTCCCATGCCCGACGAGGGGATTTACATGGCCACGGCCTCCGATCCGGCAGGGACGTGGAGCCCGCCGCATTTGGTGCAGGAAGGCAAGGGGTTGGTTGACCCCTGTCCGTTGTGGGACGACGACGGGTGTGCCTATCTTGTCCACGCCTATGCCCGATCCCGTGCGGGAATGGCGGACAAATTGCACATCCGGCCGATGTCGCCAGACGGTCGGAAACTCACCGGTCCGGGCAGCATCATCGTCGATGATCCCGCACGGCACCCGACCATTGAGGGGCCCAAGTTTCTCAAGCGGAACGATTGGTATTACGTGTTGGCGCCGGCCGGCGGGGTGGAGAAGGGTTATCAGGTGGCGCTGCGGTCGAGGACCCTTATGGGGCCCTACGAGGACAGGGTTGTTCTCGAGTCCGGTTCGACGCCAGTCAATGGCCCGCATCAGGGCGTGCTTGTGGATACGCCTGCCGGTCAATGGTGGTTTGTTCACTTCCAGGACGCGGGGTACTGCGGGCGGATTGTCCACCTTCAGCCCGTATCCTGGCGCGACGACTGGCCCATGATGGGTCTCGACCGCGATCAAAATGGTATTGGCGAACCGGTTCTGCGTCATCCCAAACCGGATGTGGCGCGCCAGGAAATTGCCGTCCCGCAGACCAGCGACGAGTTTGATTTGCCGACGCTGGGTCTGCAGTGGCAATGGTATGCCAATCACCGGGAGGACTGGTATTCGCTCACGCAGCGACCGGGAGTCTTGCGTCTTTTTGCCCAACCGTTGCGTGAGGGGCTTTTCCATCAGCCCAATCTCCTGCTCCAGAAACTGCCGGCGCGGCGTTTTGTTGTTCATACGGCAGTTTCGGTTGAGATCGCCAGAGAGGGTACACAGGCCGGGTTGGTGATGATGGGGATGGAACACGCCGCCGTCGTCATCCGTCGCAGTCCCGCGGGTTACCAACTCGTGCAGATTGTCAATGATCGGGATGTCTTTGCCCAGAGGCTTGTTTCCTCGCGCGCCGTGCTCCGTATGGAGGTCTCCGACGGTGGACTGTGCACGTTCAGTTACTCGCTGAATGGCAGGGAGTTCGTGCGGTTGCAACGGGAGTTTCAAGCGCAGAAGGGGAAGTGGATCGGCGCCAAGGTCGGTGTCTTCTGCACCGGATGTTCGGGCGGTTATGCTGACGTTGAGATTCTTCGCTTCACAGGCGTATCGTAGGGACGGTAGGTTGTGCGGCTGTTGTCGCAAATTGATCATTTGGAGTTTCGCAAATTAATCATGGATAGATGTTTGGCAGCAGTCTTCCGTTTGACAGGATCTGTCGCATTGGCGAGCGTAAGCGGGCGAATGGACTGGCGTTGGCCCAAGTGGCTCAGGATCTGCTCGTGGTGCAACGGGTGGATTTCGGTCCGGCCTTCCTGCCCGCGTTGGCGGGTGCCGGGTTCCACTATGACGGTCATACCTCCTGGAGTACGCCCGTTGCGGAGCGGTGCGCCGAGGTGAAGTTCAGGGGATTTGATCCGAGTCAGCCCCTTTGGGAAGCGTATGTCGTCCGGCGCGCGGAAATGCTGAAGCATTGGAGTTGGGAGACCTATCTTCCGGGTCACACCAACAATATCGGGCCTTTGGATATTGTGGCGGCCCTTATCGGGACGGAGAACCTGCGGATGCAGATGTCGGATGATCCCGAGGGGGTCAAGGCCTTGTCGCTCGAGGTGGCGGACTTCGTGGCGGAGATCATGCGGGATGAGGTGGCGACGCTGCGCGCCAAGGGGCCGGCGGACGGAACGACGGATGTCTTCCGGATCTGGATGCCGGGGAACGGAACCCGGTTTGTGGAGGATGTCACGGTCTTGATCGGTCCGGAACAGACGCGCGAATTCGTTTTGCCAGCCAGTCGGCGTGCGACCCAGGGGTTTGATTCGGTGCTCTACCATACGCATTCAGCGGCGTGGAAGAACCTGCCGATCATGACGGAGATGGGCGGGCGGTTGGCCGTCGAGTTCGGCACGGATCCCGGGAACCCGGATCTGGACACCCGGATTGCCGCCGTGAGGGCCCTGCAGGAGTGCGGCCTGCCGGTGCAGTATGGGTCGTGGAACCATCCCCTCAGTGATGCCGAGATCCAGAGGGTTGTGGACCGGTTGGATCCCAGGGGACTGATTCTCCGGTTTCAGGCGGATTCGGTGGAGCATTCAAACCGGTTGTATGAGAAACTGTCGACGATGTACCAGGAGCGGAAATACCAATAGGACGTGATCGATGAAAATCATTGGATTAATCGTGGTGATGGGATGTGCGTTTGCGGTCCAGGCGGGAATAGCGGGTTATCGTGGTGATGGGACCTGTGTTTTCCCCACGGCTGATCCGCCGGTGGCCTGCGATGAGAAAACCGGGTCAAACATCCTGTGGAAAGTGCCCATGCCCAATTGGGGTCACTCGCAACCCGTCGAGATGGCCGGCCGGGTGTTCGTCATCAGCGAAGGAGGTTGGCCCGAGACGCAGGATTTTCCCCTGCTCCAGTGTCTGGATGCCGCGACCGGCAAGGAGTTGTGGCGGGCGGATCTGAACCATGTCCCGGCCACGGGGTTGAGTGCGGCGGAGCAGGAGTCGGCGGTCAAGGCGTGGCATGATGTGCTGGCGGATTTCCGGACCGACTATACGATCTTTAATGAATTGATCTACGCCCCGGACGAGGCTGGCAAGGAAGCGGCCAAGGCCAGGTTTACGGCTTTGGGCCGGACATTCGGCGGGTGGAAAGGGGGCGGTTACGGGCAACTCCGGAGTTTGAAACCGAAGTGCGATGAAGCCAAGGCCAAGGTGGCGGCCAAAGCGGGATTGACGCTGGCGACCTGGCAGCATGGGTGCGGGATGGGGCAGTCGTGTTTCGGGCAGACGTTCCCGACTCCGGTAACCGATGGAACCCATCTCTATGTCGTCACGGCGTTTGGCGGATTCTTCTGCTTCGACAAGGACGGCGGTAAACTATGGATGCGCTACCTGCCCGGAAAAGTGGGCGAATATTGCCGCAATGGCCGGTCTCCCTTAATCTACAACGATCTGTTGATCAGTGATGTATCCGCTGTGGTGCGCGGGATTGACCGGAAGACGGGGGAACTGAAGTGGTCCCATCCGGTGGACGATGAAACGATGATGACGCCCGTGGTCATCACGGCCGGCAAGACGGACGTTCTGCTATGTTTCAATAAGAAGGCATTCCGGCTACCCGATGGGCAGCCGTTGACGGTTGAGGGGGGGTGCGATTTCGGAGCCACGGCGCTGGTCAAGAGTGACGAGCGGGATGTGGTGTTTTTCACGGGGGGCGGTGAGCATGGCGGGTGGACAAACAAGGGCAACACGGAGTTCCCGCCGCCGGCCTGTGTGAGGTTCGTTGTTGAGGGTGAAAAATGCATCGGCAAGGTGTTGTGGGCGGGGATTGACGGGAAGTCACGGGCGGCGCATGTGGGGCTGCTGTATCATGAGGGCAAGTTGTACCATGCTGGCGGGTTTGCGGTCGATGCGCTGACCGGCAAGGTGGTGACAGGCAGTGCAGACCGCAAGGCCGGGAAAAGGGTGCTGCCAACCTGCGGGCATCTGCTTCAACTGGCGGGCAATCACTTCTATGGCCTGAAAGAGATCGGGGGGGGCGAAGGCAAACCGGGCCAGCAGGCCAGGCTTGAGGTGTATTCCCTGGATGGAGTCAAGGTGGGGGAGGGTGTTTTCGCGAATGCCCAGGTTGAGGGCGTGAAGAAACAGCAAATCATTCAGCAGAACGGGTGGAACACGTGGATGTTTTCGTATGCGTGTCCGTTCACGATCGCGGGTGATCACCTCTATGTCCGCAGTTACGACACGCTCTGGTGTGTGGGCGTGAAGAAATAGGCGTGATTACCTGTCCTGTGCCGCGGGTGGGGCGCCTGCGTGACTTCTGCCAGGGCCGGTCCCTGTTGAACACATCTGGAGAAAGTGCAGGAGAAAGAGGAACTGGGATTTCTCTGGGGAACAGTGCCTGTTTGGGCATAAAGAGTTTGAACAACCATTAAGCCCGGCTGTGGACAAGGACAAAACGTTCCCATGGCCGAAGGTCTTTCCTTGGCTTCTTGCAATCTCCAAATGACGGCCCCAGCTTTAATTCGGTTTGCGGGTCTACCGACCAACCATTAAGCCCGGCTGTGGACAAGGACAAAACGTTCCCATGGCCGAAGGTCT
>CAZHRU010000015.1:0-40142 GCA_964535015.1 uncultured Verrucomicrobiota bacterium | reverse complement strand
GGGGGAGCCGGGCGGACCTGTCGCGCGCGAATCGAATCATTGTGCGTTTGGTGCGCCTTCTAATTCTCACCCGGTGGGCGGAAGATGATCTTGTTGCCCTTGATCACTGGCACCATCGGACGGCTGTTGTCCGTCGGGAAGGCCGGGGAGATGGCAGGGGTGCTTTTTGTGACGGTTTTCCTGCTTTCGTTGGCCTTGCGTGTGGCGTCCTCGGATTTCTGGTAGGAGATTTCCATTTGCCGGGAAAACTGTGCCGCCAGTTTGCCGTACCGGGTTTGGGGATAGGTTCGGGCCAGGGTCTGGAAGCCGGTAAGTACACTCTTCATCTCTGACAGGGTGGTGATGATGGACTCCCGGTAGAGCAGACCGTCAAAGGCGGTTTCGGCGGCCCACTCCTCCTTGATGGGGGAGGTTGATCTCAAGGTGGTGAGTTCTTTGCGGAGGTCATTGATGAACGGTGTTTCGCAAAGTCGGATACGCGGGTCTGACGCCAGGGCCATGAGGCGGTTGTGTTTTGGGATGGCGGCGGGTTCGGCAAGGGCCGTGCCGAGCAGGGTTCGGAGGTGTTCCGTCCACTGCTTCTGCGTCTCCGTTGAGAGCGGGTTTTGGCGAGAGCGTCCGTACAGATCGAGCCAGGCTGCCAGGTTGGGTGGAGTTGACGGGCAGGCATGTGCGAGACCGGCGTATTCCTCGAACGTTACGATCGCGCCATTGTGTCTATAGAATTCGCGTGCGCGGCGGGCCGGGATATTGTTCGGGTCGGTTTCTCCGGTACCGATGTAGATGGGCATCTTCTGGTATGCGTTCGCCGGTTGGCGGCCTGTTGGGTTGGCGGTGCGTCCGGCGAGGAGCACGATCATGCCGGCGATACGGGTCGGGTCCAACTCCGCAAGGTCCGTGACCGTCCAACCGCCTTTACTGGTGCCGGCGAGGAAGACGCGGGTCTGGTCAATGGTGGCATGGGTTGCCAACCAGGAGCGTGCGGCATGAAGATTCGCGAGTTCGCGCCGCATATAGTCCTGTTGGTCCTGCCGTGTGGTTGATGGGGGTTGCGTCTCCAGATAGGGCATGGCGACGACAAAGTAGTCTTGTCCGGCGGTCAGGTTGCGTATGAATGTTGTGTCGGGGGTCCCGCCCATTCCGTGATAGAAGAAGACGGCCGGCCAGGATTGTGTCGGCAGGTAATTGACAGGGGTGTAGATCTTCAAGGCGTTGGGGGAGGAGGGCAGGACGAGGGTGGATTCGACTCCGGGGGCCAGGTTGGTTTCGTTGGCCAGGGCGATTGCGGCCCAGCCGAAGGCGAGGCAGGCCATGCGAACGATGGAGTGTCGAATCATGGCGGGATTCAAGCACAGTTGTTGCGGCGGTGCAATGCCGAGGTGGGAGCGGGGCAGGCCGTAACTTGAGTCGCGTTGGATATCCCATTGCTCAACTTTCTTCACCCGTGACGCATCCTCCTTCGCTAAAGCTACGGAGGACAAGAGGTCACGGGGATCGCCAAACCGGGGATCAGATTCCGGAAACGGAGACCTCCTGAAAGACTTCGGGCGATGTTTCCAGGAAGTGGTTGGCGCGGGCGAGGGCGGTGGGCAGGTCGGGCGCGGACTGAACGGCGAGGAAGAGGGTGTGTCCGTACACAAAATTACGTGCAAAGTAGGGGGTGATGATCTTGATGCGGATCAGGGCCTGGTGGGGAGGGAAGTCCTCGCTGATGTAGGCGCATAGACGGTTCCAGACCTGGGCGGGATCGGGTTTGAAGGTCGGATTATGCCACTGGGCAAAGATCCAGGGGCGGGCGGCGGCCATGCGGCCGATCATGAGGCCCGCGGCGCCTGCGAACGGAGTGCTTTGGTCGCGGATGAAGGCGGCGCCGGTGATATCGCCGTTGGCAATGACCGGCAGGCGAGTTTCGGCGATGAGTTCGCCATAGAGGGCGTGGCGTGCGGGACGGTTCAGGGATTCTTCCGTGAAGCGGGTGTGGAGGGTCAGGGCGTCCACCCCCTCATCTTCCATCAGACGGAGTCGGTCGCGGAGATGATGGCGCCAGTCTGTTCGTTCAGGGCCAATCCGGATTTTCACGGTGAGTGGGCCGGGAAACTGTTGGCGCATGACCTGGAGGATGGCGCGGAATCGGGGCAGGTCGTCGAAAAGGGTAGAGCCGCCGCCCTGGCGTCGAACGTTGGGGGCGGAACAGGCGCTGTTCAGGTCCAGTCCATCGGGATTCAGGGGTTCCAGGCGGGCGATGATTTGGGGGAGGTTGATGGTGTCGGTGACGAGGAGTTGGTAGATGACCTTGCCTTCGTGAGGACGGCGTTTGAGCCAAGGGGAGGTTATGCCATTCTCATGGACGATCATTTTGGCGGACAGCATTTCGGTGAAGAGGGCGCCATAGCCGCCGAAATCGGCCAGCAGGCGGCGGAAGGCGCTATGGGTGATGCCGGCCATGGGTGCGCAGAAGAGGGCGGGATGGAACGAGACGCCGCGCAGGGTCAGGGTGGGGGGCAGGGAGGAGTCTGTCATGATGAATGGAGGCAGGGGTGTTCGGGTGCCGACTGGGGGGGCGCCTTAGACGTAGGGCGGACCGAACTGTTTGGCCACCGCCTGTTGGGCGTCCTTGACGGATTCGGCCTGGTCGGCGGGGCAGATCAGGGTGGCCTCTGGGGTGTGGATGACGATCAGATCCTTGCAACCGACGAGGGTGATGAGGTGGTTGGGGTCGCTGGAGGCGACGAGGTTTCCCGAACTGCGTAGTAATAATGTTTTCGCGGCGGCGAGGGTGTTGCGGTTGGTATCGGCGGCGCAGGTTTGGGCAAAGGACGGCCAACTGCCGACGTCGAGCCAGTTTAGGGGCATAGGGACGGCGGCGACGGTGATGGAGGGATCGCGCGAGGCGGGTTCCATGACGGCGAAATCCACGCTGATTTTCTTGAGGGTTGGGTAGACGCGATTGAGGACGGCGACTCGGTCGGGGGTAGTCCAGGCGGCGGCGATGGTCATGAGGGCGGCGTGGTTTTCCGGGTGGTAGCGGCGGATGCAGTCCAAGAGGGTGCGGGCGTGCCAGACGAACATGCCGCTGTTCCAGAGGTAGCGGGAGGGGCCGGCCTCGATGTACTGCGTGGCGGTGGCGAGGTCGGGTTTTTCCTTAAACTGTTCCACGCGCCGGGCGCCGTTGCCGATATCCGGGCCGAGTTGCAGGTAGCCGTAGCCGGTGGCGGCGTGGGTGGGGTTGATGCCGAAGGTGACGAGGGTGGAGGCGTTTTGCTCGGCGACCTTGAATCCGGTTTCGATGATCTTCAGGAATTCGGAGACGGGTTCAATCAGGTGGTCGGCGGTGAAGACGGCGATGACGGCGTCGGGGTCGGCGAGGGCGATGAGGGCGGCACTGAAGCCGACGGCGTTCAGGGTGTCGCGTCCGCAGGGTTCGCCGAGGAACTGGGTGGGGCCGAGTTCGGGGAGGGCCTGGCGCATGAGGGGTTCGTGGCGGGAGGCGGCGCAGATGTGGCGGCGGGAGGCGGGGACGAGACCTTCGAGGTTGCGGGCGGCGATTTGGAGGAGGCTTTTGCCGCCGATAAAGGGCAGGAGTTGTTTGGGGGTGGATTCGCGGCTCATGGGCCAGAGTCGGGTTCCGGATCCGCCGGCGATGATCAAGGCATGTCGCATGGTTGACTCCAAGGGTGAGATGTTGTGTTGTGGTTACCAGAAAGCGCGGGAATGTGCAAGGGGCGGAGAAAAGATGTTGGAATCATGGACAGGAGCGGGGTGATGCGATACAGTCCGGCTCAATTTTTCAATCAGGAGATGAACATGGTGCGTTTGTGGAGACAATGGTTGGGTATGGGGGTGGTGGTTGCGGTGCTGGGGATGGCGGTGTGCGCGGGTGCGGCGGATAAGAAGGCGCCGGTCAAGAAGGCGTCCGGTCGCGCGGCCTTGGCGTCACGTTCGGTGGATCCGTATCTGGGCGCCATCGTGGTGGATGCGGAGACGGGCAAGGTGCTGTTTGAGGACAAAGCGGATGCGCAGGGGTATCCGGCGAGTGTGATCAAGTTGATGGGCATGATGGTGGTCCTGGAGCAGGTTGGCAACGGGCAGCTCAGTATCAGCAACAAGGTCACGGTGACGGCGGAAGCCTCGAAGACGGGTGGATCGCAGGCGTATTTGAAGGAGAAGGAAGTTTTTTCGCTGGAGGATCTCCTGTACGCCCTGATGATCCAGTCGGCCAATGATGCGGCGGTGGCGATTGCGATCCATGTGGCGGGCGGCAAGGACGCCTTTGTGGAGTTGATGAACCAGAAGGCGGCGGCGCTCGGGATGACGAATAGCAAGTTCCATTCGGTGCATGGCCTGCCGCCGGCGAGCGGGCAGGAGCCGGATGTCTCGACGGCGCGGGATCTGGCCACGCTGGCGCGGGCGTTGATCGGCAAGACGGACATTCTCAAGTACACCGCGACGAAGGAGCGGACGTTCAGGGATGGGACGTTTGACATGCGGAACCACAACAGGTTGCTGACGAGTTTCCAGGGGTGTGACGGACTCAAGACGGGGTATATAGCGGCGGGCGGTTTTTCGCTGGTGGCCACGGCGGAGCGGAACGGGCGGCGGGTGATAGCGGTGGTGTTGGGGAGTAGTGGGGCACGAGGGTATGTGCGTGATGCCAAGGCGGCGGAGTTGATGACGAAGGGGTTTGCGGCGTTGCCGCCGGCGCCGCCACCGGCGCCGGTGATGCCGGCGCTTCCGGTGGTCACGAATACCGCAGTGGCGCCTCCCGCGGGAGAGACGGGGGTGGAGCCATCGAAGGGCGGGGGATGGTTGATACCCGCCGTGGTGGGGTTGGTGGCGGGATTGGTTGTGGCGGGAGTTGCGGCGCTGGGGATGCAACGTTCCCGTCGGCGCCAGTTGTAGACGTTTCGTTACCTGCGGGCGGCGAAACGGGGGGTTAGGAACGCGGAGGTTGCGGGGTTGGCAGGGTGATGCGGATGAGGTCGGTGGCGGGAGATTTGGAGCGGATGGTGTAGCGGTTCAACAGGGCGGGGATAAGGCAGGTGCGCCCGGCGGGGACGGTGGTGCTGTCCGAGGCCGTTTCAATCGTGACTGGCCCGGTGGTGGTGAAGACCGCGTGGAATCCCGACCCGTCGTGACGCACATCAAAGGTGTCGGCGAGGGTGATTCGTTCCAACCGGAAGAAGGGACATTCCGCGAGGGTGGTGGCAGTGACGTGGGGGCCATCGCTCACCGACCAGGGGTTGGTCTTGATGGGTGCGTCATCCTTGAAGCGAATCACGTTCAATGCCTGTTCAATATGGAGTTCCCTGGGTTTGCCGTCATTGCCAACGCGGTTCCAGTCGTAGACACGGTAGGTGGTGTTGGAGTTTTGTTGGACCTCGAGAATCAACAATCCTTCGCCGATGGCATGGACGCGGCCACCGGGGATGAAGATGGTGTCGCCGGTTTTTACAGGAATGGCATTGAGGCAGGATTCGAGGGTGCCGGTATTCAGCGCCTGCAGGAAGGCGGGGCGGTCTACTTCTTGTTTCAGACCTGCAAAGACCTTGGCGCCGGGTTCGGCGGCCAGGACATGCCAGGCTTCCGTCTTGGCTTCGCCGAGGCCGCGGGCGGCGGACTCGTTGTCGGGATGGACCTGAATGCTCAGGCGTTCGCGTGAATCAATCAGTTTGACGAGAAGGGGCAACTGTGTTCCGCAGACGCCATAGCCAAGGATATCATGGCCGAAACGGGTGATGAGTGTGTTCAGGGGTGATCCCTTGAAGTCCCCATTGGCGACGATGCTCAGACCCTCGGGCCGGTCCGAGAGTTCCCAGGACTCGGCGTAGATGCCAGGTGGGAGTTGCCGGTGAAACAGGGCGGGTATGCGTTGGCCGCCCCAGATGTAGTCCTTGTACGCCTGGTCGAGAACAAAGGGATAGAGTTCCGGGGCCATCGTGTTGCTCCAGTCGTTCAGGGTTTGGTCTTCGGGATAGAGAAGTGTGTTTTTTCGCGGACGATGGTGCGTTTATCGAGGGTTTCGAATCCCCGTTGCCGGAGTTGTGCGATGGCGTCGTTCACCATATGTTCGGGCGTGGAGGCACCGGCGGTGAGGCCGAGGGTGGTGACGGAGTCGAGGGGGAGCGAGGCGAGTTTTTCCAGGGAGCCGGCCAGGTAGGCGGTGGGGCAGCCGGCGTTGCGCGCCACTTCGACGAGGCGATTGGAGTTGGAACTGTTTTCCGACCCCAGGATGACGAAGGCGTCCACGCGCGGGGCGACGTCCCGGACGGCCTGTTGGCGGTTACGTGTGGCGTAGCAGATGTCGTCGGTGGCGGGGGTTTGCAGGGAGGGGAACCGTTGACGCAGGGCGGCGAGGACGGGAGCGACTTCGTCGGGACTCAGTGTGGTTTGGGTAAGTACGGCCACGCGGGCGGGGTTGGCGACGGTGACATCACGGGCCTCGTCGGGGGTTTCGACGACCTTGACGCGGTCGGGTGCTTCGCCGGCGACGCCGATGACTTCGTCGTGTTTACGGTGACCGATCAGGATGACGGTACAGTCTTGACTGGCGAAGCGGCGTGCTTCGTGGTGGACCTTGGTGACGAAGGGGCAGGTGGCGTCGGTGATGGTGAGGTGGCGTTCTTTGGCGCGGTTCCACGTTTCGGGCGGGACGCCATGGGCGCTGAACAGGACATGCGAGTCTGGCGGGATGTCGTCGAGGGTTTGGACGAAGCGCATGCCCTTGGCGCGCAGGGCGTCGATGACCTGCCGGTTGTGGACGATTTCCTTGAGGCAGTAGACTGGGGCGGGGGCGTGGTCAAGCATGGTCTGGGCGATCTGGACGGCGCGCTCCACGCCGGCGCAGAAGCCGTGGGGAGAGACGAGGATGAGTGTGCGTTGATTCATGTTCGTCAGTGACGTCTAAGGCTTCATTCATATACTATGTGAGCGTCCGTGGCAATGGCGGGGAGAGGGATGGGGGGGGATTCAGGGTTCCTCCTTCGCCAAGGCTACGGCGGACAAGTCAGGGTTCAGGGTTCGTTAGACGCAGGTGAACGGGTGATGAGTTATTTATCGACAATCATTGCGGTTAACAACTGGTGGGTACGCCGGCGAGGCATCAAGGTGCGGCCGGAGGAAATCCTGTTGTTGTTGCCGCATTGCCTGCATCGGGAGACGTGTCCCCAGGACGTGGTTCACAGTCTGGATGAGTGCCGGCGGTGCGGGCAGTGCAGTGTGGGCGAGTTGGCGCGGGTACGGGAGATGACCGGGGTAACGGGTTGCATGGTGGGGGGTGGGCGGCAGGCATTGCAGAGGGCCAAGGAGCCGGGGATCAAGGCCGTGGTGGCGGTGGCCTGTGAGCGGGAGTTAAAGCATGGGATTTTTGCGGCGTGGCCGAAGCCGGTATTGGCGGTGACGAACATAACGCCGGAGGGGCCGTGCCGCAATACCCTGGCCGATCCCGCGTTGGTTTCGGAGTCCATCCGGGAGTTTTTGGCCTGAGGACCGGCGCGGGATGTTTTGGAGATGACATTCATGAACCGTGGCGGGAAGCACTAAAAGTTATGTCGAATGATCAAGAACTTACGAGGGGGCAGGGGGTGTATCCGCGACGGTTCAGTGTGATGTGCAAGCCGGTGGGGCCGATCTGCAACCTGGATTGTGAGTACTGCTACTATTTGAGCAAGGAGTCATTGCTCGGGCTTTCCGGGTGCAAGGCGATCGAGGATGATGTCCTGGAGCGATACATCCGGGACTACATTCTGGGGAATGAGCAGGCGGAGGTGATGTTCGACTGGCAGGGAGGCGAGCCGACGTTGTTGGGGTTGGATTTCTTTCGCAAGGTGGTGAAGTTGCAGGAGCGTCATTGCCCGTCCTCGAAGAGTGTGATCAACAATCTCCAGACGAACGGAACGCTGTTGGATGAGGAGTGGTGCGATTTCCTGAAGATGAACGGGTTTCTGGTGGGGATCAGTATTGACGGGCCCAAGGAGTTGCACGATGCGTACCGCAAGGCGAAAGGCGGGCAATCCACGTTTGACCGGGTGATGGCCTCGGTGAAGATGATGCGCAAGAAGGGGGTCATGTTTAATGTCCTGACGGTGATCAACCGGATCAATGCGCGTTATCCGTTGGATGTGTACCGGTTTCTGACGAGAGAGGTTGGCGGGCGACTGATCCAGTTGATCCCGATGGTCGAGCCCAAGGGGTTTGAGGAGACGGCGCCGCAGCGATGGGCGCCGGACCGCCAGCCGGTGACGGGCAGTGCGGCGGCGCGACCGGGGACGCCGGAGTCGGTGGTGTGTGATTGGTCGGTGGATCCGGAGGATCTGGGGGCGTTCCTGTGCCGGGTGTTTGACGAGTGGTGGAACCGTGATGTGGGCCGTCATTTTGTCAATCTATTCGAAAACAGTGTGGCGGTGTGGGCGGGGCTGCCGGCGACCCTATGCGTATTCGCGGAGACTTGCGGCAAGGGGGTTGTTTTGGAACGGGATGGGAGTCTCTACAGTTGTGACCACTTTGTTTATCCTGAGTACCGGTTGGGTCATGTGATGGAGGGGAGTCTGTCGGACATGGTGTATTCAGTGCGGCAGGACATGTTCGGGGAGAGCAAGCACACGTCGTTGCCGGCCTATTGCCGTGCATGCGAGTACCGGTTTGCCTGCAACGGGGAATGCCCGCGCAACCGGTTTGTGCGAACGCCGGATGGCGAGGCGGGGTTGAACTATTTCTGTCCGGGTCTGAAGCGGTTTTTTGCCCATACGGACGAGCGGTTGACAAGGTTGGTGAAACAGTTGCAGTTGAATCCGGGGCGGTCGGTGGTGCGGATGCGGGTGTGATTGTCTTCCATTGGCAGGCGGGGGTGAATCTGCTAGTTATGGACGTGATCAAGAGGAGTGGATTATGAAGCGAATGGTGACGGTTGGACTGATGGCGGCGGCCCTGATGACGGGAGGGTGTGTGACGTTGGTGGATCAGGCCAGCATGGCCCGTCAGGAGGCGGATTGGGACAGCATGTGTGCTGAGATCCAGAAACTCAACGAGCGGATCAACGGGCTGCAACTTGAGCAACAGCGGCTGGCGCAGGAAATTGATACCTTACGCCGGGCGCCGCGTGAGGATCTGGCGACCAAGAACCGGTTGGACACGCTTGAGCGTCAATTGCAGGCGTTGGGGGCGGCGCGGGAGTCCGACCGGCGCGAGGTGGTGGCGGAACTCAGCCGGAAAGTGGCGGCGATTGTGGGCGGGTCGTCTTCGGGGCGAGGGGGAGGCTCCTCGGAAACCGGGTATGAGCATGTGGTCAAGACCGGGGAGACGCTGTCGGCGATAGCGGCGGCCTACAAAGTGAGTGTTTCGGCGGTCAAGCGGGCCAACAACATGTCATCCGACACGGTGCGGTTGGGGCAGAAACTTTTCATTCCCCAGCGTTGACGCGGGGTCGCGGAGGAGAGGGGCATGGCGAAGACGCTGGTGGTGCTGGCGGCGGGGATCGGTAGCCGGTATGGCGGGTTGAAGCAGATTGAGGCGGTGGGGCCCCAGGGCGCCATTGTCATTGAGTACTCGGTTTATGATGCCATTCGCGCGGGATTTGACCGGGTGGTGTGTGTCATCCGGCGGGAGATTGAGGCCGACTTCCGATCCCTTGTGGCGGCGCGGTTTGAGAAGCACATAGCGGTGGATTATGTGTTTCAGGAGTTGACGGGCAATCTGCCGGACGGTTTCCACGTGCCTGGGGAGCGCAAGAAACCCTGGGGTACGGCGCATGCCGTCCTGGCCTGTGCGGATGTGGTGCGGTCTCCCTTTGCGGTCATCAATGCGGACGATTTCTATGGGCGGCGTTCGTTCGAGACGCTGGGCCGGTTCCTGGCAGGGGCACCGGTTGACGGAGTGGGGTATGCGATGGTGGGATTCATGCTACGCAACACGCTTTCGGAGAACGGGCATGTGGCGCGCGGGGTGTGTCGTGTTGGCGCCGATGGCATGCTGCGTGGTGTGATCGAGCGGACAACGATCGAGAAAGCCGGCAAAGGCGCGCGTTATGCCGATGGGGAAACCTGGCATGCACTCACCGGCGATGAGATGGTTTCGATGAACATGTGGGGATTGACGCCGTCGGTGTTTGGGCCTCTGCGTGGTGATTTTGATTCGTTTCTCAAGGTGCGGGGTGGCGATCCCAAGGCGGAGTGTTATTTGCCGACGGTCATTGACGGACTGATAGCCAGGGGGCAGGCCACGGTGGAGGTTCTCAGTACGCCGGAGTCCTGGCTTGGCGTGACGTATCCTCAGGACAAGGCGGTGGTGGTGGCTGGGATACACCGGATGGTGGAGCGGGGGGTCTATCCTGAACGCCTGTGGGGATGAGGGTGGGGGCGGGGAATGGTTGATGGTTATGGCAGTTTGACGGCCTGGGCGACGACCAGGCAGACGTCGTCGTCGAATCCGCGGCCTGCCGAGAAGGTTTCGGCGTCGGCGGCGAGGGCGGGGAGGATTTCCTCGACCGGTTTATTGAGATGGGATTGGAGGCTTTGCAGGAGGCGGTCGGTACCGAACTCCTCGCGATTGGGGCCCTCGACTTCCGAGATGCCGTCGGTGTAGATCAGTACGGCGTCGCCTTCCTGCAGCGGGTGGTGTTTGGATTCGTACGTGGCGTTTTCCATGATGCCGAGGGCCGGGCCGACGGAGTCGGACTCCTGTCGGACGGGCGAGACCCGATGTTCGGCCTGGCGGAGAAGAATTGGGCTGGGGTGGCCGGCGTCGGAAAAGGTGATGCGGCGTTGTTCGAGATCGAGCAGGACATAGGAGGCGGTGACGAACATGAACTCCTCGGCATCTTGAAGGATGGTCATGAATTCCCGGTTCATGTGGGTCATGAAGAGGCCGGGGTCATGGGCGATGGGTTTCAGTTCCTCGACGAGGCCGCGCATGATGGCGGTAATCAGGGCGGCCCGCAACCCGTGGCCCATGACATCGCAGGTAAAGATGCCGGCCATGTGATCGGAGACGGACAGGACGTGGAAGAAGTCGCCGCCGAGGGTGGTACTGGGGCGATAGAGGTGACTGAATCGCAGGAGGCTTTCCTCGGGCGCGGCCGAGGCGGGGAAGGCGGGGAACTGGCGCGGCAGGAGGGCCAACTGGACCTCGCGCGCCATGACGAGGTCAGCCTCCATTTCCGAGTTACGCAGGCGGAGTTGGTTGGCGTACACCTCCCGTTGTTCCTCGGCGCGTTTGCGTTCGGTGATGTCGGTAAAGGACAGCACGATGCCGATAATCTCCTCATCGGAGTTCACATTGGCGGTGGCGGCGGCCTGGACATGGAAGGGGGTGCCATCCGTGCGTCGGGCCTCGACTTCGCCCGCCCAGCACTGTCCCGTAATGACCGATTGGACGATGGTGTTGCCGACGGACGAGTCGCGGAAGAGTTCCTGGAGCGAGACGGGCGCCTCAGGGTTGAGGGCGGGCATGGTCCACAGGCTTTGAACGGCGGGGTTGATGTAGGTGAGGTGTTGGTCGAGGTCCACGATGGCGATACCGCTGCCGGCGGTCTGGATGGCGGTATGTTCGGTACGCAGTTGTTCCTCGGCCTGCCGGCGCAGGGTGATGTCGCGCACGAAGAAGCATAGGTAGTCCTGTCCTGAGAGGTACAGCCGGTTGATGGCCGTTTCGGTGGGGAACACGCTGCCGTCCTTACGCACGAAGTAGGCCTGCAGGAGGACGAAGCGGGTGTTCGAAAGGTTTTCGCGGATGACGGGCAGCAGGGTTTCGTCGGCCCCGAACAGGAGATCGAAGATGCCCAGGCGGCAAACTTCATCGTGTTCGTACCCCAGGAACTGGCAGAGGCGGACGTTGGTGTCGATGACCCGGCCGGCGTAATCGGTGATTACGGCGCCGTCGTAGACATTCTGGAGCAGTTGCTGGAAGTCCGAGTCGCCGACGGCGCTGGTGGCGGTTTTCGGGCGGGTGATGCGGATGGAGGGGAGGCGGGGGGAAGCGGGTTTCTTGCCGCCGACATCCGTCAGCATATCGCTGGTGATGTCGATGCGCATGGTGCGGGACATGGCGCCAGGCGGAGTACGGTTCGGGGTTTCGTTCTGTGTATCCATAATCAGACTCTCCTGACAGACTGTGGTGACCTTACCATGGGAGGGGTTCCCGGCGCAAATCCTCTTGCGGGCGGTGCCGTGTTATCGCATAACAGAACTCCGTAGTGCAGTTGGGGTGCCCATCATGAGTATTGCGACAACAACACCGGCGATCGAGGTTTGCGGCGTGACGAAGCGGTTCGGGGCGGTGACGGCCCTGGACGACATTTCGTTTTCCATCAAGTCCGGCGAGATGTTTTTCCTTTTGGGGCCGTCCGGTTGCGGAAAGACGACGTTGCTCCGGATCCTGGCGGGTCTGGAAACTCCCGACGCGGGCCGGATCCTGTTCAACGGGAAGGATGTGGCAACGTTGCCGCCGCATGAGCGGGGGGCCCCCATGGTCTTCCAGAATTACGCGTTGTGGCCGCACTTGAATGTCCGTGAGAACGTGGCCTTCGGGTTGGTGGAGCGGCGGGTGCCCCGAGGCGAGCAGCAGCAGCGGGTTGACGATGTGCTGAAGCGCGTGGGATTGGAGACCCTTGGCCACCGGATGCCGGGGCAGTTGTCCGGCGGCCAGCAGCAGAGGGTGGTGCTGGCGCGGGCGTTGGTGTTGAATCCATTTCTGATCCTGCTGGACGAACCGTTGTCAAACCTGGACGCCAAACTCCGGGTTGAAATGCGTGAAGAGATCGAGAAACTCCATGCGGCGACCGACATCACCTTTGTGTATGTGACGCATGACCAGGCGGATGCCTTGTCGCTGGCGGACCGGATGGCGGTGATTTCCGCGGGTCGGGTGGATGCGGTAGGGACGCCGTTGGGACTTTATACGAGGCCGCCGACGAAGTTCTGTGCCGAGTTCCTGGGCGAGGCCAACCTGATTGAAGGTCAACCGGCGGGTGGAACCACGGTGCGGACACGGTTGGGCGAGTGGCAGGTGGGTGCGCCGGGTGCGCCTGGGCGGGTTCACTGCCTGGTGAGGCCGGAGAATCTCAGTCCGGTGGCGGGTAGCATTGAGGGAAGGAACGTCTTCGAGGCTGAAATCAAGGGGCTCCGGATGAACGGGCCGACCGTCACGGTGGCGTTGGAGGCGGGGGGCATTCCCTTGAAGGCGACGGTGCTGACCCAGGACAGTCTGGGGTTACGCAAGGGGATGCGGATGGTGTGGGGTGTGGCGGTGAACGACACGGTGGTGATTCCGGTGGTGGAGTTAAAGTAATGGTGAACAGAAGCCGCAAAGTTCGCAAAGGAAGAGATCGTTGCGCATGAAGTTGCGACTTGGAACAACGGTATCGGTGGGGCTGATCCTGGCCGTTCTTGGTGTATTCCTCCTGTGGCCGATGGCGCACGTGTTTACGCGGTCATTCCGGGACGAGGGTGGGTTCACGCTGCACTACGTGAAGGGACTGTTCTCCAATCCGGCACAGGTGGAGGCGATGGGGACCAGTTTCCTGATTGCCGGATGTGTGACGATGACCTGTCTGGCGGTGGCCCTGCCGTTGGCCTGGCTATTTGCGAGGCGGTCGTTTACGGGCAAAGCCGTGTGGTCCGGGTTGTTGTTGCTGCCGATGATCCTGCCGCCATTTGTCAGTGCCGTGGGGATGAAGATGATTTTCTCAAGGGCGGGGGCCTTGAGCACGCTGTTGATGGAATTGGGGTTGGTTTCGGGTCCGGTGGACTGGTTGGGTCGTTTTCCGTTGCTGGGGATCGTCCTATTGGAGACGTTGCATCTTTTTCCGATCCTGTATCTGAATCTGGTGGCGGCGTTGGCGAACATTGACCCCAGTCTTGAGGAGGCGGCGGTGAATCTGGGGGCGACGCCGGGGCGCGTTTTCCGCCGGGTGACGTTTCCGCTGGCGATGCCGGGGGTTTTTGCCGGGATGGTTCTGGTGTTCATCTGGTCCTTCACGGAGTTGGGGACGCCCTTGGTGTTCGGGGTGAGGCGGGTGTTGCCGGTGATGATCTATGACAGTGTGGCGGAGATCGGGACGAACCCGGCGGGGTATGCGCAGGTGGCATTGGTGTTGGTGGTGTCGGTGGTCGGGTTTTGGGTGAGCAAGCAAGTGCTGGCGCGGCAACGGTCGGTGGCGACCTTGGGGCGGCTTAGCCAGGGGCGTCGCGAGATTCCGCTGTCGCGATGGGGCACGGTGGTGGCGACGGCGGGGTTGGCGGGTGTGTTGTTGCTGGCGGTGTTGCCGCATCTGAGTGTGGTCCTGCTGGCGATCAGCCGGCGCTGGTTCCTGACGGTGGTGCCGGAGGGGTTTACGCTGGAGTTTTTCGGGCGCGCGCTGAATGACGATCTGACGCGCGGGGCGCTGGTCAACAGTCTGACGCTTTCGGTGTGTGCGACGGTGTTGGACATGGTGATCGGGTTTGGAATTGCCTGGTTGTGCGTGCGGCGGCGTGTATGGGGGAGCGATTGGCTGGATGCGGTGTCCATGCTGCCGCTGGCGGTGCCGGGGCTGGTGATTGCCTTCGGATACATCGGGTGTTTTTCCGGGGCGTTTCCCAACACGGTGTTTGATCCGCGGTTCAACCCCATGATTCTCCTGTCGGTGAGTTATGCGATGCGGCGATTGCCGTACATGGTACGTGCGGCGCATGCGGGGTTGGAACAGGTGAGTACCTCGTATGAGGAGGCGGCGGCGAATCTTGGGGCGACACCGTTGCGGGTGGTATGGCGGGTCACGTTGCCGTTGATCATGGCCAATCTGCTGGCTGGGGCGATCCTGTGCTTCAGTTTCTCGATGCTGGAGGTTTCGGACAGTTTGATTTTGGCGCAATCGGAGGCGTTCTTCCCGATCACCAAGGCAATCTACGTGCTGATGGACGGGTTGGAGAACGGGGTCAACGTGGCGTCGGCGATGGGGGTGTGGGCGATGGCGTTGCTGGGGGCGGGGATTCTGTTGGCGACCAGTCTGATGGGCAAGCGGATCGGGCAGATGTTCCGGGCGGGGTAGGAGGGTGGATAGTGACGCGGCATTGACTTTTGGGCCTTGAAAGTCCATGAGAGAGGGGCGCAGGGGGGCAAAAACGGGTTCCCCTGTCAAAAGGAAGATTGTCATGAAAGAATTTACCGCCCTTGGGTTGACCCCGCCACTTCTCCGTGCCATCAAGGAGATGGGTTTTGAGATTCCGACCCCTGTCCAGGAGAAGGTGATTCCGAATTTCCTGAACAGCACACGCGATCTGATCGCGCTGGCCCAGACGGGGACCGGGAAGACGGCGGCGTATGGGTTGCCGCTGTTGCAGATGACGGATGCAACCCGGGCGGTTACGCAATCGTTAATCCTCTGTCCGACCCGGGAACTGTGTCTCCAGATCACCCGCGACCTGAATGCCTACATGAAGCATTTGCGTGGAATCCGCGCCCTGGCGGTGTATGGGGGGTCCTCGGTTGGCGACCAGATCCGGGAGTTGCGGCAGGGGGCCCATATCATTGTGGCCACCCCGGGGCGGTTGCATGACATGCTACGCCGCAAGAAGGCCAACTTATCCAATGTCCGGTGGGTGGTATTGGATGAGGCGGATGAGATGATGAACATGGGGTTCCAGGAGGAGATGGAGGCAATCCTGGGCGAGGTGCCGGAGTCCGCGCGGACGCTGTTATTCTCGGCCACGATGCCGAGGCAGGTGGCGGCGATGGCGGGCAAGTACATGGAGAACCCGGAGGAAATCCTGCTGGGGAAGCGCAATGCGGGGTCGGACACGATCCGGCATGAGTGCTACAAGGTTCATGCCAAGGACCGGTATGCGGCCTTGAAGCGGATCATTGATTCAACGCCGGATTTGTATGCGATTGTCTTCTGCCGAACGCGTGCGGAAACCCATGAGGTGGCCTCCCGCTTGAACAAGGACGGTTACAATGCCGATGCGCTTCATGGCGACATGACGCAGGACCAGCGCGGCGAGGTGATGGGGCAGTTCCGGTCCAAGGGGCTGCAGATCCTGGTGGCGACCGATGTGGCGGCGCGCGGGTTGGACGTCAATGAGTTGACCCACGTGATTCACTACAATCTGCCGGACGAGGCGGAACTGTACACGCACCGCAGTGGGCGCACGGGGCGGGCGGGCAAGGAAGGGACTTCCGTGGTCCTGATCCATTACCGCGAGGAGAACCGGCTACGGGTCATTGAGCGGATCCTCAAGAAGCCGTTCATGCACAAGCGGTTGCCCTCGGGGCAGGACGTGTGTGCGGCGAGGCTGACCGGGCTGATTGAGGCGGTGAAGCAGATTGATCCCGGGGATGGTCGTTTGGATCCCTTCATGTCGGCGATCCACAAGCAACTGGGTGAGATGTCTCGGGACGATTTGATCAAGCGGTTTGTCCTCAAGGATTTCGACAAGTTGTTGACGTACTACAAGGATGCCCCTGATCTGAATGCCGCGGCCTACAGCGGGCATGGGGGAATGGACCGGCGCGAACCGGATGCCAGGCGGGTCCGGGGAGCGCCCGGGCGTGATGGGCGCGGCACTCGTGATACAGGGACTGCGCGGGATTCCCGGGAGGTCCGGGAAGAAGATGTGGTCCAGTTGCGAATCAATCTGGGGCATCGGAACTCGCTCACGCCTCCCGACTTGATTGGTTTGATCAACCGGGCGACGCCGGGTCCGAAGCTGCGAGTGGGGCGCATTCACATCACCGAAAGCACCAGTTTTGTGAGTATGTTAAGGCAGGACGCACTGCGTATCTTGCCGGCCCTGAACCAGGTCACGATCGGCCATCGCCCGGTGCGCGTGGTGATGGAGGAAGAGACCCGGCGCAAGTACTGAGTCTGCCGTTTCTCCCAGGGGCGCGGCCGCCACCTGCATACTGCGCTACACGCGACAAGCGATGGAGTGTGTACTGCTGTGTGCACTCCAAGCTCGGCGTACGTCCTTGGTGGCGCCGTTTTGTCCGTTTTGCTTGATTCTCGATGTTGGCATGGGTATTGCTGGGGGAGTCTCAGTCTTTCTTTGGATGTTATCTTGGTGTTTTAGTGTGGCGGCTGATGGGCAGGCGGTTAGGAGTGAAAGCATGGTTTTGATACCGATTCGTATCGGACTGTCTATTTTACTGACGGTGGGGTTCTTTTCCGGTCTGACGACATGGGCCGGTCCCAGGGGCAGTGGCACGAGGGTGTCGGAGGTGACCTTCTCCAATGCGGACTACAAACTCCTCGACACTTTTGAGGCGCATCGTCTGACGAAGGCCGACGAGGTGTTCGGCAAGGGCGACTATCGGCGCGCCATTTCCGAGTACGACGCTTTTGTTTTGGAATTCCCGCAATCGAAGGCGCTGGCGTATGCGTTGTTGCGAAAGGCCCGCTGTCTGCATCTGGACAACAAACGGTTCGAGGCGATCAAGGCGTACCGGGAAGTTCTTGAGTATTTCCCCAATGTCGTCAACTACGCGGCTCCCGCGTTGTTCTACACCGGGCAGGCGCACTGGGAAAACAGCGACAACGACAAGGCGGTTGCCGCGTGGGCGCAAATGGCTGCGGACAAGGAATACAACCAGCATCCTCTCGGCGCCGTGGCGTTTAACGAACTGGGCGACCACCTGATGCAGCAGAACAAGGTTGAGGATGCGGCCCGGTACTATCAACTGGTGGCGGTCAATTTCAGGACGGTGAATCCGGCGGCGGCGAACGCTGCGATTGAACAGGCGGTGCGCTACTTTGTGCGGGTCAAGATGGATGAGCCGGCATTGCGGGAGTTCTACAAGACGGTGAAGACCTTTGACGGGCAACCGAGGGCGGTCGAGGGCGAGGTGGCGGCGAGCCGGGATTACTGGGACCGGGTGATGGGCGCGGTCCGGCGACATGCCCAGTTTGCGGTGGACCAGGCGGCATTGAAGGACCGGTATTACCGGACATGGGCCGACGCGATGGAGGGGAAGTTTGCGGCGTGGGATGATTTCCAGGTTGAGATTGCCGGATTACGCCTGGCGTCCGAGCGGGATGAGGCAAAATGGACGCAACGGCTCGACAAGCAGTTCAGTCAGTTCCAGAAGGCGGGTGACAATACGCGCGTCATGAAATGGATGCAACTCTTCAAGGAGAACAAGGCCAAGGTTGCCGAGTACTACGCGAAACTGGAGTTCGGCAAGATGTCGAATGCGCAACTGATCGATTTATTGCGGATGGCGTACGGCGACCTGAAGGATCCATCGATGGGCCAGAGTGTGTTCAACCGGATTCCTTTGGCCCAATTGTCGGATGCCGAGAAGGTTGACTTGGCCAGGTCGCTGGCGCGGGTGGCGCCGGACCTGATGAAGTCCGTTTGTATGTCCATTCAGGACAGGGAACTCGGGCAGTTTGAGTTGCTGTCGTTCTATGCGGGGTTGCGGGACGATAAGAATGCACTGCCGTTGGCCGATGCGCTGGGGGGGTCGACGACCTATGCGTCGAAGGTGTCCATCATCAAGGCGGACTTGCTGTTCACGATTGGGCAGTATGAAAAGGCAATTTCCGCCTATCAGGTGTGTGACAACCCGCCCAAGAACTTCTGGCGGATTGCCGAGTGCTACGAGAAACTGGGGAAACTCGAACAGGCGATCGGGCAACTCAGGGAAGTGGAGGGTTTTTTCAAGGACTGCAACGCCGAAGCGGCGTTCCGGATTGCCTCCGTGTATCAGCGGGCCGGACAACGGGATCACTATATTGCGGCGTTGAGGGCGGTGTTGAAGAAGTATCCGAAGAGCGGGCAGTCCAGTTCTGCGCACCAGGAACTGGAGAAACTTGGTGTGCGAATTGGAGGAGGTGTGGATGCAGGCGAATAAGACACGATGGTTGGCCGGCGTTTGTGTGATGGCGCTGGTACTGAACGCGTTTGGTCAACAGGCGGACAAGGGTAGCGGGGATTCGCCGGTCGTGCGTCCCACTGGAGGCAACGGTTCGCCGGGCGGGGGCGACGGGGTTGATCGCCTGATCAAATCGGCGGAGGAGGTCATTGCCGGGCGCGAAGGCGAGCGGGGTGCCCGGATGCTGGAGACCGTGATCGAGCGGTTCCCGGACAGTCCGCTGCGGTTCAAGGCGTACCTGGTGCTGGGGCGTTACTATGTGGAGCAGAACAAGCACAAGGAGGCGCTCAAGTATCTCCGGCAAATCCAGTTGTTGGAACGTCCCGATGAAGCATTGAAGGGGGAGATGCTGGAGGTTTTTCTCGAGGGTTTGTATCTGACCGGCGTCTCGTTCTATCAGACGGGCCAATACGCGGCGGCCTTTCCCGCCTTGCGCAAGATCAGTCGTGATTACCCGAATACGGTTTGGGCCAACCAGTCCTATTACTATGTTGGCATGTGTCATTTTGCCCAGGGCAACTGGCAGAAGGCCGTGGAGGCGTTGACGTTGGTGGGCACGTTTGTGGATCCCAACAGTCCGACCCTTCAATTTGTGGAAGCCGGCCGCCGGTTCTACCTCAAGATTGAGGATGCCGACCTGCCGATCCTTGCCCGCCTTGGGAAGCAGATTTCGGCCTCGGTGGAAACGGCGCAGGGTGACAAGGAAGTCATCGTTTGCATACCCCTGGCCAACAAGGGGGAGTTGTACATCGGTTCCATTGCCACCGACGTTGGTCCCGTCAAACCGGGTGACAGTGTGTTACAGGTGATTGGCGGGGACGACATCAAGGTGACCTACCTGGACGACAACACGCAGGCCGGCGAGAAGAATACGCCGCGCAAGGCCTCGGTGAAAGTAGTCTCGAGCGGCGCGGTGTCGTTCACGTTGGGCACGTACGAATCCAGGGCCACGGCGGCGTTCCTGAACCAGCCGCTGTTTGTATTGCTGGAGGATGCGGATCTGGACAAGACGCCTGGCGGCGATTCGTTCCAGATCAAGGTTGCGGCCCGGTATCGCGACCTCGAGGCCGAGCAGGCGGTGCGCGACCAGGCGAGCACCCTGGAGAAACTGATGCAGGCGGGGGATGATATCCGCGTCTTCAAGACGCGCGATGAAGTGACATTGACCCTGAAGGAACTTGGATCCGGTCCGGTGGTGCGCAGTGGGAAGTTTGCCGGACAGGTGGCGCTGGTATCGCCCCGTGTCGCCGATGCCGTGGCAAAGGTTGAGGGTCAGTTGCAGTGTTTGACGGGGGACGAGATCTTTACGGTCTATGTGGATGACCGGCACATTGGCGGGGAGACGCCGCGCGAATCGCGAGCGTCCATTCAAGTGGCCGGCGAGATTGAGAACCGTCCCATGGCGACCCAGTATGTCGTCTCCGATCCCGTGATGCGCGCCAGGAAGGATGCGGTGGAGGCGACAGCGTTTCTGGAATTGGCCCGTATTTTCAAGAGTGTGGGCCTCAACAAAGGTGCGGCGGACCGTTGCAATCAGGGGCTTACGCAGGCGGACAATATTATCCGGGCCCAGCAATTGCTTCCATCCGAGCAGGCGGAGGAAGGGTTCCGTCTGAAGTGGGAACTGCAGTTGATCAAGGAGGATTTCGACGGGGCGATCGCCACGTGTCAGTTGTTCAGCAAGATGTTCCCGAAGTCACCGCTGGTGGATCAAGCCATGCTGGGTATTGGCAAGATCCATCTCGAGCGGAAGGACTACGCGAAAGCGAAGTCGGTATTCACGCAAATACTGGCTCTGCCGAATTCCATGGCCAAGGCCGAGGCCCAGTTCCGGATTGCCGAGTCGGTCGAGGCGGAGAATCAAGCCGGGCCGAAAAGTTCCCAAGGAAACCCAGCCGCAGCGATTCCGTTCTACAAACTCTGTTCCGAACGGTATCCGGACAGTGAGTTTGCCGGGGCGTCGCTGGGTAAACTGATTGACTACTATGTCGATGCGAAGGACTACTCGACGGCGGATGACCTGTTGAGCCAGATCTTCCAGGACCATCCGGACGCGGCGTTCCTTGACGGGATGCTGTTGAAGTGGGTGCTCGTGTCGTTCCGCATGGGCAACTTCCAGCGGGCGCATGAGAAGTGCACCCAGTTGTTGTTCGAGTACCCGGAAAGCCGGTATGCCGAGAAGGCGAAGGGCTTGTTGCCGCGCATCGAAGAAAAGGTCAAGGGCATGGATGCCGCGCCCGCCAAAACCAACACAGAGGGTTGAACGTCATGAATCGAAAACTTAACTCCTTTCTTGTCATACTCGCCGTGTGGGCCGTCGCGTCAGTGCGGGCTGAACCGGCCAAGACCGATCTGGTGACCCTGGCGGGGCAACTCCAGAAAACCGGTGCTTCCGTGGCGGAGGCCGATGTGATCAGGTTGCTCACCATGGCGCATGATGCCGGAAGTCCGTTTCAGGCGGCTGGCGTTGTCAAGGCGTACCTTGGGCGGGCGGTGAAACCGTCGCCGACGGTACTGCTGCTCGCGGCGGAGAACGCGTGGCTGACTGTGGATTACCGCACGGCCGTCACCCGTTACAAGGCCTATCTGCGGGAGGCGCCGGCGGCTGCAGACCCTGCGGTTCTGGCGCGCATGGTCTCGATCCAGATTGATTTTCTGAAGGACAGCGATGATGCGTACCGTTCCATCGGTGAGTTCAGGGGGCGGTACCGGTCCCCGGCGGTCCGGCGGTTTGATTCCTGGTTCCTGGCTGAGTCCAGGCAACGGAGTGACATCGCGGGGATGGGGCGGTTGTTGTCGGTTGCCTTTTCCGAGCAGCAGGCGATTGATCAGGAGCGGTACTATTACTGGGAGGATCTTGATTGGATGCTGGGTGAGGCGGGCAAATTGAGCAATCCGGGCGAGGTGGGGGGGGTGTTGCGTGAACTGGCCGGGCGGATTCGCGATGACGCATCGCGTGCGGCGCGATGTACATTCCTTGGCACCTATCTGGAGTTCCGAGCGGGCAAGACGACCGATGTGGGGCCGTCGCTGGCGGCGGCGAAGGCGTGGTTTGATGTCAATCCGACGGCGGAGCGTTTGCGGGCCATTCTGACCGTGTTGCAGGCAGGGGGGGCGACGGAATGGGAGAAACAGGTCGCGGCGAAACAGGACTTTGTTGTAGCCGCCTTTGGAAGACTCAGTGACGGTGACCGGGGTGCCCTTATGCAATGGCCGTACATTCGGGCGGTTCTGACGAGTCTGCAGTGGACTGAACTGGCGGGGAAGTGTCCTGTGGCCTTTCGTAATCCGGCCAATGTGGCGGACTTGTCATTCTACGTGCCCAATGCCGACGCGGCTACGATCAGGCGGCAAGCGGTCGCGCTGGCTGGCGTTCCCAACCGTTCGGCGGCGGTCCTGAGTGCCGCCACCGTTTCCGACGATTTCGCCGCCTGTTGGCGTTCGCTGGTGACGAAAGACGGTTACTATCTCCCGGCGCAAGAGATGAGTGCGATTGTCCTTTCGGAATTATGGCCGGCCTACAGGACATTGCATGCGGATAATCCGGAGTTGGCGAGTGATATGAACCAGGCCAAGGCGCTGGCGTCGGTTGGTGGAGAACTGATCGCGAGCACTCCCGTGGCCTTATTCGATGTTGGGTTCGTGCGTGCTTATATTGAAGCCGTCTGGCAGACCAGTCCCGCGCTGGACAAGAGTCAAGGACTCAGTGCCCTCCAATCCCTCGAGTGGGTGCCGTGGTCCGAACCTGGCAGATCGCTAGTCATGCATAAGAACATCCAGCGATTGTGGCGGGAGTATGAAAAAGAGGTGACAGCATCAAAAGATCCCAAGGCGGAAATCGGCAGGAGTCAGTTGCCGGCGTTGAAAGGCGTGGTTGAACGAATTCAGAGCGGGTCCGCCGTAGATCCTGCCAAGGCACCCAATTCGATGTGTCGTGGGGTGGCTGAGGTGGCGTTGGGATTTCGGGAGGGTAACGTCGATCGGCTGGTGGCGGGTGCGCGCATGGTGTATCCGCTGGTGAAGGACTACGACGTGAAGAAGACCCCGTATGGCGCCACGGTGTTGCCCTACATCCTGCAGACGCCGGCGCAGAAGACGGGGACGGCGGCGTTCCATGCGGAGGTTATTGCCGACCAGGCATCGCAACTCGACCTGACGCAGTGGCCGCCCCGTTTCCAGATGGTCATTAGCGCGATGGGATCCCGGTTCCGTAAAGGGGTCTGGACCGGGCAGCCGAAGGAGGCGCAGGGAGACATGCAGTTGTATCACGGCGCTTTCGGCAAGGTGTTGCTGGATATGAATGCGCGAAACCAGTTTTCGCCCCAGTTGTTTGACTTCTTTGGCAGGACCAGAAGTGGGCAGGGTTGGAGCAGTGAGGACCTGATGGGCGAGGTGGTTGAGAAACTCATAGCGAGCAAGGTGTTGTTGCAGACGATGGGCCGTCCCGAGTCGAGCATCCGCAGCGCCACGGCTACCTACATGGGGATGGTGGCGCTTTATCCGAAACTGGCGGTCAAGTATCCACGGGAGACGGCGTTCGATGATCTGTTTGTCGAGGAAGTGCGGAAGATGGGGGTCATCGAAGAAGGGTATTGGGCGAATGGGGGTGCTGACAAGGCTGGCAAGGTGGCGGGGGCGGTGGCCAAGGTGCTGGCGACTTATGAGACGTTGCCGTTGGGGTATGATTCGCGGCCGGCCTGTTCGCGCGAGTTACTGGCGAGGTTGCACGAAAGGGCACTGGGTGTCGCCACGCCGGATCGTGACGCCTTGCTGAGTTCACTGGCCGCCCGTGCGGGCAAGACCCGTTTTGACGAGATGGCGCTTGGCCGGGGTTGGTTTATGGCCATGGGAGGGACGGCGAAGCGAGCCGAGATCTTTGCCAAACTCGATGCTTTTGTGCAAATGGCGGGCACGGTACCGAAGCGGGTATCGTTGACAAACCTGGGTCTGGGTCCGTACGCGAAAGTCGCGGATCTGACCGATGCGGAGGTGGAAACGCTGCGGCGCCTGTTATGCGATGTGCCACCGGCGACCTGGAGGGGGGTCGCGGGGGCGGGGGATGTGGGAAAACTGCTTTTGCCGGCCTTGGCGAAGCGGGGGAAAGAGTTGGCCCTGGTGGGGTGCGTGTCCGAATGTTGGCGTGTGGGTGTAGAGACCCAGGATGGGGCGGTATTTCGCCTGCTGGGAGATTTGGCGGAGTCAAGTCTGAGGGAGAAGGCCGTGGATCGGGCTTTGGCCATCAGTTCCGCGGGGCTGGCGGTTCTGGGTTCGGAACAGTCTTCGGATATCCGTACCGCACTGATGACGGTGCGGTCGCAGGGGTTGGTTAGCACGGGCGGGGCCATTCCGGTAGAACGCACGGATCCGCGCTATCCCGCGTATGCGGCGCAGGCGGCATTCAACGCCGGAAATTTACGGGCGGCCATGGAGTTGTATGGTCCGGTTGCCGACAAGATGCCGGGGTGGATCAAGGACTTTGACCCGAAATTCACGATAGGGTTGATCAATGAGAACGCCCGCCTTCAGCAGTTTGAGCGGGCCGAAACGCTGGCCAAGGCGCTGGTGCCCTGGCTTGAAAGCGCAGGAACGGCGGTGGATGCGGAGACGCGGGCGCGGTTACTGATCGCCTATGCCGGCATTGCGTTTGAGCGCCATGAATATCCCAAGGCGCGGGCGTTGTATGAGCGGATCGCGAGTGCGGAGGAGTTCAATGAGACCCGGGCCAAACAGGATGCGGAACTACGCATTACCGAAGTGGATCGCCTGACAAAACAGTACGACAAGGCGTTGGAATCCCTCGAAAAACTCTCGCGGCGCAAGGACAAGGCATTGCAGACGGAGGCGTTCTACCAACTCGCGCGGCTCAAGTACGAGCAGGAGGATTACCAGGAGGCCAGGAGTTACCTGAACCAGGTGTTGGCGCGTATGCCTGACCATCCCGATGGCCGGATTCTGGAAGGCAATATTGATCTGAAGACGAAACGCCTTGTGGAGGCGACGGAGGTCAAAGTCGGTCTCACCACGAGCCAGCGGATTCTTGTGCCAGGCTCGGTACTCAAAGTGCGACTGGAAGATCAGAATCTGGCGGTCGTTGGGAAGGCGGACAGCATTGAGATCCGCGTCTGGACGACATCGGGTGACGAAGAACTGTTCAACCTCGTGCCGTTTGGCGACTCCAGGATGAAGTTTGAGGGATCGCTGGCGACGGCCATGACGCCGATGATCAAGGGCGACCGGGTGCTTCAAGTGCTTGGGGATGATACGGTTCACTACGATTTCTCGGACCGGTTCAAGAAAGCCCACAACATATCGTCCTCGGAGGTTTTTTCGCTGACGGTGGCAACGGACTCCGGGTTGTATTCCTCGTCGGGGCAGGTATTGACCAAGGAGGAAATGGCCGAGAGGGAGTTGGAGTCCATTCTGCGCCAGAAACTTTCCATGCAGCAGGAGGCGGGAGAACATCAGGCATTGAGTCTTGCGCGTCCGCCCGACCAGATCCGGCCCGGGAACAAGATCAATATCCGCGTGGTGGATCCCGACCGCAACATTACGGCCGGTAAGGACAAGATTACGGTGCGGGCTGCAGTCACGAGCGGGGATGTGGTCAGCGGGTTCGAGTTGACTGAGACGGAGACGCACAGTGGTGTGTTTGAGGGTGCATTGCCGACGGTGGCCGCACAGGCGATGGCCATGGCCTCCGATTCCGAGGAAGGCAAGCAGCCAAACTTCCCCATTTCGGCTGGCAATCATCCGGCGTGGGTGGGGTTGGCGAACAACCTGCGCCCCCGACTTTATTCCGTGGATCTCCACGACAACGTCAACCTCGGGAAACTTGCGATTCGCGCCGATGTGCCGGGGCACGAGTTGAAGCGGTTCTTGTTCCAGACGTCGCTCAACGGGCGGGATTTTACGACTCTGGCGGGTTGGCCGGAGGCGGTCAAGCCCTGGGACGGCGCGTTGACCTTGTCGTTTATCAAACCGGATAAGGCCGCGTTGTCATCCATTGACGAGTGTCGGGCGGCGATACAGAAAGCCAGGCCTGTCACGGTGCCGGTCAAGGCGTTGAGTGTGGCGATGGATCAGCATCTGGCGGCGGCCGGCCTGGGCGCGGCGGATAGTTACGTTGCCCATTTGCAGGGCGCCTTCTATCTGGATACACGGCAATCCCGCGCCTTCCGGCTTGAGACGTCATCCGCCGGCAATTCGGTGCGGTACCTGTTTGCGGTGGATGGTGTGCTGGCGAAAGTCGCCGCCGGTGCGGACGGACGCGGGGGGGCGGGACCGCTGGAAATCAGGAAATCATTCGCGAAAGGCGTGCACCGGCTGGACGTGTATGTTGTCGCTGCCGTCAAGGATGCTGTCAGATTCAACGTCCAATGGGACATTGATAAGGAGCCGTACATTGCCACCTGTCCCGCGGAACTATTTGATCCCGCCGTTCACCCGGAGATCAAGCAGGAGATGACGTTTGCGCCAGCCACGGTGACGCCGACTGCAGATGGCAAGGGGTTCGATGTTGCGTTCCCGCCGAAATCCCAGGCCCGTGTCTTCCGGTTGATTCTGGAGGACTTCCAAGGCGATGCTCCGGCGATCACGAGTATCCAGTTGGCAGATGCCGCCGGCAAGGGAGTCCTGCCCACCCAGCAGGATTTGACGACGCTCAAGGATAACAAGATTCTGGAACTCATTCCCGGAGACAAGGTTGTCATCACCTACGAGGATCCGCGGGTGATCTCCAGTGGGGACAGTACCCATTCATCGTCGCTGGTGGCGACGTACATGAATGCTACCATCAACATCTGTTTCCCCGAGTATGGTGCGGAAGGGGCGGGAGCGGGACGCCAGACGAGTTACATTCCGGTTCGACGATTCCTGGCGGGGACTCCCGTTGCCGTTGTCATCAATGATCCTGATCGTGACACCACTGACAAGGAGGATACGGTTCAGTTCGCCGCCCGGGTGACCGGCGGTAAAGAGGTGACCTTCTCTGCGTTGGAAACCCGTGAGCATTCCGGCGTGTTTGTCGGGAATATCTTCCCGGTCGCCACAGCACCCCAGCGTGCGACGGAGTTGCAGATCCGGCCGGCCGACGATATCACCGTGGTGTATGTGGATGCCGAGAATACAGACCCCGGGGTGCCGTGGGAGCGGACGGCGATGGCGGAGCAGGCCATTTACATTGCGCCGAAACTGCGGGCGTATGACGTTACGTCGATAGCAGTCGGCGCGACGACCGCGGTCAACAACGCCAGTGGAAAGGCCGGAGCGGGTGACAGCGCGGCGCGGGGCAGTGAATGGTACGCGGCGACACGTTCGCTGGTGGCCGCCTGCCAGAAGGACTCGGCCGGCGACGCGCCAGCCAGGGCCTTGCTGGATGGGCCGGTTTTTGTGGAAGTGGTCTTTCCACCGCTGGCGTTGTCGGGGCAAAGCCGGGCGACGCTCTACGTTCAGACCTCGTCCGGACGGAAGAATGCCGGGGACGCGAGTACGAATGCCTTCGACATTACGGTGCCGGGAACCATCAAGTTGACGGCGGGGCCAGGCGGAGTGGGTGGTGGTATGGTGCCGCCGGGATACGCCGGACTGGTCGTGCGGGCCGATCCGACCTCGGTCAGTCCCCTGGATGACGGGCGTTTCGGATTCAGTATTCCGATGAAGTTGGGCGACACTCCGGCGTCGTCGCTTGTGGGTGCTGCCGATGCGACGGGCAAGGAGTCGCCGGTTCTTTCGGTCAGGGGGGGTGACGAGATTATCGCGGGGTTTGAGTACAAGGATGAAGCGGGCCGGACGCAGTGGTTAACCCGGCGCGTGATACTGGGGAGTGATTCCTGGTTCGATGTGCTGGATCGGAAATACATGACGGAGGTGAGCGGTTGTCATGTCGGCGAGAACATCTACTTACGGGTGATGGACAAGTCCAAGGATGTGTCGGGCGCGAAGAATGACGTGGAGGTGCGCGTCACCACATCGTCGGGGGGGAGCAAGATGGTGAAGTTGACGGAGACATTCGAGAACACGGGTGTCTTCAAGGGGCACCTTTCGATGGTGCATGTGCAGGATCAGTCCGATACCAACAACCCGGTTTATATGCCGGTGCAGTATGGCGACACGGTGACGTTGACGTACCAGTCCGGCGAGGGGGTGCCGGCGCTCACGCGGCAGGTGTTGGTGTACAAGGGGGCCGATGGGTCCGTGTTGCCCTTTTCGAAACGGTTCAAGGATCCTGAAATTGCGGTGCAGACGCAGTTTACGATTGCGGAATCGTACTTTGAACTCGCGAAGAAACACCGTGACTTGAAAGAGGAGAGTCTGGCGCGCCGTGAGATTGCCCAGGGCAAGAAGGTATTGGAGGAAGTTCTGCGGGATTATCCGGATACCAGCGCCAAATCGCAGGCCGACTATCTTCTGGCGAACCTGTCGCTCGAGTTGGCGAACAGCGTTGTGGATGAGACGGCGAAGCGGAAGCATTACATGGAGGCCATCGGGCGGTTTACCGACATCATTGCCGGCAATCCGGACAGCCAGCATGCACCCAAGGCCCAGTTCAAGAAGGCGTTGACCTTTGAGAAGATGGGTGAGATTGATCAGGCGTGTGAGGAGTACGTCAAACTTGCCTACCGGTATCCGGACAATGAACTGGTGGCCGAGACGATGGCGCGGCTGGGGCAGTACTTCAGCGACAAGGGCAAGAGTATCAAGGATAAGGCGGCGGCGGAGACGAATGTGGTGGTGGCGGCCCGGGTGAAGATGGAAGCCGTTGAGATGTTCCGGACGGCGGCGCAGGTCTTTGGACGGTTGGCCATCCGGTTTGAAGAGCACAAGTTGGCGGGACGGGCGGGGGTTTTGGCGGGGACGTGCTACATACGGGCCGAAGACTATGACCGGGCGGTCGCCAGTCTGATGGATGTGATTGACAAGAAGAAGGCTGAGCCCTCGCAGATGGCCGAGGCCATGTACTGGTGCGGCGATGCCCATATGAAGGCGAGTCATGAGGACAGCAAGGTCAATGCCTATCGCATGTTCAAGCGGCTGACCTGGGATTACCCGGAGTCGGTGTGGGCGAAGTACGCCCGCGGACGGTTATCGGAGAGCGCGTTGGCGGGGATGGACAAGGGGGATGGACGATGAGTCACGCTGCCGAGCGCCTGTTGCACCAGACGGTTGCGCACTTGCGGCTGAAGGTTTCGCAACTTGAGGATCAGGTGCGGTTGTTGGATCACGAGAATGAGGATCTGATCCAGCAGTTGAAGGACGCCGGGTTGCATGCCCGGCATCCCGTGTTGCATGCGGACCGGTTACCGCCGGTGATGACGAGGTCCGATGGGGCTGGTGTCGAGGCGGCGCGGGCGCGGATGTCGGCGGCGGAACGACGGCTTTTTGCGGAACTATGCGGTGACCGGGAGGTGATGATCGTGTTGCAGACGGAAACACGGACGCCGGTGGGGTGGTGGCTTATTGAGCGGCGGGTGTGGCTGGTGGTGACGCGGGAGGAGGTGGTGGCATTTGCCGCCGGGAGGAAGCCGCTGGCGCAGCGGGTGGCTTTCCCGCATCTTTACGGGAGCCTGTACAATGCAGTGACGGGGCGATTGGTGTTGGCGCCGGACCGCGGCTATCGCGTGGGGCAATTCAATGTGCCGCCGCTCGAAGGTTGTCAGGTCCTGGCTCAGATTTACGGCGCAATAGCGCCGGGAACCGAAGGGAGCGTGTAATATGTTGGATCGATTGATTATGGGCGGGTTCATGATGATTCCGCTGGGGATTTGCAGTGTGGTGATGGTCGCTGTACTGATTGAGCGGTCGGTCGCATTTTACCGGAACGCACGGATTGACGTTCGTTCGTTGCGGGCGAAGATTCGGGCTTTGGTGGTGGAGGACCGGGTGGACGAGGCCATCAGCCTCTGCGCCAGCACTCCGAGCCCGGTGGCGGCAGTTCTCCTGGTGGGGTTGCAGACCTACCAGCGGAGCCAGGCGATGGGCGTTTCGCGAGACATGGAACGTTTGATGATGGAAAAAGCGATGGACGACTATACGCCCCAGGCCTTGCACGCGGTTGAGTTGCGGCTCAACTGGTTGGCGACCATTTCCAACGTGGCGCCCCTGTTCGGGATGACCGGAACGGTCACCGGTATGATCCGGTCGTTCGGGTCGCTTTCCGGGGCGGGTTCGCTGGATGCCGGTGCGGTGGGCGCGGGCATTTCCGAAGCCCTGGTGGCGACAGCCAGCGGCCTGGTCCTTGCGCTGGGTTCATTGATTCCCTACAACTCGTTCATGAACCGGGTGGCCAAGGTCAACCTCGCCATTGGCGAGGCGGCAACGGATCTCGTGCAGACCGTAGCCATGCGTGCCGAGCGTCGGGCGACGCCCTGAGGGCCCCCATGCGACGGAAGTTCCATAATCGCCAGTTGAACCAGGATGCCATTCCGACCACGTCGCTGGCCGACATGATGTTTCTGTTGTTGATCTTCTTCATCATGACCACCACGCTGGCCAAGACAACGGGATTCATCACCGACATTCCTTCGGGCTCCAAGGGGCAGCAGGACACCCAGGAGAAGACGCCGACCATCGCCTTGCACGATGAGCAGATTACGGTCAATGACACGCAGAACATGGACATGGAGGCGTTGCGGAAATACGTGACGGGTCTGCGGCTTGACCAGAAGCAAGGGGATGCGAAGGTTGTGATCATCTCGGCATCGGGACGTGTGGGGTACCAGGCGTATTACGAAACGCTGGCGTTGGTGCAGAACGCGGGCGGCGTGGTGGCCATTGTGAGTGAGGAAGCGGAGGAGCGCAAATGATCCGCCGGCCCAAGCACGAACTGCCGATCATTCCCACGGCGAACCTGGTGGACATCGCCATTTTGCTGATCATTTTCTACATGGCATGCAGTCATTTTCTGCCTTCGACCAGTGCCAAGATCACCCCTCCCAAGGCGCCGGATCTGGCCAAGGTTTCGGAGCCATTGGTGATTGTGTCGATCGACGAAGCGGGGTCCGTGAGGATCCAGGGGCAGGAGGTTGGCGTGGGGGCGGTTGAGGGTCTCGTGGGCGACCTGATTCGTGATAAGACGACGGACGAGGGACGTACGGTGATGTTCAAGTGCGATGCGAAGGTGTCACGGGAGGTGTTCCAGCCGGTGCTTGACGCGATTGTGCAGGCTGGCGGGCTCATTTTGGCGGTTGGCGAAGTGAGGGATAAGTAACAGGAGGTGCTGTCGGCGCCTCGGGTGAACAGACAGGGAGTGTGAGTATGGGAAACAAACATGAGAAGCATGGAGTGGTCGAGGTGTACCCGGAGGACCTTCTGGTCGTTTTTTCACGGGGCCGGATCATGATATGGATGGCTGCCGCCATCATGATTCATGTGGTGGTCATTGGCGTGACGTCCGTGGGGTATATCCGGGACACATGGATCGACCCTGAAGGGGCCAAAGTCCGGAAGGAGGCGGCGGATGCCGCGGTGGCGGCGGAGAAGGCTGCCGCGCGGGTGGTGAAACCCGCGACGTCAGCGGCAACGAACGCGCCCGCCGTTTCCGGGGCCAAGGCGGACGTGACGCCGATGGTTGGCAAAACCAACAGTCCCGCGGCCCGGGATGACGAGGCGGCGACACTCGAGTCGCGTCGTGACACCACGGTTGTAAAGCGCGTCACAGAGGCGGCGGCAAGCAACGAGATTCCGGTCATCCCCGATCTGGGGATTTCATTGGAGGATACGAATCCCCGTTGATATGGACGGACTTTCCTGTGCGGGGGCGCCCGGGGTTGCGGCTCGTGTGTGATTATATGCCATGCGGATAAGACCATCCAATTTCTGGCCGATTATTCTCGGGTTTCCGCTGGCCGTAGTGGCTGGGGTTCTTGGGCGGTATGCCTTGGAGTTGCCGATGTTGTACGACCGGGTGGTTGCCGGCCATGCCATGCTGAGGGGGCCTTTTCTCGCGGATGGCGTTCAGGATGTGCTGCTGACATTCGTGCGCGTGTGCGGTGGTGCTGCGGTTGGCTTTCTGTTGATTGCCTTTCTGACGTTGTTTGTGATGCGGGGATGGGTACTGTGGTTCTACCGCAAATGCTGCCTGATGGGGTACGTCCTGGGGATTCTCTATGTGATGCTCGTCAACCGGGCCACCAGTCTTTTGCTTGAAAAGGGAATCAGTCTCGACAACGGACCGGTGGATCCCGTCCAATTGTTTTATCTGAGGTGGCGCCTGCTCTGGCCCGTGTTTCTGGGAATGGCCGGTGTGGCGGTATGGCATGCCTTCGCCTTACGGCGACGGGTGATTTCGTTGTATACGGGGATTCACGATGACCGGCCGGCCGTAGGCGACCGGGTGATTGAGAACATCCTCTCCAACGGTGAGGATCCCCGTTTCCGAAAAGGCATTCTGTCCAGTATCGGGTTGCATGTGCTGGTCATCCTGGTCATTCCGTGGTTGTTGTCGCTGCGGGGTTGCGTGGAGCCATACCGAGTGCAGAAGGGGAGCGGTACCCCGGCGACGTTGACGGCGGTGAAGGTGACCAAGGTCGTCAAGAAGAAGCCCAAGAAGAAAAAGAAATTCATCGTCAACCCCAGGTCGGCGATATCGTTTCATGTTCCGGATCTGGACGAATCGGTGGCGGCCAAGGAGATGGAAGAGGAGTCGCAGGTGACCTACAAGGCGGATCCGTCGCGCGTGACGGGGATGGCTTTGGGGGTTTCGCGCGGCGGCAAGATGGGGGCGGGAGGCGGCAAGGAGGGGGGGTGGCCGAACGGCATGGATAACGCCAAGGTACGGTTCATTCGCATGGAGTATGAGGGGTCCGGGTGGGATGATGGTATGGATTCCGTGTCACGGGCGGATCTGAACTTTCTTGATACGTTCAACAAGATTACCGGCTTCAAAGTCTCCAGGGTTGCTGAGAGTCATCCCATCCGCATGTTGCGAAAATACCCGAAGGGGTTTGCGCCTCCGTTTGTTTTCATGACGGGGGACGGCAATATCGGTGTTCCGCCGGGGGACGTCAAGATCATGAGGGACTACCTCATGGAGGGGGGGATGCTGTTTGCCGACTGCGGCGGGCGGCGATGGGATCGGAGTTTCCGGGATTTTGCGGCGGCTCTATTCCCCGGGGACTCGCTGATGGTAATTGCGGATGACGATCCTCTTTTTCAGCAGCCGTTTGTGTTCGCGAATGGGGCGCCCCCCTTGTGGCATCACGGTGGAAACCGTGCCTTGGGCATCAAGGTCAAGGGGCGGTGGGTAGTCTTCTACCACCCGGGTGACATCAATGACGCCTGGAAGACAGGACATTCCGGAATGGACAAGGAGAAGGCGGATGGCGCACTGCAGATGGGGGTGAACATCGTCTACTACTCCTTTACGCATTATCTGGAACTGACGGAGAAGTTTAGAAAATGATCGCTGCCCTCTGGCTCTATTTCGGCGTTGTTGGAATCGCCTCCATTCTCGCGTGGTTGGGGGCGGTGGTACTCCTGGCCGCGGGTGTGCGGCGCGGGAACCGTACGAAACTCTGCCGGATGGCGATGGTAATGGCGGTTGCCGGGCTGTTGTTGGCAAAGATCAATTCGCATTATGTCAGTGCCATCGAGGTAGATCGTGCCGAGGAGTATGCCAAAGCGACGGAGCGCCAAAAGGAACTCCGGAGGGAATTGGACCAGCAACGGGAGACCCGGGCGGCCAAGATCCGATTCGCCGAGGACACGCCGGTAGATGCGCTGGACATGGCCGGGGTCTCCACCTCCCAAACCGCGGTCGTTGGTGTGCCGACGGACCCGGTGGACCCGGCGAAATTCGCCTACCGGCAACGTGGGAAGCAGGCGCGAACCGTGGCCGCCGGGGCGGCGGCGACTGGGGTGGTTGCTCCCGAGACAGGCCATTCAGCGGGGCCAAGTGTCAAGACGCGACAGGTCCGCCAACTGCCGGAACGTGATGTCATCCAGGCGAACCGGCTTGACCGGGTCAACCTGTTCTGTGCGCGGTTGGGTTTCTGGTTCGCCTTGCTTCTGCTGGTGGTGGACTATCTGGTCAGGTTCAACCGTACATTCGGTTATCTCTATCCATTGCCGATTGCCAACTCCCTGATCGACTCGGTCTGGCCGAAGCGGTACACGGTGGCAGCATCCGGTCTCGCGCTGGATGCCAGGCGGAAGTACCTGGAGGATGTTCTCCGGAAGGGTGAAACCTTTGTCTATTTCGGGGAAGCGGATTTGTGGCCTGATCTCCGGTCGTTGCCGCGGTGGCGGTTTCGGCAGTGGCGTGCAGGACTGCGGGGCAAGGTTGTCGTGGGGGAGGGGCGAGTAGCGGTTGACGACGAGTTTGTTTTCGAGTCCGCGTGGTTTCATCGTTACGCGTTTGTGGTGGTGGGGATTGCAGAGGCGGCGCGGCGTTTGGCGGTGTTTACGGCCTATCTCGAAGGACGGCATGCCACACGGGCGCGTGCGTGTCGGACCGTCCATCTGGTCTGGGCGTGTGCGGTGCCGCCGGATGCCGCCGTGCTGGCCAGACTTGTGAGTCTTTGTCCGGAGACGAATTTCAAATTGATGGTGACCGGGCCGGTGCCGGCGGGTGTCGAGTTTGAGGAGGTTGCCGCAGGCAACAAGGAGGAGCGATGAAGAGGTTGCAGTTCCTGAGGATGGTCGGGTTGATAGTGTTAGCAGCCCCGCTGGCCTTCGGTTACCCGAAGCCGACACCTCGCTACCTCGAGGTCGAGTTTACCTGGCGTGATGCCGCCGGTATAGAGAAGAAGTCCGAAGGCCAACTTTGGTTTACGGACATTCCGCTCAAAGACGGGAAGGACATGAGTTTTGGTAAACTGGGGTACTATGAGGGCATCAAATGGTTTGTGCCGAAAAATCCGGGCGATATCTGGTTGGGCCGGGCCGCGGGTAATACCAACGGTCAGGCGTTTCTGTTGCATGATCACTATGGTGAACGTGTGATCGAAGTGAGTTTTGACAGGATTGATGTCTTGCGCACGGCCGATTCAAGACTGGACAAGTTGATAGAGTCCAGCACCCGGGAGTTGATGGGGACGAAGTCCGGTGCCGGCGCCAAGCCGGTCTTCAAGGAAGTGGATATGGGGGATTTGGACCCCGAGGCGAAGATGGCGACCAGTACTGTGGATGCAAGGGCGAAGACGGCCGATGGGAAGGCGGTTGCGCCATTGAGGCTGGCCACGGACAAAGACATTGGCGTCAGTGAGATTCCGATAGGCGACATTGTGAAGATTGTATTCGGCAAGGCCAGCGACAACTTGAGTCGGGAGACCTATACAGGCAGGTATGTGGAGTACAGCCGGGGAGCGAAGGGGGATGAGGGTCGGGTGCAGATTGCGGCGGCCACGTTTTTTGGCGGGCCCAGCGGGCAGGAAGGTTTTATTTTTGGAGACTTCCTGAAAGACGACAGCATTATGTTGGTCGGGAATTTTCTGGACCTCGACTTTGTGGATCGATCGGTCGTCAGGGTGTTGGGTACTGACCCCGCGCGGGACGCCTATCCCGTGGTGGAGCGGACAGTCGGGACCCGTATGGTCACGGACTATCCGCGGACGACTCCGGTGGTGGTGCGTTATGGCGCGGGTTTGAAGGCGCTGACCGGTGTGGTGCGCTTGCCGTGGGGTGTTGGAAAACCGCAGACCTGTGTTCTGGCTGCGGATGAATCGCTCTATATAGCCGGTTCCACGGGGCCGCATTTTGATCAATTTATCAAGGAAACCAAACTGGCGGCGACGATTGCGGTGAGCGAAGCGGGGCCGGAGAGCGTGGTGGATAACAGAGGGCGCAAGCGCCAAGTGGGCGAAAAGGGGCAGAAGGACGAAAAGGCCCCCCCGCGCAAGTTGGGTCCGGAGTTCTTTGTCCTGAAGCTGGCGCCCGATTTAAGGTCGGTGGCCTGGGTGATTCGAGTGCAGGACGGCGGGTTGAACATGTTCATGCAGCCCGATGGCCGGTTGCTGGTCAGGCGCGGGTTGGAGTTGTTCCATATCACAGCCGACGGTGCAGTCTTTGCCGGGGCGACGTTGGATCTGACAGGCGGGCAGATGGCCGTCTGTCCCAAAACCGGTGCGATATACTTCGGGGGAAGTTATCGTTCGGCGACCGGTCTCGAGCCGTATGTGAACCCGTATCTGTACAAAATGGATGCGTCTGGAAAGATGGTCTGGACGGCCTACGGGTGGAGTGGGCCGATTGTGGGCGTGGATCAGCACCGGTTGGTGGCCGATTCGGCGGTGACGCGTGTGAAGGTCGCCGGGGATGGCCGCCTGTCGTTGACGGCCTGGTCGGATGGTGGGAACACGGTGCTTGCGTACCAGCCCTACGACATGCGCAAGCCGGCGAAGTGTGGCGGGTTTTGCTCGTCAACATGGGGCGCGAGGGGTGGGATGACGGTACGGATCGCCACGTTAATCAACATGGATCCCGACACGATGGAAGTGTCTGCCTATAACTCGTATGTCGGTTACATTCCGACCAGTGATATCCCGACCTTGATCAATATTTATGATTCATATCGACTGCCCAACGGAGAGGTGGCCGTCACGGGTGGAAGTTGGACCGGGTTTGTCGAGACCCATGATGCGTGGACGCCCAGTTGGTGGCGGCAGTTTCAGACGGATGAGTTTGCGCTGGCGAAGGGGGGGCCGTTCTTCACGTTGTTTTCGTCTGATCTGAGCCGGGCGCGGATGGCGACGATTACGCCGGGGGCGGTCGGTTTGCACATGGCCGGCAAGGGGCAGTGGTTGTTGTTGTACGGCATGGGCAAAAGCAAGGATCCGTCTTCCTTCGGCAAGAAATGGAGTCCCAGTTATCCCACCCTTGTTCATCAGGCTGTACAGTCGATATCAGGTGGAGATTACGACGCCTATGTCATGTTGGTCAATACACAGGGTGAACCGGTCAAGGAGGCGAAATGAGAATGCGCGCGATGGGAATGTTGCTGGTGGTTCTCGTTGTCGGATCGGTGTGGGCGGCAAACCAGCCGGTGTCCTCTTCCTCCCAGGACGCGGAGAAGTATATATCCAATGCCAAAGGCCGGTTTGACATGACCAAGCAACCGCGGCCGTTTGGGGCATTTCTCATACTCGATCAGGCGGGCAATCGGTATCCCAGTTTCTGGTGCGGCAAGAATGCAGAGGGCGTGATTGTGTTTGATGGGCGGCACGATTTGTTGGACGACAAACTGGTGGTGGATCAGACGGGTTGGTTTGCCGTCCAGTTGACCACTGCCGCGCGCAAGGTGGGGATGTATGATCGCCTTCCGGGTGGTGTTTGGGTCGAGAAGTTGGTTGAGAACAATTTTCTGGTCCGGTTTGACCGTTTCACGGGGGCGAAGTTTGCAGGGACGCGGGCGGATGAAGGTGAGCGTGGGGCAGGTGGCAAGTTGATTAAGATTGAAACCGCTTTTAGCGGTTCTGTTTCGGTGGCCGGCAAGACGGCGCCGATCAGCGGCACGGCGGTGCTTGAGTTTTCTGATAACGTCCCGCTATTCCGGCTGGTAGCCAAATTTGACCTTCCCGGCGAAGCGCTCGGGCTTGCCGGCGAAAAGGGCAAGGGGATCACAGCCACACTCTATACCTCCTCCGCGCTGGTAGGGGCCGATAAGCCTTCTATCGACACCGAACCCGCAGGTGATCTGAAATAGTACGCCGGTGACGGACCTGATAGCCCCCGCGCGCAGGCATCGCGACAGGTAGCGTAGCACCCCCTTTTGCCTCCCCAATATTTTGTGGTTTTGCCCCATATATCGCTTGCTGGAAGATGCGTTTTCCAGTACGATTTGCCACTTAAATTCCCCCTAAGAAAGGGGGTGTCCGCAGGGGTGAAATCGTGCGGGAAAACGAGGGGCGAGCGGTGGCATAACTACCGCAAGGAGAACGACTTCTAACCATGGCTGAGCAACAAAAGAAGAGTGGCGCGTACGACGCATCCCACATTACCGTCCTTGAGGGCATCCAGGCCGTGCGCAAGCGCCCGGCCATGTATATTGGCGACACTTCGGTGCGGGGGCTCCATCACCTGGTTTACGAGGTGGTGGATAACTCGATCGACGAGGCGTTGGCGGGGTATTGTACCAGCGTGCAGGTCAAACTGAATGCCGATGGATCCTGCACGATCAATGACAACGGGCGCGGTATTCCCGTGGATATGCATCCGACGGAAAAACGGCCAGCGGTCGAAGTGGCCCTGACGGTGTTGCACGCGGGCGGAAAGTTTGACAACGACAGTTACAAGGTCTCCGGCGGTCTGCACGGCGTGGGCGTTTCCTGCGTGAATGCGTTAAGCGAGTGGTTGGAGGTGGAAGTCCGGCGTGACGGGCAGATCTACCATCAGCGTTACGAACGCGGCAAGCCAGTCTCGAAGCTGGAAACCATTGGCAAGACCCGTGGTACGGGGACGAAGATCACGTTCCTGCCTGACAACCAGATTTTCAGCACGACGAAATTTGAGTGGGATATCCTGGCGAACCGGTTGCGCGAGATGGCGTTCCTGAACGGGGGCATTGAAATCACTTTCTCCCAGGAAGAGCCGGTGCGGGAAGAGTTGTTCAAGTTCAAGGGTGGCGTGGTGGAGTTTGTCGAGCACTTGAACCGCAGTAAGACCTCCCTGCATCCCAAGGTCATCTCCTTCAACAAGGAGCGCGACGGCATCATGGTGGAAATTGCGTTCCAGTATACCGACACCTATACGGAGACGATGTTGTGTTTTGCCAACAACATCAACACGACCGAAGGGGGCACGCATCTGAGCGGTTTCCGGTCGGCGCTGACGCGCACGATCAATGCCTATGCCAAGAACAATAAGTTGATCAAGGAAGACAAAGAAAGCCTGTCGGGTGATGATGTCCGTGAGGGGATGACGGCGGTGATCAGCGTCAAACTGCCGAGGCCGCAGTTCGAGGGTCAGACGAAGACCAAGTTGGGCAACAGCGAGGTGGAAGGCATTGTGGCCACGGTGGTGAACGACGAACTGTCCACCTATCTTGAGGAACATCCCTCGGTGGCGCGGCGGATCATTGACAAGGCGTTGTTGTCGGCGCGTGCGCGGGACGCGGCCCGCAAGGCGCGGGATTTGACCCGCCGCAAGGGGGCGCTCGATTCGGCGGCGCTGCCCGGCAAACTGGCGGACTGTTCGGAGCGCGACCCGGCGTTGTGCGAACTGTACCTTGTCGAAGGTGACAGCGCCGGTGGTTCGGCCAAGCAGGGGCGCAACCGGGAGTTCCAGGCCATTCTGCCGTTGCGCGGCAAGGTGCTGAATGTTGAGAAGGCGCGGCTGGACAAGATCCTGAACAACAACGAAATCCGCACGATGGTCACGGCGATCGGGGCGGGCATCGGGGCGGACGAATTTGATGTGAGCAAGGTCCGTTACCACAAGATCATCATCATGACGGATGCCGACGTGGACGGATCGCACATCCGCACGCTGTTGCTGACGTTCTTCTACCGGCAGATGCCGCACCTGATTGAGAGCGGGTATGTGTACCTGGCGCAACCCCCGTTGTACAAGGTCAGCCGCAAGAAACGCGAGGAGTACATTGATACGGAGGAAACGCTGACGCGCAAGTTGCTGGAACTTGGGGCCGAGGATCTGATCCTGAAAGTCGGCCGCAACAAGACGTTTGAAGGCAAGGAGTTGATGGCGGTGATGGAACTGCTCCTGCAAATTGAGCAGGCTACCAAGAGTCTTGGTCGTAAGGGTGTCAACCTGGAGGAGTACCTGAAGAAGCGGAACAAGGCCGGCGCGTTCCCGCGGTACTATGTCACCATCGGCAAGGGGGAGGACGCCGAGCATCACTACGTGACCGGCGATGACGAACTCAAGAAGTTGCGCGAGGACACCGAGAAGAAGATGGGTGCGCAACTTGAGATCTTTACGGAGAACGGGCATGCGGCCAGTCCGGGTGAGGCGGCCTTCCGGTGGCAGGAACTCTACATGGCCAGCGCGCTGGCCAAGGTGGTGGAAGCCATTGAGAAGAAGGGGTTCACGCTGGATCACTTGAACCGGCACGAGGAGCCGATCTTCACCCTGAAGGATGGGGACGACGGCGAGACGCCGATCTTCTCCCTGCCGAACCTGCTGGAAGTGATCCGCGAGTTCGGGCGCAAGGGGTTGAACATTCAGCGCTACAAAGGCTTGGGCGAAATGAACCCCGAGCAGTTGTATGAGACCACCATGAACCCTGATAAGCGCAAACTCCTCAAGGTGGTTCAGGAGGATGCGGTCCGGGCGGATGAAATCTTCACGATCCTGATGGGCGATGAAGTCGAGCCCCGGCGCAAGTTTATCGAGGACAACGCCCTCAA
>CAZHRU010000014.1:0-41437 GCA_964535015.1 uncultured Verrucomicrobiota bacterium | reverse complement strand
AGGAACGGGACCCCAAGGTCACCTTGAACCCGGCCTTCTGAAACATCGTAAAGGTTGCGTCCTGAAGACTCCCCTTCGGCAAACCCAGCACTAACTTGCTCATCGTAACTCCCTTCCCACCCTGGCTTCCCATCACCAACCCTCTGGCATTGGGTAAAGCGGGCGGGATACTATGTAAATCGAGGAAAAACGTCCATAACTATCTCGTATAACCGGTCCCCACCGGGTCCCGAACCGCAATTTCCGCGATTCACCACCCACTATCCACCATTCACACCACCCTCACCACCCGCCCCTCCACCCGCACCCGACGTTCCGCCAGCAACTGCAAAGCCTCCGGCAACGCCAGATGCTCCTGCTCCTGGATGCGCGCGTGCAGGGTCGCCGCGGTGTCCCCCTCTACCACCGCCACCACGCGCTGCAGGATAATCGGCCCCGTATCCGTCCCTTCATCCACAAAATGCACCGTGCAACCCGCCACCTTGACCCCGTAGTCCAAAGCCTGCTTCCACGATTCCATCCCGGGAAACGCCGGCAACAACGCAGGATGCAAATTCACGATCCGATGCCGGAACGCCGTCAACATCCCCCGCTTGATAATCCGCATGAACCCGGCCAACACCACCACCTCAACGCCATACCGCCGCAGCGTTTCAAGGTAACGGTGCTCCCCCTCCCCCTCCAGTTTCGTCTTGAAAGGCGCCGCACTCACGTAGGCCGCGGGAACCCCCGCACACCGCGCCCGTTCCAGAATATAGGCATTCTCAACATCGGACAACACGCAGGCCACACGGGCATTCAACCGCCCTCCGGCGATGGCATCAAAAATGGCCTGGGCATTGGACCCTTTGCCCGATCCCAGGATTCCAATGGAAAGCGGTGGACTTGCACTCATGGCCGACATCATAAATGGGGCCTTGACGGATGACAAGCCCCGGTGTTGTATTTGACCCCTCTATGAAACAAATCCTGATCGCCGGTAATGATCGTACCCGGGATATCCTTCCCGAAGCGACGGACACCGCCACCCCGGATACCACAACCCCCGCCCTGCCACAGGCCCGCCATGAGGCGGAATACCTCTCCCGCCTCCTCGCCAAACTTCGCACCGAAAGCGGCCTGCACACTGCCAACTTGAACCCGCTTCCCCGCCCCGGCCTGCCAGGCCGCCTCCAAGCCGCCTTGCACCGGTTCCTCTGGAAACTCCTGCGGCACCAGCACGACCACATGGCCTTCCAGCAAAACGCCATCAACGCGGAAACCGCCGCCGCCCTCGAGTTCCTCCGCGCCGAACACCGGCGCGATCTCGACCTCCTGTCCCAACGCCTCGCCAACCTCGAATCCCGCCTCACCCCCGCCTCCCGCCCGGATCATGACACCAGCCCTCCCAAGAATTGATCAACTGCTGGCAGGGTTCGCCGAAGGCGATGCCACCTCTCAGGATGCCCTGGGCCTTCAACAGACACTCCGGCTCCTTGGACACCCTTCCGATATCTTCGTCGCCCCCGGCCGGATCAGCCCCACCCTGATCAACCTCTGCCTCCCCATGGATCACTACTCGGGCACCGCCACCGACATCCTGATCTATCACTACGGCGGCCCGTCCCCCGCCGCCACCCTTTTCAAGTCCACACCCGCCCGCCGTCTGGTCCGCTACCACAACATCACCCCGGGCGACTTTTTCGACGGCTACGACGACACCCTCGCCGCCGGCCTTCGCGCCGCCCGCCTTGAACTGCCAGGCCTTCTCGCCACGGCAATCACCGTCCTGGCGGCTTCGGACTATAACGCCGCCGAGGCCCGCCATGCCGGGGCAGGCCAGGTAGTCGTTCTTCCACTCATGCCGTGCCCGACCCGCCATCCGGTCGCACCCGACCCCGTCATCCTGCAGCGTTACGGCGGCCCGTTGACGAACCTCCTTTTTGTCGGCCGCATCGCCCCCAACAAACGCATCGAGGATCTCATCCTGGCCTTCGAGATCTTTCAACAACGGTTCAACCCCTGCTCCCGCCTCATCCTCGTCGGCTCGGAACGCAGTTGCCCGCGCTACTACACCGCCCTCCGCCGCCTCGCGGCGGAACGCCTGCTGACCCATGTCTGCTTCGAAGGGTACACCCTTGAATCCGGTCTGGAGGCCTGCTACCAAGCCTCCCACGCCTTCGTCTGCGCCAGCGCGCACGAGGGGTTCTGCCTGCCGTTGATCGAAGCCATGGCGCACGGACTCCCGGTGATCGCCCGTGCGACGGGCGGAACCCCCGAAGCCATGGATGGCGCCGGCGTCCTCTACAGCGGACTCGCCCCCGCCGAACTCGCCACCTTGATCCACCGCACGCTGACCGACCCTGCACTACGCGCCACCGTCATCGCCTCCCAACAGGCCCGCATGGACCGCTGGACCCGCCGCCAGCCCGCCGCCGAACTGCAATCCCTGCTCACCACCCTGCTATGACCGCTTGATTTGACGTGATCTCTTTCCGCATTTATGCGATAGAATCCCCCCATGATAAACGCCTTCAGAAAACTTCTTGGGTACGAGGACAAGTTCTTCAACCTCCTTGAGGCCAGCGCCGATGAGGCCAAGGCCAGCGTCCAACTCCTGTTGGCCTTGCTCAAGGCGCCGGATGGAACCGCAAGCATGTGTGATTTCGTCCAAAGCCGCCGCAAAGACAAACGCCTCACCGAGGAAATCACGGAACAGTTGTGCAAGACCTTTGTCACCCCTCTCGAACGCGAGGATATCGAGGCGCTTTCCATCGCCCTCTACAAAATCCCCAAGACCACTGAGAAATTCAGCGAGAAATACATCCTCTGTCGGGACTTCCTCCACGGCGTGGACTTCCTCCAACAGGCGGTTATCCTCGAACAGACCACCGACACCGTCGCCTTGATGGTCAAGAAACTCCGGACCAAGGCCAATCTGGAACAAATCAAGGAATTCAACGACCGGCTCCATTACCTGGAAGGCGAAGCCGACAAACTCATGCTGGCCCTGATGAAGGAACTGTACAGCGGCCGCCTCGACCCCCTGAAGGTCGTCATCATCCTCGACCTCCACGAAACCCTCGAAAAAATCATCGACCGGTGCCGTGATGTCGGGAATATCATCTTCCAGGTTGTCCTCAAGTATTCCTAAAGATCCCCATGCTGACCCTCATCCTGATCGTCATCCTGATCGCACTGGCCTTTGAATACATCAACGGGTTCCACGACACCGCCAACTCCATCGCCACCACTGTCTCCACCAAGGTGCTGACCCCGCGACAGGCCATCGCCATGGCCACCTTCTTCAACCTCGTGGGCGCATTGGCCGGCGTCTCCGTGGCCACCACCATCGGCAAAGGACTGGTCGATACCCATTACGTGGGAATCGACACAATTCTCGCCGCCCTGATCGGCGCCATCATTTGGAACCTGCTGACGTGGTGGCTGAGCCTGCCCTCAAGTTCAAGCCACGCCCTGATCGGCGCCTTGTGCGGCGCCACCCTGGCCTCGGCCCGCGATAACTGGACTGTCATCCGTTGGGCCGTCCCCAATCCCGCCACCAACCATGTCGAAGGGCTCTGGCCCAAGGTCATCTTCCCCATGTTTGCCTCACCCGCCATCGGCTTTATCGGCGGCGCCATCCTGATGGCCTTGATGGTGGTCCTCCTTCATAGACTCAGACCCCTCCTCATCAGCCGCATCTTCTCCAAAATGCAACTGGTCAGCGCCGCCTGGATCGGATTCAGTCATGGCACCAATGACGCCCAGAAGACCATGGGCATCATCGCCCTGATCCTGTTCACCGCCACCAAGGACGGTACCTTCAACCACCTGCCGTCGTGGTTGCACTTCCTGTCCACCCCCGAGTTTACCGTCGCGTTCTGGGTCAAGGTCGCCTGCGCCCTGACCATGGCGGCAGGGACCGCCGCCGGCGGTTGGCGCATCATCCGCACCATGGGGCACAAAATCGTACGAATGCAGCCGATCCACGGCTTCGCCGCCCAGACCACCGCCGCCGCCATCATCCAGGTGGCCACCCACTGGGGCATCCCCCTCTCCACCACCCACGTAATCTCAACGTCCATCATGGGCGTCGGCACCATCAAACGCATGAGCGCCGTCAAATGGGGAATCGTGGGCCGCATCGTCTGGGCCTGGATCCTGACCCTGCCCGTCACCGCCATTCTCGCCTACTGGACGGAACGGGCACTGTTGCGCTTCTGGCCTACCTAACCGGACTACACCGGCTATTTCCTGACGTCCAGCCTCGGCTCCTGCATCAGTCCGCACGGAACCAACTGGTAACCATCAAGCCAATGCTTCGGATCGTATTTGTATTGCCCCGGCCCGGTCCACACCGGCCACTTCTCGCTCCAATGAAACGGGCCGTGCGAGTTGCGACGATGCCCGATCACCTGGATCGCCAACTCCACCGGAGCGCCCTTCAGCAACGGCGTGATCTCAACCTCACTCGGTGGCCAGACGGCAACACCGGCCTCCACACCATCCACCAGAACCCGCACCGCAACACCCCGGTACTCGGGAACGCAGACAAACACACGCTCGCCACTGTCCCATTTCGGGTTGAGGGTCCGCGTGTACGCCACGTGCCCGGCGTAGAAGGCCAACCCCTGATCGCACCAGTCGCCAAGGTCCAGCGTCGCCGGCAACGCCGTCATGCGCGTCGCCGCCCCTTCAACCGTGACACCAAACGCGCCTAATACATAGATGATCTCCAGCCCCGCGAAGTCCTCGGCATAGTCAAGTTCGAGCAGGATCTCATTCCGCCCCGGACGCAGCACCATCGCATCCATCGGCAATCGGCGCAGGGAGAGATCGGTCCACCACCCCGCATCGGCTTCAACACTCAGACGTACCCCGTTCACGGAAATTCGATACGTCCGCGGCAGTTCCAACGCCAGGAACAAATCGCCCGACGGCAGCGATTCAACCTCGAACTCATAGACCAGCATCACCGGAACCCGACGCGGATTCTCGATCGCCGGGCGCGCCCACGGTTGCATCATCCCGCCCCCGCGTTTTGGCACCCCCATCTGTATGCGAATGTCATCATCCACCCGCAGAATCTCCTGCGCCGGCTGCCAATCACCCTTGCCGACTTTGTAGCGACAGCGATCAAGCACCAGCACGTTGCTTTCCGAAAGCCGATAGTTCCAGCCCTTCCCTCCCAGGGACTCTTCACGAACCGATGCCATCGCCTTTGGCCGGACAGGTGCCACGCCCCCTTCTTTTTTCGGAATGACGAACAGGCGGCTGCCCAGTGCCGGAAGCCCCGTCCGGATCTCCCACCCTTCCGCCACCCGTACCGCATCAGCATCCATCTCCGCACCGGTCACCGGATCAAGTTCCACAGGCTTGCCGGCACAACCGGCAAACCCGCGAACGCGAACCTCCGGATAAGCGAGTGTACGGTCCCTGACCATGCCCTGGGCCATCGGATTCGGATCGCCCGCGGCAAAATCTTCACCCGTATTGCAGATAAACAGATAGAAACAGGCCTTGTCCTCACGCAACAGGTACAAGGCCGGCGCAACCTCCCGGCCATCACCGTCAACGATGGAAAGACGACGGGCCTGCGCCTCGACCGCCTTGACCACCGGCTCGCCACTCGCCGCCGTCCGTACGCAGGTCGCCGCAAACTCCTTCACATCCAAACTCGGCACCGCATCCACATGCCCGGCGATCTCGCCCGCAAACACCACCTCGCCACCCGCCGCCTTGAATTTCCTGAGCGCCTCCAGCGTGGTACGCCGCATCGTCACCTGCGACGGCACCAGGACCCCCCGGTACTCCGCCTTGCCCACACGCATCACCGGCCGCCCGGCCTTGCGGACAACGGCGCCATGCCGCGAAAGCAACTCCTCGTCGCCATAGTCAAAGTCCAGATGCGCGCCCAGCAATGTGTTGCTCAGGGAGATCAGAGTCAGGTTCGCCGCCGAGGTCGCCGGACTGCCACGCCACCCCGTCTTGCACTGCAACCACATGCTCTCCACCGGATGAATCACCAGCAGGTCCCGCACCTCCACCCCCCGCGTCATCACCGAGTTGACCCGGGCAAAGTAGTCCTCAACCTGCCGGTACAGCGTCCACCAGGGCGATTGGTAGAAAATCGCCGCCGGATAATCCCGCTTCGCCTCCGCCAGCATCGTATACCACGCCAGATGCTGGCATCGCAGGTTGATGCCCAACGCCGCCTGCCAGTCGCCCAGGGCCTTGTGCCCCGCCAAGGGGAAATCCCACCCCGTGCATCCGTAGGTTTCAGTCAGGCGCCACTTGCGCCCAAACTGGTTGGCCGCCGAGGACACCTGCTTGGCCGTGTCGAAAACCCGCCAGTGTTCCGTCAACAGGTCCATGCCCGGCGCCTGCATGTATTCATACGTCCGCAGGCAACTCCCCACCATGTTGGTCTGGCTCGAAAGGGTATCCTCCTCGAGTTGATGCCCGGTAAACAGGAGTTGATGCTTTTCACACCACTCGCCAATCTGCCGGCAGAACGCATCCACGTATAGATGCGTCACGCAATCATGATAATGATACCGCGCCTGACTCACCGCCTTGCCATCCACATCATAGATAAGTTCCATCAGGTGCGGAATGAGATCGTAACCGTACCGCTTCCTGAACGTGGCCGCCAACTTGCCGGTCCAGGGCAACCCTTCGGGATGCCCGGTGTTGCCGTCGCGGCCCAGTTTGCTGCCGTGATTCGGTTCATCGGTGAAAATCCCCGGAATCCGCTTGCCGAAATGCTTGCGGTATCGCTTGCGGTAGGCCTCGTGCGTCACCTTGATGAACGCGCGCACCGCCTCGGGATTCATGGTGTCCAGATAGGTCTGTCCATTGTACCAGGGACTGGGTTGCTGCACGGCCACTTCGAAGTGAAACAGGGTCTCGCCCTCCTGTAGCACAGGCTTCTTCCGGTCAGGCACCCGGCGGACGTCACGGGCAACAACACCGTCGATCCGGGCGGCAAAAACCGCGAGAGTCTCCGCCGTCCACTTGAGTTCACCGGCGGTCTTCAGGGGAGTGACGCGCACCGTGCGCATGCGGTATTTCGGGTTCCGGGTCACAAGACCGCCCGCCGCGCCCGATGGCCACCGGTCTTCGTCATAAAGCCAGGCGTTCATGTCCAGCTTTTCAGCTTCATCAAGGCAGGCATCCACGCACTCGAACCACTCGGGGGCAAGGTAGGCCGTATCCAACCCCACCCGCGAATGCATGAAGAATCCACCCAACCCCATCTCCTTCATCAAACGGATCTGCCGCCGCAATTCCTCCGGCTCCAGTTTCCCGTTCCAGGCCCAGAAGGGCGCCCCGCGGTAATCACTGCCCGGATTCCTGAACACTTGCATCAGTTTCTTATCCACTTGCGTCTCCTCCATCGAACGGGGCCACGGCCCCGGCATTGCAGTTTTCCTAATTGAACTCCCGCGCCTGCCGCGACATCCGCCCGGCTTCGTCGGCGTACTCCTTGAATAACTCGACATACAACCGGTAGTCGTCGTAGGACACACCCGGCGGCGTCTGGTGATCACAGGCAATGAAGAAACCGCCCGCCGCCGCCACAGGCAGCAAGCGCTCGAATTCGGCCCGCATCACCGCCTCGCCTTTGTTCATGGTCATCTTGTCGAAATGGCCGATGAATCGCATCCGGGAATGCTCCCGGCGCAACCGCGCCATGTCCACCCCCGCCTGCCGCTCCAAGGGCAGTATCCCCTCCAGTCCCGCGTCCTCAAACCAATAGGCCGGCACCGTCACATCGCCATCGGAATCAATGATCGTCACAATGCCCCGCGATTTCAAGGCCGGCAAGACACGTTGATAGTAGGGCTTCATGAACTCGTCAAACAACTCCCTGGAAAGCATCGGGCCATGGTTGTAACTCATGTCCTCGGCAAACGTCATGAAATCGGGAGTCACAAACGAACACAAGGTGTCGAAGGAAGCGATGATCCAATCCGCCACGTCCGAGTTGATCCGGTGCATCAGGACCGGTTGATCATAGAACGCATACAGATGCGGCTCGATGCCGAACAAGGTCCGCGCAAACCAGAAGAACCCCTCAACGGTACTCCAGACCACAATGTCGCCACGCTTTTGCTCCTCGGCCCATTGTTTCCATAGGAGTTGCCGCGACGGCATGGAAGCCAGGTCCGGAAACAGGTAGGGCCGGATTCGATCGTAGTCCGCCTCCGTCTCGATAATCCCGAGACCATGTCCGGTCGGCTGCGGACACCCCGTCGCCCTGGCCCCGATCCAGTCCTGCTTGTAGACATCCAGACCGAAGTGGCGGCAAATGTCGTAACGGTCCTTGATTTCCACCGGCAACTTCTCCGCATGCCAGCGCTCGATCGTCTTGTCCCACCAACCCGCCCACTCCACCATCGGAAGCCGATCAAATGGCTTGAATCCGGCCACCGCCATGAACCGCTCGCGTGTTGTCATCGTGGATGCCATCAGAAGACCTCTTCTCCGCCCTGTCAACACGATGAAGGTACCCTGAACCACGGGCAACATCCTTGACTTACCGGCCAAATATAAGCACGATTCGACCATGCCAAAGATGCTAAAGGCGGCCCACTATTTCAGTCCGGGCGTGATCCCGCTTCGAATTATGCGAATAGACGTCCAAACGGATGTCCCCCCGCATTTGCACGAATTCTCGGAACTGGTCATCATCACCGGCGGCCGGGGGGTGCACGTCACCAGCAGAGGCGAATACCCCATCCAGGCAGGCGACGTCTTCGCACTCGTCGGCACCGCCCGGCACGGTTACCGCAACACCAGGGAACTCGCCCTCATCAATATCCTTTACGATCCGGCCGGACTTCAGATTCCAACACACGACCTCCATGCCCTTCCCGGCCATCATGTCCTGTTCACCCTCGAACCCCACTACCGCGACAGGCACAAGTTCCAAAGCCACCTGCACCTTTCCCCGGGCGAGTTGATTCGCGTCAACGCCATGGCGGAACACGTGGAAAGCGAACTCCGCGAACGCAATCCCGGGTTCCAGTACCTGGCCACAGCCGGATTCATGAACCTGATCGGATTCCTGTGCCGTTGCTATTCCAAAACACCAACCCCCTCGGCGCGTTCTCTCCTGCGCCTGGGCGCCGTCATCAGCCACCTCGAACAGCATCTAAACGAACCCGTCGCCATCGCCTCGCTCCTGCCCATCGCCGGCATGTCGGAGACAAGCCTCCGCCGGGTCTTCCGCGAAACCACCGGCTACGCCCCCATCGACTACCTGATCCGCCTCCGCGTCGCCCGCGCTTCCCACCTCCTGCGGACCACCGAGTCCCGCATCAGCGAAATCGCCTGGCAAACGGGCTTCGAGGACAGCAACTACTTCACGCGCCAATTCCGCGCAATCACCGGCTACAGTCCAAGGGCCTACCGCAAAGCACTGCCCTGAACCGGGCGCATCTTCCCTGTTCATCCGTGCGCCATCTGCTATACTGGGCACCCTTTTCAGGTTGCCATCGCTATGAAGACTCAAGTTGCCGATAGTCCTATTGATGAAAACGCCATTGCCTCCGCCCTGGCCGTCACCGCCCGCCCGGACGCCGGCCAGGTGCGCACCATCCTCGCCAAGACCCTCGATCTAAAAGGTCTGTCCCCCGACGAGGTCGCCGTATTGGCCAACATCAGCGACCCCGACCTCCTGCACGAACTGTTCCACCACGCCAACCAGGTCAAGGAACGAATCTACGGGAAACGCCTCGTGGTCTTCGCCCCGCTCTACATCTCCAACCTCTGCGCCAACGAGTGCCTCTATTGCGCCTTCCGCGCCCGTAACACCGCCCTCAAACGCCGCGCCCTCTCCCAGGCCGAAATCGCCGAGGAAGTCCGCATCCTCGTCAACCAGGGCCATAAACGCGTCCTTCTGGTCGCCGGCGAGTCCTACCCCCGCGAGGGATTCTCCTACGTCCTGAAGGCCATCGAAACCGTCTACAGCGTCCACCAGGGTCATGGCGAAATCCGCCGCGTGAACGTCAATGTGGCACCCCTGACCCTGGATGAGTTCCGGCAACTGAAGGCCGCCCGCATCGGCACCTATCAACTCTTCCAGGAAACCTACCACCGCGCCACCTACGAGGCCGTCCATCTCAGCGGCAGGAAAAAGGACTACACCTGGCGTATCACCGCACCCGACCGCGCCGTCCAGGCCGGCATCGACGACATCGGCATCGGCGTCCTCTTCGGCCTCTGCGACTGGCGCTTCGAACTGCTGGCCATGCTGCAGCATTGCCGACACCTCGAATCCCGCTTCGGCGTCGGCCCCCATACCATCAGCGTCCCCCGCCTCGAACCCGCCTCGGGATCCGACGTGGCCACCCAACCACCCAAACCGGTCTCGGATATCGACTTCCGGAAAATCGTGGCCATCCTGCGCCTCGCCGTACCCTATACCGGAATCATCATGTCCACCCGGGAAAACCCGAACATCCGCCGCGAAACCTTCGCCCTCGGCGTCTCCCAAATCTCGGCCGGCAGCCGCACCAACCCCGGCGGTTACGGCGACGGCGAAAAAGAGGACCGCAGCCAGTTCTCACTGGGTGACCACCGCTCCCTCGACGAGGTCGTCCGCGATGTCGCCCAACTCGGCCATATCCCCTCCTTCTGCACCTCCTGCTACCGCCTCGGCCGCACCGGCGCCGACTTCATGGACCTCGCCAAACCGGGCGAAATCAAGTACCACTGCGACCCCAACGCCCTTTCCACCTTCCTGGAGTACCTCATCGATTACGCCTCCCCGGAAACCCGGCAGGTCGGCGACCAACTGATCGCCAACACCCTCTCCCTGATGAACCCGCTCCAGCGCGCCACCTCCCAAAGCCTGATGGATGAGGTCCGCGCCGGTAAACGCGATGTCTTCTGCTGATCCACCCATGCCGCCCTACCCCAGAAAACTCCGCGAAGCCGACATCACCCCTGACAAATTGCTGGATGGCGGCATCCCGCTCGCCAAACTTATCGCTCCCATCTTGAAGAAATTGCGCCTGGAGGAAACACGCAGCATCAACCACCTGCATGAACGCTGGGAAGTCACCATGGGAAAAGCCGTGGCGGCCCACACCCGCCCGGGCGTCCTGAACAACGGCGACCTGACTGTTTACGTGGATAGTTCACCCTGGTTGAGCGAACTCAAGCGCTACGCCTCGCGCGAAATGCTGGCCAATCTGCAGAAAGCGTTCGGCAAGGACACCATCCGCTCCGTGCGACTCCAACTGGACCCCGGCCATTGACCGGATCAGGGACTCAGGACAATCTCAGGCAATACCGTCCCGACCTTTTCCTTCAACCTCGGCTCCGCGTTCACCGCCTCGTTCACCAGGTCATTCGCCCTCTTCTTGGCAGCCTCGCCACCCGCCCCCGCTTCCATCACATAGACAGCCGCCCCCAGCAATTGCCGCCCCGCCTCACGCCTGGCAAGTCCCTCCACGCCCGTATAGTGCTTGATAAACCGGATCATCTGCACCGGCGAAACCTCCGTCCACGGCACGGCGCCCCCACGCACCTGAACCTTGTCCTCATCCGCCCCCAGCACATCACGACTCGGAACCCCATTCACCAACCACCCGAAACGGAACCCTGAGTCGGGAGATGCCTTCCGATCATTGCGGATCCCATCAATAATAAACGCCTTCAGGTCCATCATCATCCGGCACCGCTCGATGGCCATCTTCAAGGCCGCCTTGCCGCCCTCGCTCTTGAACCCCGGCCCAAGGGCATCCATCGCTTCAAAGGCCTCCTTGAATTGATTCTGCTGCACGAGTTTCACATTGGATTTGCGCGTCACGTCAATAATGCCGATCTCGGCTTCGGCCAACTTCTCATTCTCCGCCGCCTGTTGACGCTTCTGCTCTTCCTCGCGCTGCCGTTGCTCCTCAGCCAGCCGCTCCTTCTCCATCCGGCTCCGTTCGGCCGCCTGCTCCCGCACCATGGCGACAACCTTGTCCTTCGTTGCCGCCAACGCCTTCAACATCTGCTCGCCATGCCTTAGATCGGTTTCGAGCGCAATACCCTTCTCGCGAACCAGGTCCGGGTAATTCGTTAATGACGCCAACACCCCTTCCGCCTGAACGGCGTTCGTGGACCGAAGGACCGCGTCCCGGCCGACCCCCAGGGCATTCGTCAGCCCCCACATGTCCGCAAGGGCCTGCACCAATGACCCCGTCGCCATCCGCGTCACCTCCCCCGCCATCACCGTCGCGTTGGTCGCCACATCGGCCACCACCACCGCATCGGTAAGTTGGTTGGTTCCCTCCGTCATCGCGGCAAGCGACAGAACAGCCTCCTCGGTCCAGTTGGTGATTGACCCGACGCGCTTCTCGGATTGCTGCAACACCGCATGGGCATCGTCCCAAATCCGGTCAACCGTCTGCCGAACCGTTTCTATCCGGGCCTTTTCTTTTCGTTTCGCCGCCAGAGCAGCCTTCTTCTTCTGGTCGTGCACCACCCACCCCGTGATCCCACTGCCGGCTAACAGCAGCAACACCAGAATGACAATGACTTTTCGCCGCGCCTTCTTCTTCCTGGCAATGGCAGCCATCTCTTCCGGGGACACCATGGGCGTTTCCACCACCCCCGCGCCCGACCCGGACACCGACGGCAACGTCATCATGCCCGTCCCCGTCTTCTTCTTGGTCAACACGATCTTGCCACCCCGCTTCACCGTCGTTGCCCCACTGGCACCAGCCGCCGACAACGGCCTGAGCCGCCCCATCGTCCGGCGCATGTCACTCAATAACGACGGATACGTCGGATAGCGGCGAATGGGCTCCACCTCGAGCATACGCGCAACAATCGCCTCCACTTCGGAATCCACATCCTTACGCAACGACCGCACCGCCGGCGCCGGCGCCTTCAGCCGGGCCTTGACAACATCAATGGGCGTTTCACCGTCAAACGGCGGCTTCAACGTCAGGGCATGAAACAAGGTCGCCCCAAGACTGTAGATGTCGGAACGGGCATCCCCGGGATGACCGCGAATCTTCTCCGGCGCAATGTAGTACGGCGTTCCCCAGATATCCTTCACCTCGGACTCGGCCTGCTGCTTGAACTGCGCCAACCCGAAATCCACCACCTTGGCAACCCCGTTATGGTCAAGCAGGATGTTCTCCGGTTTGACGTCGCCATGGATCAACCCGATCGTCGCCGCCGCACTCAACCCCTCCGCCACATCCAGCGCCACCTTGAACACCAGCGATTCGCTCAGGATTTCGCCACGGGCTATCATCTGGTCCATCCGCCCGCCTTCCAGCAGTTCCATCACCATGTACGGCTGCCCATGGGCCACACCAAAGGAGTAGATCTGCACGATATTGGGATGGTTCAACGCCGCCGCCGCCTGCGCCTCGCGCCGGAACGTCTCCACAAACTCGGTGTCGGCACCCAGCGTCGACAACATGACCTTGACGGCCACCCACCGGTCCAGCGAAAGATCCCGACCCCGGTAGACCGCCCCCATACCCCCTTTCCCCAGCAGTTCCACCAACAGGAATTGTCCAATCCGCACCGGAACCGTTTGGGGGGCATGACAGTTCGGACAGATAATCTCCACAAACGCCGGCAAGCCCGCCACATCGAAGGCACGGTGGCAGGCAGTACATATCATCTCCGAAACAGGTTCGGTTATGATTTCCGTTCGATTTGGCTCCATGGTCTTGAAAGTATTTGGTCTTAAGCGCGGCATTGTGCATAGTAGAAGAAATTATGTCCAGAAGGAATCCCTCAACCTTATGATCGATCCTATTTGTTTCCATATTGGCTCCAAACCGGTCTACTGGTTTGGCATCATGATGGCCCTGGCCTTCCTGGCCGGCATGACACACTGGAACCTGCTCGGCCGGAAAACCGGACGCGACACCTCCATCGCCGGCGACCTCGCCCTCTGGCTCATGGTCGGCGGGATCGCCGGCGCACGCATCGCCTATGTCATCGCCAACTTCGACTACTTCCGCCAGGCCCCCATGGAAATAATCCGCGTGGACCAGGGCGGCTTGATCTTCTACGGCGGGTTCATCGGCGCTAACATCGCCCTGGCCATTCTCGCCCGCTTCCATCGCGAGTCCTTCCTCTCCCTGGTCGATTTCACCGTCACCGCCCTGCCCCTCGGCCACGCCATCGGCCGCATCGGCTGTTTCCTGAACGGCTGCTGCCACGGCATCAACGTCAGTACCCCATCCCTCGCCACCTTCGGACTCAACCGCTATCCCGTCCAACTCTACGAAGCCGCCTTCAACCTCGTCGTGTACGCTCTTCTGCTCCGCCTCTACCTGCGTAGAACCCCCAAAACCCCGCCAGGCATTCTGCTCGCCCTCTACCTGGTGGCCTACGCCACCGGCCGCTTCCTGCTGGAATTCCTCCGGGGCGATGAACGGATCCGCACCGGATCCCTCGATGTCGCCCAACTGATCAGCCTCGCCCTCATCGTGACCGGTCTCACCCTCTGGGCCATCCTGCGCCACCGCCATGAAAGAAACCTTCATCGTTCCGCCTGAATCCGCCGGTAAACGCCTGGATGCCTGGCTGTGCGCCTGCCTTAAAGACCTGTCACGGTCCAGAATTCAAACTCTGATCGAGGCCGGACACATCCGCCTGAATGACCGCACCGTCAAACCGGGCCAGAAACTGCCCCGTAACGCCTCCGTCTCCGTGGATATTCCCCCGCCCGTGGAATCCACCCTTTCCCCCGAAGCCATCCCGCTGGATATCCTGTTCGAGGATGCCGATATCATCGTCATCAACAAACCCGCCGGCCTGGTCGTCCATCCCGCCGCCGGCCACGCCAGCGGCACCTTGGTCAATGCCCTCCTCGCCCATTGCCCCGACCTCGCCGGTATCGGCGGCGAAAAACGCCCCGGCATTGTCCACCGGCTGGATCGCGACACCACCGGCGTCATCGTGGTCGCCAAGAACGCCATCGCCATGGCCTCCCTCGTCAACCAGTTCCGACGCCGACTCGTGACCAAGGAATACCTCGCCCTCGTCTGGGGCACCCCTCGCCCCGCCTCCGGCCGCGCCGAAACCCTCATCGGCCGCCACCCCCGCGACCGCAAACGCATGAGCGCCGCCCCCGCCTCCGGACGCCCAGCCCTGACCCTCTATGAAACCGCCGAATCCTTCCCCACCACCACCCTGCTCCGTGTCAAAATCGAAACCGGCCGTACCCACCAGATCCGCGTCCACATGATGTTCCTTGGCCACCCCATCGTCGGCGACCCCCAGTACGGACGCCGCCATGAAACCCCCTTGCCCTTCCCTCCGCCCACCCGGCAAATGTTGCACGCCGCACGCCTGACCCTCTCCCACCCCCGCACCGGGGCAACCATGACCTTCGAAGCCCCTCTCCCCCCCGATATGGCAACCCCCCTCTCCTCCCTCCGCACCCCCCTGCCCAACTCCTGACGCCCATTCGCCCCTCGACACCCCAAGAAGAAAAAAGCGCGCCGGTTGCCCGGCGCGCTTGCTGATCACTCTATGACGTCAGGTCAGCCGTTCAGCCGTTCCTTCAATCCTTCCAACTCCTTCTTGAGCGCCGCCGGGATCTTGCCGCCAAACTTGTCGTAATTGGCGCTGATGTCAGCAATCTCCGCCTGCCACCCCGCCGCATCCACCGCCAACAGTTGCTTCAGATCCGCCGCCGTCGTCTTGAGGCCGGATACGTCCAACCCGTCCTCCGTCGGCAAATACCCGATCGCTGTCTTGACCGCCTTGCCCGTGCCTTCCACGCGCTCACAGATCCACTTGAGCACGCGGCTGTTCTCCCCGTACCCCGGCCACAACCACTTGCCTTCCGGACTCTTGCGGAACCAGTTGACAAAGAACACCTTCGGCAACTTGCTCCGATCCGTCCTGTTCGCCATCGACAGCCAGTGCGCAAAGTAGTCGCCCATGTGGTACCCGCAGAAGGGCAACATGGCAAACGGATCGCGCCGCAACACTCCCGCCTTGCCCAACGCCGCCGCCGTCGTCTCGGACCCCGTCGAGGACCCCATGAACACGCCGTGCTCCCAACTGAACGCCTCGTTCACCAACGGAATCGTCGAGGGACGCCGCCCCCCGAACATGAAGGCCGAGATCGGCACCCCCTTGGCACTCTCCCAGTCGGGATCAATCACCGGACACTGCGCCGCCGGCGCCGTGAAACGCGCATTCGGATGGGCCGCCTTGCGCCCGCAATCCGGCGTCCACTCCTTGCCTTCCCAGTCAATCGCCTTGGCCGGCGCGGGAATACCCATGTCCTCCCACCACACATCGCCATCGGGCGTCAACGCCACATTCGTGAAAATCGTGTTCTTGGTCACCGTCTTCATCGCATTCGGGTTCGACTGGTCCGAGGTCCCCGGCGCCACACCGAAGAATCCGGACTCCGGATTCATCGCCCACAACCGGCCATCCTCGCCCACGCGAATCCACGCAATGTCATCCCCCAGACACTTGACCTCCCACCCCGGCAGACTGGGCTGCATCATCGCCAGATTGGTCTTGCCGCAGGCGCTCGGGAACGCCGCGCAGATGTAATGCTTCTTGCCCGCCGGCGAGGTCAACGCCAGAATCACCATGTGCTCCGCCATCCACCCTTCCTGGCGCGCCACCGACGAGGCAATCCGCAACGCCAGGCACTTCTTGCCCAGCAAAGCATTGCCGCCGTACCCCGATCCGTACGACCAGATCGCCTTCTCCTCGGGGAAGTGAACAATGTATTTCTTCGTCGGATCCGGCTCGCACGGCCACGATACATCCGCCTGACCCGGCTTCAACGGGGCCCCCACCGAATGCAGACACGGAATGAATTCGCCCTTCTCACCCAGTTTGTCCAACACCGCCTTGCCTACCCGGGTCATGATGCGCATGTTGACCACCACATAGGGGGAATCAGTGATCTCAATGCCAATCTTCGCAATCGGCGAGTCCAGCGGCCCCATGGAGAACGGAATGACGTACATCGTGCGGCCCTGCATCGCCCCCGCATACATCCCCCGCATCAACTTCTTCATCTCCTCGGGATCCGCCCAGTTGTTCGTCGGACCGGCGTCCTCCTTGGATTTGGAACAGATGTAAGTCCGATCCTCCACGCGCGCCACATCACTGGAATGCGACCGCGCCAGGTAACAACCCGGCCGCGTCTTCGGGTTCAACGGCGTAAAGGTCCCGCCTTTGACCATCTCCTGGCAAAGCCGGTCGTATTCAGCCTCGGATCCGTCACACCAGTAGATGCGCGCCGGCTGGAATAGTTTGGCCGACTCCTGTACCCACTCGATCAACTTGCGATTCTTGGTCGGTTCGTTCGCCATGTCTTTTCTCCTGTTGCGTTGGTCTCTTCTCAATCCACACGTTTCCGGCCAGCCCCACCCTGCGGCACACCTGCCCGAATTTGGCGGCGCAGTGTAGGGAGCCGCCCACCGGAAGACAAGCCCAAAAAGACCGCCGCCGAACAAGGATTTTCCCTGATCCAAAATCAGGGAAACCCCGATTGTCAATCTGGCCGGGTTATCATAGAAACACCCCCATGAACACAAGGTTGTATCCATGGATCTCCGGTCTGGCACTGCTCTGCGCAGGAGCCGCCAGGGCGGCGCAGACGGCCGAAGCACGTCAACTTATCTCTGGATCAGCCGCCGCCATGCAGCAGGCCCACCCCTTCCTCTCGGTTGTCCTCCACATTGTCATCATCACCGTCATTATCGGCATCGCCGGAGTGGCCTTATCTTCCATCATCAGACCCGCCTCCAGGCGTTGAGACAACAACGCTCCCCGCAACTCCCTCCCGCGTTACTGGACGCATCTCCGGGGGAACGTCACAACACCCGCCTGGAGTACCAGGAGTGCGTTGAGACCCCTTCGACAATGCTCTGGGTATAGATTCAAGAACCCATCGCGGGATTTTTGGCTCGGGTACTCCCGAACGAAAATGCCGCGACATTCTCTTCTTGCCTGCTGGAATTCTTTGTGAACTTCGCGACTTGAGCCTGGTACTCCAGGCGGGTGGTGAAAAATCTCTTTGGTTTGCGATGGGGCCGATGGCTGGGGATATACCAAAACTCAGAGATGCGCCCAAAGGAACCCCGCCCCCTAACTTCTGCTTGCGGCAGGAACGCGGCATGACATAATCCGGCCTTTGCACTGAAGGAGTATCACATTATGATGGACACCCTCTCGCAACAAATTTGGACAGTCTTGACGCCCGCGGAAAAGAATGAAGCCTGCCTGGCCTTCTGGCAGGGAACCGACTCGCTCACCCGCGAGGGTCAACCCAGAATGGTGCAGGAACTGGCTGGCGCCTTGCGGTTCCGGGAGGTCTTCGTCAAACGGATGCCCGCCGCCGAAAAAGCCCGCCACATGCGCCGCCTGGTCGATGGACCCGCACTTGGCCACTACCGCAACGACATCCTGCGGTCATGGCTGTTGGCCCGCAAGACACCCATGCTGGCCTGCTTCGTGGAAGCACAAGGGTTGCCGCACACTGACGGCATCATCAATGATGGCGCGACCGAACCATCCCTGGACTCACTACGCAAGGGCATTCGAACCATCAAGGAACAGTTTCCGGCTCGGGATGTCGCCCTCTATATGGGGATCATGCTCAGCGCCGGCGGCGATTTCTGGTCGGGCCTGACTGAGGCCGTGGCGGCGGAAATGCCCGACTTGGAAACCCTACTGACTCCTTCGCAGGCCTAAACCGGATTCCAACCGGAAAACACCCATGAAAGACGAGCACTGGCTGATCGTGGATACCGAGACCAACGGTCTCATCCAGCCGGTCTATGTCGTCGAAATCGCGGCGCAACGGATGTGCGGCTGGGACCCCGTCGGCCCACCCTTCCAGGCATTGCTGAACCACGACGTAGCCATCGACCCCGCCGCCGAGGCGGTCCATGGTTATTCACGGGAACACCTCCGCCGCCACGGCGGAGATCCGCAGCAGGTTCACCTGGCCTTTCACGACTATGCCGGCAGTCTCCCCATTGTGGCCTACAACCTGTCCTTCGACTGGGGCCGCGTCCTGGCACCGGAATACCAGCGGCTGGGTGTTCCCGTCTCCGGCACCAAAGGCTTCTGCGCCATGACCCTGGCCCGGCGCGTTATCGAGGAAACCCCCAACCATCGGCTGGAAACCCTGAAATGGCATTTCCAACTCGGCAACGAACGGTCGCACCGGGGACTGAATGACGTCAACACCACCGTCCGCCTGTTCCAACAGGTCTTCCGGGAACGACTGGAAGCGGCGGGCATTGTGGGGTTCTCTGCGGTTTCGCGCTTCTCACGACGCACCCCTGTGGCCAGATGCCGCGCGGAATTGCGCCAACCGCCACCCGCCCCGCAGGAACAGCCCTAACATCCATCCCCGCGATCTCGTGCCGCAGGTGAAGGAAGTTGAGTAGACCGATCGATCCCCGCGACCTCGTGTCGCGGGTGAAGGAAGTTGAGTAGACCGGCAGATACACTTGTCTTCACGGGAACTTGCCGGTAACATCGCCGAAATTGTATGAGGAATTACACATGAAGATCAGCGGGTTTACCTTTCTTCGGGATGCGGAGTTCCGCGGCTATCCGTTCGTCGAATCCATCCAGTCGGTGCTCCCCCTCGTGGACGAATTCATCGTCGCTCTGGGCCCCTGTACAGACCGCACCGGCGAAATGCTGGAACGCATCAACAACCCGAAACTGCGCATCATCCATACGACCTGGAATGAAGGCATCCGCACCGACGGCAAAGTGAAAGGCTTCGTCTACGGCCAGCAGAAATCCATCGCCCTCTTCAACTGCACCGGCGACTGGGCCTTCTACCTCGAGGGCGATGAGGTGATTCACGAAACGGATATCCCCGTCATCCGGCAGGCCATGGAACGTTACCTCGATGACCGCGAAGTCGAGGCCCTGACCTTCAATTACCTTCATTTCTACGGCAATCTCAACACCCTGGCCTGGTCCCCGGCCTGGTACCGGCGCGAAGTCCGGATCCTCCGCAATACCATCCCGGCCTGGGGCCCCAAGGGTCTCTTCTTCTCCGTACTCGATTCCGCCATGCGCGGACGCTACCCCAAGGCCGCCCATACCAACGCCACCATCTACCATTACGGCTGGGCCCGCACCCAGACCCACATCCAGCGCACCAAGGATGGCATCGAGAAGTACTGGAGCCCCAAGAAGATCCAGGTGCAAATGAACCAGATCGACCCGGCCGTCCTCCGCCCCTTCACCGGAACCCACCCGGCCGTCATGCGCGACAACCTCCCGCCCACCCGCGAACTCTTCCAGCCGGACCCCAATCACCAATTGACCCGTCGTGAACGGCGCCACCGCATCATGGCCCGCGTGGAAAACCTGTTCCATCTCGACCTGGTACGCAAACACTACAAACTCATACGCCCCGCCCCTCCCATCACCCCTCCCGCAGAGGTCACTCGATCCCCGTGACCCAGCGTCACGGCATTCGAAAGAATGCCGCTACCATGCGGAATCTTTTAGGATACCATGCGTGGCGGAATCCTTTCGGATTCCGACCATACCACAACGGAATCCTTTCCGCCCATGCCGTAGCGGAATCCTTTCGGATTCCGCCGTTGAATAAGTCGCACCAAAACCTTTGTCGCTCCGCCCCTATTTTGATATAAGGGTATTTCTATGGAACAGCGCAATTCTTTCACCTTTGTACTAAACGAGAGCCAGCAGGCCTCCCTGATCCTGATTCTGGAGCAGGGCAACTACAAACCCGCCACCGTCCCCTATTCCATCATCGCCGCCGACGCCGAGGGCTGCCGCATCGTCCTCTACCAGTCAGGGAAATGCGTCGTCCAGGGAAAGGGCGCCCAGGATTTCGTAACCTTCGTCATGGAACCCCAGATCGTCCAAACCGTCAAACTGGGCTACGAGGAGGTCGTCAACCCCGAGGCCTTCGCCCCGCATATCGGCGTGGATGAAAGCGGCAAAGGCGATTTCTTCGGCCCGCTCGTCATCGCCAGCGCCTATACCGACGAAACCCTGACCAAAACCATGCAGGAGATGGGCGTACGCGACAGCAAAACCATCTCCAGCGATGCCCGCGCCCTCGACATCGCCAAATCGCTCCGCCAGTTGCTCGGCCCCGGCCGCTACAGCGTCATCGCCATCGGCCCGGAGAAATACAACCAACTCTATACCAAAATCCGGAATGTGAACTCCATCCTCTCCTGGGGCCACGCCCGCGCCATCGAAAACCTGCTGGAGAAAATCCCCTCCTGCCCCCGCGCCGTCTCCGACCAGTTCGGCAGCAAGGAACAGGTCAAACGCGCCCTGATGCAGAAGGGCCGCAAGATCGAATTGGTCCAGATGCATAAGGCCGAGTCCGATATCGCCGTGGCGGCCGCCTCCATCCTCGCCCGCGAAGGCTTCCTCCTCGGCCTGCGCAAACTGGGCGAACAACTGGGCGTCAAACTCCCAAAAGGGGCCTCCAATCTCGTCCAGGACGCCGCCATCACCCTGATCGAGAAACACTCCCCCACCGTGCTTCTTCAAACAGCAAAATGCCACTTCAAAACCACCGATAACGTCCTCGGCCGCCTGAACCTGGGCCGTTCCGTCCTGGGCGAGTTCGGCGCCGCCACCTCCGCCACCGCCAACGGCTTCCACTTCAAACGCCCTCTGCACCCGAAGAAGAACTGAAACGATGTCCCCTGCTCTCCCCAAACCCCTCCTGCATGTCGCCCGCGTGGAAACCACCACCGCCGTGGCTGAGTTCGTGGACGAAATCGCCGTGCTCGAGGCTGACGACCAGTGCACCACCTGGCTCGACGCCGACCGCGATCTCGCCCGCATTGAATACTTCTGCGCCAGCCAGGCGGAGGCCCTGCACCGCCTGTCCGCCCTGGACACCCTCGTCCGCCGTCAGTTCCCCAACTCCCCCTGGACCGCCACCACCACACCCCTGCCCCCCGAGAACTGGGCCGAGACCTGGAAGCGGTTCTTCCACACCGAGAAGGTCTCCAACCGGATCTGGATCAAACCCTCCTGGGAATCCTGCACCGCCGCCTCGGACGATATCGTCCTGGAAATCGATCCCGGCATGAGTTTCGGCACCGGCCAGCACGGCACCACCCGCGGTTGCCTCCATTGCCTGGACGTCATCGCCACCTTGCACCCCGGCCAACGCCTGCTGGATGTCGGCTGCGGCTCCGGCATCCTCGCCATCGCCGGGGCCCGCCTGGGCTTCACCGGCATCACCGCCATTGACAACGATCCCGATGCAATCCGCGTCGCCCGCGAGAACGCCGCCCTGAACCATGCCGACACCATCGCCTTTCGCGTCGCCGATCTCGCCTCCCTCTCCAACCTCCCCCCTTTTGAAACGGTCGTCGCCAATATCCTCGCCACCGTCCTCATTGAGAACACCTCCATCCTCACCACCCTGGTCGCCACCACCCCATCGGCGTCCCTGATCCTTTCCGGCATCCTCAATCCGCAAGCCGATGATGTCATCGCCGCGTTTCAACTTCACGGGTTCACACTCCATGACACCCTGGTCAGGGGCGAGTGGACCACCCTCTGGATGAATCATCCCGCACGGTAACCCATGTCGGCACGTCCTCCCATCACTCATCAGGTGCTCATCAACTGGGCGGGACACCGCGTCTTTCACGACGCCCAGACCCTGGCCGAACGCAATCTGGTGCAGGACGTCACCTACTCCCCTCCCCTGATCACCGGCACCATCCTGTGGAGCAACCGCCCCTTGAGAACCGCCGTCCGCATCCGGCAGGACGGTTCCGCCGAAAATCACTGCCCCTGCCGCGACAGCAAGGAACGGGGAATCATCTGCGCCCACGTCGTGGCCCTGTGCCTGGAATGGATCCGGCGCAATAACAACCCCGAACTGGAAACCCTGAAACGGGAGGAACTACGCCGGGCCGCCCGTATGGCAGCCTATGCGGAAAACGCCTACGCCAAACGCGCCCGACTCGGCGAACCGGGCAGCATCGCCGCCCGACTCCTCCTCTCCCTGGGCGCCCATTGGCGCGAAGGCGTGAACACCGGCCGCATCCCCATCACCTGCTCCGTCGCCATCGGTAACGAAACCGTCCCCATCGATCAGGTCCGCCCCGGCATCTGCCTCGGCCTTTCCCAGAAGGACGAAGCCATCCTCTTTGTCCTCGAAGATATCGCCGAAGGACCCGCCCGCGGCGCCGTGGACCTGACACCCCATGATTTCCTCTCCCTGCTTCACCTCTTGCAGGGCATGTCCCTGGCCGAGGAAGGCCAGCCAACCCCCATCACCGTGGCCGCCTCCCGCCTGGTCTCCTATCTGCATCTCGATCTCGACCGCGACAATGGCGAACTGATCCTGATCCTCCACACGGAAATCCCGTTCATGAAACCCGCCGAAACGCCCCTCTATGTCGTCAACGGACGCCATGGCTGGGCCTACGGGGCCCGCCACTTCTGGCCGCTTGAAAAAATCCTGCCCGAACCCATCCGCTCCATCTACTCCGAACCGGTCATCATTCCCCGCGAGTCCGTGCCCCGCTTCATGCAGACCGAACTGCCGATGCTCGCCGGCTTCATGCGCATCGAAAGCGACCTCTCGCCGGATCTCTTCACCGTGGAACCCGCCCCCCCGCGTTTCCGACTGGTCATCCGCGGCAGCCCCGCCTCCCTCGCCGCCACCGTCCACGCCGAATACAACGGCATCCGCCTCGTCGCCGGCAAGAACGATCCCGCCGGCCACTTCGCCATCCCCGACCCCGCCGACCTCATGCGTTACACCGTCCGCAATATGCCCGCCGAAAAGGAGGCCCTCGCCACCCTCTCCTCCTTCGGGATTTCCGGCGACTCCGGCGATGCCCTCAGCCCCATCGTCGGTTGCCGCGAAGTGCTGAACTTCCTCGGCAGTCATGTCCCCGCCCTGCGCCGGTCTGGCTGGCGCGTGGAACTGGAGGGCCGCATCGGCGGCGTCATGGAATCCATGGACTTCGCCACCCCCGTCGTCAGCATCCACAGCGAGGGCGATCAACCCGGCTGGTTCGAAGTCGGATTCGATTTCGAGGATGGCGAGGGCAACCGCCTCGCCCCCGCCGATATCCAACGCGCCCTGCTGAAGGGCGAAGCCTTCATCGAACGGAATGGCCGTACCATCCTCCTGGATTCCGCCGCCATCGACTCCATGATGGAAGTCTTCCGCGATTGCTCCAGCGGCGAAGGAAGCCGGCCCGGCGCCTTCCGCATGCCCGCCGTCTATTCCTCCTACGTCAAGACCTCGCTGGACGCCCTCGACGGCGTCGACGTGGAAGCCCCCGCCCCCTGGCGCCTCGCCGCCGAACACCAGTCACGCCTCCAGTCCGCCGAACCCGTCCCCCTCCCCCCCGCCCTCGACGGCATTCTGCGCCCCTACCAGAAGGAGGGCGTCAACTGGCTCCGCTTCCTGGAAGTCAACACCTTCGGCGGCATCCTCGCGGACGAGATGGGTCTCGGAAAAACCCTCCAGACGCTGACCTGGCTCCAACTGGAACGCCATCATCCCGCCGCGCGTAACAAACCCGCCCTGATCATCTGCCCCACCAGCCTCGTCAACAACTGGGCGGAGGAAGCCCAGAAGTTCGTCAGCGCCCTGCGGGTCCTGCCGCTCTCGGGAAGCGATCGCCATAGCAAATGGGCCGACATCCCGAATGCACATCTGGTCGTCACCTCCTACGCCCTGCTCCGCCGCGACATCGCCCACTACCGCGAAATGGAATTTTCCGTCATGGTGCTCGACGAGGCCCAGCACATCAAGAACCGCTCCACCCAGAACGCCATCACCGCCAAGGAAATCCGCGCCTTCCACCGCGTGGTCCTCACCGGAACGCCCATCGAGAACGGCGTCTCGGATCTCTGGTCCATCATGGATTTCCTCATGCCGAAATACCTCGGCTCACACGATTCCTTCCGCCATCATTACGAACTCCCCATCGGACAGGGTGGCCCCGAGGCCCAGGCCGCCCAACTCCGGCTCCGCCGCAAACTCCAGCCTTTCCTGATGCGCCGCCTGAAGGTCGAAGTGGCACGCGACCTCCCGCCCCGCATCGAACGCATGGCCACCTGCTCGCTCAGCCCCGACCAGAAGGCCGTCTATAAGGAACTCGTGGATTCCTCGCGCCGCCGCCTGACCGACCTGGTGGCCAAACAGGGATTCCAACGCTCCCGCATGGAAGTCCTCAAAACCCTCCTGCGCCTGCGCCAGGTCTGCTGCCACCTGGACCTCCTGAAACTAGACGGCCTGCACGCCGAAGCACCTTCCGCCAAGATGGACCTCTTCTTCGAACTGCTCGACGAGGCCCTCGACGGCGGCCACCGCGTCCTCGTCTTCAGTCAGTTCGTCTCCATGCTGACAATCCTGCGCCACCAGATGGATCAACGCCAGATCGCCTACTGCTACCTCGACGGCGCCACCAAGGACCGGATGGCCGAAGTCCACCGTTTCAATACCGATCGCACCGTCCCCGTCTTTCTCATCAGCCTCAAGGCCGGCGGCACGGGATTGAACCTGACCGGCGCCGATATGGTCATCCACTTTGACCCCTGGTGGAATCCCGCCGTGGAAAACCAGGCCACCGACCGCGCCCACCGTATCGGACAGAAACGCACCGTCTACAGCATCAAACTCATCACCAAGGGCACCGTCGAGGAAAAGGTCCTCGCCCTCCAGAACCAGAAGAAAGCCGTCATCGACGCCACCTTGTCCAGTAACGAAAATGCCTTCACTTCAATGACGTGGGAAAGTATTCAGGATCTCCTCACCTTATAGGAACCACTATGCTGAGTTATCACCTTCTGGCGGAAAGCAACTTCTTCAAGGATCTGTCACCCGAAAGCCTCAAGGCGCTCGCAGCCATCAGCAGTTTGAAGGATCTGAAGAAACGCGCAACCCTCTTCCGCGAAGGCGACGCCGGCCGCGCCCTTTATCTCCTGCGCCGCGGCGCCATCCAACTCCACAAGACCACCCCCGACGGCGGCGAGGTCGTCATCAAGGTGGTGCAACCCAGCGAGGTCTTCGCCGAAGTGGTTCTCTTTGAACGGGAAAACTACCCCGTCACCGCCACGGCTCTCGTCGCCAGCGAACTGATCGTCTTCCCCCGCAATGAAGTCCACGCCCTGCTGGGCACCCTGTCCTTCCGGAACGACTTCATCGCCATGCTCATGCGCAAACAACGCTACCTGGCCGAACGCCTCGTGCAACAGTCCGCCCACGATGTCGAAAGCCGCCTCTTGTGGTTCCTCAAGGAGCAGTACCGGGACCAGAAGGTGGTTCAAATCGCCATCAGCAAGAAGGATGTGGCCGCCGCCATCGGCACCACCCCGGAAACCCTCTCCCGCCTCCTCCGCAAACTCAAGGCCCGCAAGATACTCTCCTGGTCCGGAAAAACCATCACCCGCCACCAACTGCCCGGATGACATCCCTGCCCGCCTCGGGACTCGGTGGAGCGAAGTCAGAGTCCCCGCACCACCCGCTCGTTACGCCCAACGCTCCGCTTTCCGAAAAGACGCTTGTAATAATGGACATGACGTGTCCATACTATGTCCATGAAAACAGTCAGCGTTGCTTCGCTTAAGCAGAATCTCAGTCGCTATCTCCATATGGTCGTGGAGGGGCAGGAACTACTGGTGACGTCGCACCAGCGACCTGTGGCTCGGGTTGTTCCGGAGTCTCCAGGGCCGACAATTCGGCCTCCTCTTCGCTCCATCGCCACGTTGCGGACGATCAACGGCATTTCCCTACCATCGCCTTCCGTTGGCCTCGACATGCTTCTGGGGGATAGGCGCCGTCGATGAAAGTGTACCTTGACACCTCCGTCATCCTCCGTGTGCTTCTGGGTGATCCTCAGAAGACGACTCAATGGGGAAAATGGACCCAGGCATACAGCAGTCGAGTGTGGAAGACCGAGGCCTTGCGAACCATGGACCGCCTGCGCCTGAACGGAACCATTGATGACTTCCAAGTGGCCCTACTCCGCCGCGATATTGATAGGGTGGATGAAGCCTTGCATATCGTTCCTGTGACAGACGCCATACTGTCGCGGGCCGGGGATTCTTTTCCAACGGTCATTGGAACACTGGATGCCATTCATCTTTCCGCCGCCCTGGTTGTCCGGGACACCTCCGGACTGGATCGCTTTCTGACGCATGATCTTCAACAGGCCGTAGCAGCCCGAAGTCTTGGGATTCAAGTGGACGGTGTCTAAGATTGCAGTGCAGTTGAATTCACACACAGAAAGGTGGACGCCGACGTCCCGGCGGCGTTGAACGAGGGGAGCGCCAGAGAGACTCCTGACGCCGTCGGGACGCCGGCGTCCACCAATTGAACATCAAGAGAACTGAATCGTTCCGGCTAAGAGGAATGGCTCGTGGCGGAAGGGCAAACTCTCTCCCTACTTCCCGCCCGCCTTCCCCGGTTTGCCGAAAAAGACATCCACCGGTTCAGCCGCCTTCTTGGGTTGCTTGCTCTTGTGGGCATCTATCATCGTCTTCAAATGCTCCACGTATGCCTTCGGCCCGCCCGGCTGATACCCCGTCTGCCCCACCAACTCCCCTGCCGGAGATAGGATAATGACACTGGGATACCCCCTGATGCCATACTGCCGCGCCAACTTGGCATTCTGATCCTTGAGTTTCTGGCTTTGCGGCTTCTTGCGGGGGAAATCCAGCAATACGCACACCAGATTTGTCTTGGCATACGCCTTGAATTCAGCCTTGCTGAAGACTTCCTCGTCCAACTTTATGCACCAGCCGCACCAGTCCGACCCGCTGAAATCCAACAGCATGTAGGCGCCCGTCTTGGCCGCATCGGTCGACGCCTTGGCAAAATCAGTCTCCCAATCCGCCGCCCAAACACGCCCACCCAACATCACCACTGCCAACACCAAACCTGCTAACACATTTTTCTTCATGATTACCTCCTTTTCCTATTCACCATTCACCACCATTCACTATTCACCACCATTCACCATCAACCATTCACCATTCACTCCCCCCTCCCCGTCCCTCACCATTCACCATCAACCATTCACCATTCACTCCCCCCTCCCCCCCTCACTCCCCCGTATCCACAATCCCCGCAATCCGGAATCCCGCCATCTCAATCATCTTTCGGTCCGCTTCATTCCCCTGCCCGCCCGTCGTCAGGTATCCCACTGTAAACAGCGAATTCGCCGGATACAAACTGAGCGCCTGCAACGGACCCAGGCATGCCTCACGCCCACCCGCAATCCGAATCTCCCGGTCGGGATGCACAAACCGGAACATCGCCAGCGTCCGCAACACATCCGCCGCCCCAATCCGCGCCATGCCTTCCAACGCCGTCCCCGGTCGCGGATCCAGGAAATTCACCGGAATCGAATCCGCGCCCGTCTCACGCAATGCAAACGCCAGATCCACCCGATCCTGCAGCGTCTCACCCATCCCGATCAACCCGCCACTGCAAAGTTCCAGACCCGCCCCCTTCACCGCCCGCGCCGTGTCCACCCGGTCGCCATACCCATGCGTCGAACAAATCGCCCCGTAATGCCGCTCGGACGTCTCAAGATTGTGGTTGTACCGATCCACACCCGCTTCCTTCAACCGCCGCGCCTGCCCCGCATTCAAAATCCCCAACGATGTGCAAAGTTGAATCGGCACGTCGCGCTTGATCCGCCGCGCCGCCTCGCAAATCATCTCCAGTTCCTGCTCCACCGGCGCCCGGCCACTGGCCACCACACAATACCGGTAGGCGTTCAACCGGTGCGCCGCCTGCGCCCCCTCGACAATCTTCTCCACCGTCTGCATCGGATAACAATCCACCGCCGAGGTGGCCGACGCCGACTGACTGCAGTACGAACAATCCTCACTGCAGGCCCCGCTCTTGACGTTGCGAATCACATGCAGCGTCACATCACGCCCGAAATAACGCTTCCGGATCTCAAACGCCGCCTGCAATACCCCCAGCAGTTCGTCATCATCCGACCGCAACACCGCCAACGCCTGCTCCCGCGTGACCAAACCACCGGCCAAAATATCCCGGCTCAGTTCATTCCACATCACTTCATTCCCCATCCGGCGCCGCCTCTTCGATACCATCCGATGGCGTTGGGGCCCCGTCGTCCAACCCGGCCGCCCGCCCCGCACCACCCGCCCCCTTGGGCGCCCCGAGAAACTGAACCCGGTCCGCTCGCACTCTCAACTTGCTTCGCTTCTGCCCTTCCGCCGTGGTCCATTCATCCAGTTGCAGCCGCCCCTCCACATAAACCGTACTGCCCTTGGCCAGGTATTTCTTGCAGGTCTCCGCCTGTTTATCCCACACCGTCACATCCACATAACAGGTCCGCTTGACCACCTGTCCATCCTTGTCCTTGTAATCATCATTCACCGCCAACCGCAGATCCGCCACACTCACCCCTGAAGGGATGGTCTTCACTTCCGGATCCCGCGTCAGATTGCCGATTAACATCGCGCGATTGAACGTCGCCATACCTGATCTCCCTTCGCCCCTGAGTTTTGCCTTCTCATTTGACTGCAATGTCCTTATAACCGCCATGGTTTGCATTCGCAAGGAGCTTTCTACCCGTGAACTTAGGACGCATCTCCGAGTTTTGGCACTGTCATGCTCAGAATTCGACTGCGGAATTTTGTAGGGCGTCACGGTGTGATGCCAAACACAGTGGGTGCCAGGACTCGGAGATGCGACCGTGAACTTGATCCTCGCCTCCCAGTCGCAAGGTCGTGCCGCCCTTTTGCGAGCCGCCGGTTACCGTTTCCGGCAAATCCCCTCCCACATTGATGAGCCCGCACCTCATGATGGCGCTCATCTTGATCGGCATGTCGTGGAGTTGGCCCTGCTAAAGGCACAGGCCGTCGCCATCCATTATCCCCGGGCACTGGTCATCGGCGCCGATACCGCACTTATCTTCGGCCGGAAGATCATCGGCAAACCGAACACTCTTGCCGACGCCGTCCGCATGTTGACCGGACTCGCCGGCCGCACCCACCGGATCAGCAGCGCCGCCTGCGTCATCTTCCCCGAGACCAAACAGGGCACCCGCCGGGTTGTCACCCTGGTGGATACCGCCTCGGTCACCCTGCGCCGTTGGCCTCTGGCCCGCCTGCGCCGCCACGTGGCCCTCACCCGCCCCCTCACCTGGGCCGGTGCCTACGCCGTCCAGGACCCCCACTCCGCCGCCATCGTCGCCCGCATCCAAGGCGACCTCGCCACCGTCATCGGCCTGCCCATGCAAGGATTGGACCGGATACTCACCCGCCTCTGAAACGTAAGCCCCCCGGAAACTTGCATTTGCAAACACACTGACCTGTGTTAGTTTTCGCCAACGTATTCACGTGATCATTCACGATAGGGAGGTTCCAATGAAAACGATCCAACGCATGTCAATGGTACTGCTCGGCACGGCCTGTGTCTTTTCAACACAAGCGATCCATGCCGCCGAAAGCACCATCACCCAACCCTGGCTCATCAGCCTCGAAATCGGCAAACTCGACACCGAAGGGGATGCGGTCGTCAATGACGCCTACACCGGCACCCTCTTGCTGGATTACGCCTTGTCCGAGACGTTTTCACTCGAAGGATCAGTCACCCTGGTCCCCCGACTGACAGGCAACCATTACGATGACTATTCCTCCGGTGCCCCCGTCAGAATTGACCGCCTGGAGAACACAACCGGCGAGAGCGACACCTGGGCGGTAGGCGCCGCCGTGGATACCCTGTACCATCTGGCCCGGCGGAAACACTTTGATCCATACCTGTCGGCCGGACTGGGCATCCTCCGTTACGGGGAAGACGTTGGCGAAAATAACGGGATGGACGTGACCCCCCGCGTCGGCGCCGGCATCCTTCATCGCCTATCCGAGACTCTGTGCCTTCGCGCCGACTACCGGTATTTCGTGGCCGGAACCTTTGCGAAAAGCGAATCCAACTCCAGACTCGATATCGGTATTGCCTGGGCGCCCGGCATCCGGAAGACGACCCCGCCGCTTACAACCGTTACCCCGCAACTTTCCGACCGCCCGATCCCGGCGACCGGCACCCGCGAAGACCTGACCGGCAAGACGACCCCGGAAACAAACACCTATGAACGCGAGTTGCACGAACTGCATATCGAGTTCGCCTCCGGCAGCGCCATCCTCGAAGCCCAGTACCATGAGCACCTGGATGTGATCGGCAAAATCCTGAAAGACAATCCGGCGGCAACGGCGACCATAGAAGGCCATTGCGACCAGCGGCAGAACGATTCCGCGCAGAAAGCCACCGACCTTACCCGTCAGCGCGCCGAGGCGGTGCGCGACTATCTGGCCGGCGGAAAATGGAAAATCGCAAAACACCGCATGGATGCCATGGGTTATGGGTTCAGCCGGCCCAAGGAAAAAGCCGACCTCGAAAACGGGAACCCCGCCAACCGGCGCATCGACATCTATGTCGCCCGCCCCGCCGGATCATCCCGGCAGGCCCCCGGCAGTCCGGCGGCAAAGTGACCCCCCGACACGGCTACCGTTGCTTGTAGAATGGAAGGTACCGGTAGTACACCTCAAGGCAGAGTGCCGCGGTGGCCGTCATATAGATCCGCCCGCCACGCGGACCCAGCACACATACCGGATCCCAACTGCCCTGGGCAGCCCCGCGCTTGACCTGCCCGGTCAGCAATGCGTTCACCAGCGCCTTGTTCCAGGCGGTAAACTCAGGCGTGCCGGACATGTACAAGGCCAGCGTGCTGTAGTACCAGTAATACAAGTTCACACCGTTTTCCTGCGACGACCATGCAGGAAGGTTCGCCATGAGATAGGGAATGGTTTCGTTCTGCCCCCGTAACCGCGTCTTTTCCTGCATCATCAACTGGCAGAACCAACCCTCCGCCGTCATGGTGGGGGTCCCCCCCTGCCCCGGCATGTACGCGTAGAGGCCGCCTTCGTCACCACGCCTCACCGCGTCCAACCACTCCTCAACCCATTGAAAATGCTCCGGCGCAATCCTGACACCGGCAATCATGGCGCTCTTCAAGGCCAGCACCTGCCAGCCGGTGACCGACGTGTCGGAATCCTTCCGCGGTTCGTACCGCCACCCGGCGCCCGGATTCTGGGCCCGCACGATGAAACCCACGGCCTTTTCGATCGGCGCCAGCAACCGCTTGTCACCGGTCATGGAATAGGACTCGCACAGGGCGGCCGTGGCCATCGCCTGCCCGTACATCTGTCCCTCCCTCTGCAGATTTCCGTCCGCCTTCTGTCCATCAACCAGCCAGTTCAACGCTTTGCGGACCGACTCCTTGTGCTCCCCTTTCACATGCGTGTACCCGGCACCCAGATATGACAGCAGGCACAATCCCGTCAGCGCCACATCCTCATCACTCCGGTCACCCGCACCACCGCAACGGGACAAGGTCTTGAATCCATCAACATCCCACCGCCCATCATCACTCTGCGCCTCGGCCAACCAGACCAGCGCCGCCTCAACCGCCCGTTCAGTCTTGTCCGACCCGCCCAGTTCACGAATCATCTCTTTCCGCCGCTCCGGCGATCTCAGCGTGTAAATGGCCTTCTGGTCAACGGTTTTGGGAACCGCCGACAATTCATCCGTAATCAGCATCCGCGGCGCTTCCCCCCCGGGTTCACCCCGTGAAGCCCTTGCCGAACGCCCGCCTTGCCCCACCCCTCCAATCGAACCGCCCTCCATCCGCGCATGCGGTTTGCCCCCGGACATGGACAGGCTTGCGGAACCAACATCAAGCCAATCCCTGCGGGAGGCCACCACATCGGCCGCCATGGGTCCGCCAACCTTCGCCACAAGGATCTCCCCTGGCATTCGCGATTCCCGGGCCACCCCTCCGCCACCCTTGCCCCCTTCTCCACGCGCCGCCTCCTGGACGGCCGAACCAAAAGCCACCTTGACGGCGCCACCCACTGTCCCTGCGCTCTTGACGTTCAACACACCATCAGGAACCGTGCCAGACCCGCCCGCACCCCGGCGCAACACGGCAACCCCTTCTCCATCCGCCAGACTGACGCCACGTTCCGTCCCGTTCGCCGATGTTCCCCGTGCCGCCGCAGGCACGGTCAGACGCCCACCTGCACCCCCCACTTCCACCTGAGGCATCCCCGTCTCCGCCTTTTCGAACTGCATCCCGACTGTCCCGCGCCCCGGCCCGCGTTCATCCCCGCCACCATCCTTGTTTTCGATCTCCGTCGGGGTTGTCCCGCGAATCGCTCCAGCAATGATATCCGCATGCATGGCGCCCGAACCTGCCACTCGACTCAGCACCGAACCCGCCGCATCCTCGGGAACCGCCGCGGCGCCGGTCCATCCTCCAGCCGTCACATCCGCCATTCCGCCGGCCAGCGAACTGCCCGGCCCCCCCGCGCTCCGGAAAACTTCATCCATGCCGCGCCGCGGCACGGAAACCGCATCGCCGTGCAGCCCCCAGTCCCCGCTCACCTGACGCCCCCCTCCGCCTAAATCCTGCCATGCTCCCGCCGTTGCCATTCGCAACGTACCCGTGCTCCCGGTGCCGCCCGATGGAACCGGCGTGAACGGCACGGCACTACCGCCAACATCCGCCATGGCCAACCCCGCCGAATGCCCCCGCACAACAACAGGTTCCCGCACACCGTCCGCCGGCACGGGCGCAAACACTGCCTGCACAACGGAGACATCCGACATGACCTCCACGCCTACGTCGTCAGGCCGGATCGCGGTCACCATCGCCAAGGACGGCCCCACCAGATCGCCGCCGCCAACGTCAAAACCCTCCTGATCCATACCGCGCTTGTCAACCGTAACCGTTTTGGAATAGTAGTTCTTCTGGAACGTTGCCGCTATGCCGGACGGTGCGGCGCCATTTTTGACGGGTTCGGCGCGCCGCCCCACCGCCGCCACGGTGCTGTTGTCCACCCGGTGTTCCACCCCCGGTAACCCATCCCGTATAACCGGACTCTCGGAGGCGCCTGCGGAACCGTTGCCGGACAACGCTCCAGCCAGCGTCTTCTCCACAACCGGCCGCCCCTGTAACGGAACGGTCGCCTTGACGGCGGCCGCCGGACTGACACCAAGATCCAGTCCCTTCCCGATTCTGCCGGACTCGAATTCCTTCCGGCCGGACGTGGAGGTTGATGGTGCCGGGGATGAACTCGCTTTCCCCGTCATTGGCTGGAAGGTGCCGGCAATACGGACCGGTTGGTTCGCCGCCCGCGGGCGGGCCCCGCCCGTCAACGATGCTGATGCATCCAGACGGGACCGGTGATTCTCGGATGCTGGCTCGGCATCCGACAAACGCACGGCGGCGGCCCGCGCCGGCGCGTTCTTCAGTACACGGGAAACCCTCGCGGGAGCCGACGCCTCGGGCGTCGTCATCCCCTCATGTGCCACCTCGATCGAAGCCGTCGTTCGTTCGGCGACCGCGCCCCGTTGTGCTTCAACAGTGCTTTCCAACTGGACGGGTGCCGCACTCAAGGCCAGTGCGTCGACCGTCTCCTTTCTCGGAACCGCACGCAGAATATCCTCCGCCTTGCGCGCACCATGCCGGCCGCCGCCGATTTCCGTCGCCCCGCGCACCGGGGCCCGCTCCTTGCCGCCCGCAATCGGGGCAGCGGGAACGGACTTCGCCGCCGGCATCCGCTCCGCCGGCACACGCACCGCGCCTTCGTCCGGCAGGTTCCGGGGTGCCGCTTGGGAAATGCCACCTTCACGGGCAGATTGCACGCGCGCCAACTTCACCACCACCGCCTTGTCCACGTCGGGACGCCTCCCGCCGGCTGTGGCCAAGGTATCCTCGATCCGCGCCTTGCCTCCCGAGGCTTGGACGGCCTGCACTCGTTCCGGGGTGGGTTCCCGGTCCGGTGTGTCCGCCAGTTTGGCCTCCACCCGTTGGATCCGCGATTCAGGCGCATCCGCCTTCCCCTTCCGTTCCACGCTCAAGTCGCGGAAATCCGGCTGGGTCGTCGCCGTGAATTGGCCCCTCACCTCCTCGCTCAACCGGCTCTCCGTCAACTGGGGAACACCCGGCGACATCGCAACCTTGGTTTCGTTGCCCGTGACTGCCGCCGGGGCACTCAACCTGTACTCGCTGAACAGGGACGCCACCATCATGTGCGCCACCATGCTGATGAACATGCCGAGGGCCAGCAGTCCCGAGGCCTTCCGCCGCCCGGCGGCCAGCAGGGAGACAAGAAGGACCGCTCCCACGGTAAGAATCGCAGCCACCATTTGCCAACCGTAACGGAGGAAGACATACCGTCCGTAGGCAGACCAACTGATGGGCGCCAGCAGACTGGCCGCCACTGCGGCGATGAACCCGGTGGTCACCACAAACCAGATCCAGAACCGAAGCATTGTCGCTCGCGGGTTATCGTTCAATGCGTACCCCTGAGTATCGTGCCGGCTTCACCCTACTGATCACCCTGGCGGGTCGTGAGGTAGGTGTGTTTCACCCCGTGCTTTTCACACAGGTCGAGGATGTCCACGGCATACTGCAACACCACCCGCCTGTCACCGCGGACCACAACCTCTTGATCAGGATTCCCCGATCGCGCCATGCCAATAAGCCGGTCCACGTCCGCCGGTTGCCGGGGTTGGCCGCCGATCGTCAGCCTCCCATCCTGCCCCACATTGATCACCAGTTCCCGAGGCATGGCGGTGACGGGCCGGGCGTTGTGACTCTCCGGCGGCTTGACCTGCACATCGCGTTCGATGTCGGCAAACTTGGTGGCCATCAGGAAGAAAATCAGCAGGAACATCATCGTGTCGATCATCGGGATCACGTTGATCCCGTAGAAGTCATGCACAGGCATTTTGATTCTCATGCGGGGCTCCCGGCTCAGGTTCTGGAGGCCAGTTGTTCAGCCAAGACCGTGGTCGTCTCGTCAATTTCGGCCACCAGCCGCTCCACCCGCTCCTGAAAGAAGAAGTAGAGCACCAAAGCCACGATGGCGATCACCAACCCGACGGCCGTCGCCACCAGCGCCTCATAAATGCCGCCGGCAAGCAGTTCGGTCCTGCCCAGGGCATCTTCCGATTGGGCCACGGTCATAAAGGTGCGGATGATCCCGGTCGCCGTTCCCAGCAGCCCCAGCAGCGGCGCAACGCTCGCCACCGCGGAAAGCACCCGGTTGTTCCGCTGCAGCCGGGTCACCTCCTTGGCGGCCGTATCCTCCATGGCTTTCTCGACTTCGATAATCGGACGGTTTGCACGGCGCAGGCCCGCCATCACAATACGGGCGAGCGGACTTGCCGCGCCTTGCAACGTCGCCATCAGGGCCCCCGCATCGAACACTCCGGCCTGTGGCGCCAGCGCCACCCGCAGTGGCTCCATGACTTGTGGCGGCGATACCTTCCGGCGACGGAGGGTCAACAGGCGCTCAACGGCAAATCCAAGCACCAGGATACTGCAGAGATAGAGAGGATACATGACTGGCCCTCCCTTCTGCAGAAGCTGGGCCATGGTCAGGGCAGGTTTGCCCGGCGCGGTTTCCACGGCCGCCGGACTGGCAGCCGGCACCGCCGGCGGAGGCGCCTTGACCGCCATCTGCCCCACGGCCATGCCTGAGACCAGAACCCCTATCCCCACCATACAAATGACACGGTATTTTCGCATGAAGTGTTCCTCCTGTCGCCACCGCATCGGCAAAGCCTGCGCTTCGCTTCGCGGCCATCTACATCGTTCCGCGGCGTTCCGCCGCCGCCTTGGCCCATTTTGTACCCTTGTGGTTCTTGAGAATATCGTCGTAGGCCTTCATGGCCTGTTCCTTGTCGCCCAGCGCCTCGTGACACTTGCCACTCTCGAACAGCGCGCCCGCCACCCACTCGGGATACTCGCCGTAGAGCGCAATCACCCTCAGATAAGCCATAATGGCCGCCTTGAAATCATTCTTCGCCTGCGCCACCTGTCCAAGGTAGAACTGCGCTTCCGCCCCCGTTTCCGCCTTGGTGCGCCGCGTGACCTCCCCGAAACACGCCTCGGCGCCATCGTATTTCCGCAAATTGAACCTGGCTTTCCCCAACAGGAAGTTCGCCTGGATAAGCAGACGATCCTCGGCACTGTGCTTGAGAACAGTTTCGAGCGGTTCAATCGCGTCGGCATGCTTGTCCATGATGATGAGACTGTTGGCCAGGCCCAGGCAGGCATCGGACAGCAACTCGTGTTTCGCCGACCGTTTGTCGGCAATGAACTGGCGGAAACGCGCGGCGGCAGCCTCGGCCTGGCCATCCTTCGCGTACGCCTGCCCCCCCTGCAGGAGACCGTCCATGCAGAGTTCACCCTCAGGGAATTCCTTGACCAGGCGGTCAAACACTCCAGCCGCCTTCGCATAATCATCCATCAGCCAATGACTCCAGCCCATTCGGAATAGCGCCTTGTCCGCAAGACGCTTATCCTTTGAAACATCCAGAACCTTGCCATAAAGGGCCAGCGCCTCGCTGAGCCGGCGGTTGCGCTGTTCCGGCTTCTCGGCGGCAACCGCCTCAGGCGTGATCTTGTAGCGAGCCTCCCCGAGGTAGAAAAAGGCATCCGCCGCCAACGGGTCCCCGGGGCATTTATCAACCAGGTCGCGGAATACCTGCAGGGCTTTGTCATCCTTGCCGGCCTGGCGCCAGGACCATGCTTGCTCATAGAGCACCCGCGCCCGGTCATCCGCGGGAGCATAGTCTTCCGCCAGCGCCTTGAATGCCGCCGCGGCCTCCTCCCATTGCTTCTGCTCCTGACGGCACGTCCCTGTGACCAGTAAGGCCATGCGGGCAAGTTCATGTTTCGGGAAGCCGGTGTAGACCGCCATGGCGGCTTGCTCGGCATCCGCCCATTGCTTCAACTTCATCAGACTCAAGGCCTTGCGGTAGTGCGCCTGCGCCGCCGTTTCCGACTTGGGAAACTTGACCGCCACCTGTTCAAACTCATGAACGGCTTCGGCCCACTGCTCACGTTCGTAACGGCACAGTCCGATACCAAAAAGAGCATACGGGGCCAGATCGTTCGTTTCCGACCGGCTTGCCACTTGCGTGTAAGCCTCGATCGCCTTGTCAAACGCCTTCTGGTCGTGATAGCACTCCGCCATCTGATACTGAACCTGCAGAAGCAGGTCACTCCCCGGATACTCCCGGATGAAACGTTCCAGGTACTTCGCCGCTTCAGCCTTCCGATCCTGCTTCATGGCCGCCATTGCCACCTTCAGCAGGGCGTCATCGCCGAATCGCGCATGATCACGGGCATCCAAGTAGGCGCGCAGGGGTTGGGTCGCCGCCTCGTACTGCTCCATGTCAAACCGGCAAAGTCCCTCAAGATAATCCGCCTCGGCGGCAATCACGGAACCGGCGGCTTTCCTGTCAACCTTCTTGAGGGTCTCAATCGCCTCCGGATTCCGCTTGGCGTAGTGGTGTACCCAGGCCAGCCGGTAGTGGGCCCGGGCAAGGCGATCCGCCGCCTTGTCGCCCTGCCGCAGGAACGCCTCGTAACGCTCGCCGGCATCGGCATACTGCTTCATCAGGAACCGGTTCTCCCCGCTCAGGAAAAGCACCTGCGGAAGCAGGTCGTTCTTGTCGTACTTCTGGCCAAAACGCCGGCAAAGCGCATCGGAATCAGCAAACTTGTCGGCGCGGTGAAGCGCCGCACAGGCGGAATACAAGGCGCGGGGCGCCTGATCGTTCGTTTCAAACGCCTCGGCGTACTCCTTGAAGGCCGCCGCCGCCGCCTCGAACTTGTCCCGGGCCAGACAGGCATCGGCAAGTCCCAACCGCATATCGCCGGCCACAGCCGATTTCGGGAAATCACGCAAGGCCGCCAGCAGGGCCTTCTCCGCCTCCTCGGCCTTGCCCTGCTTCAGGAGACTCATGGCAACCCAATACGCCGCCTCGCCGGCCTGCTCCTTGCCGGCCGTAACCAGGGGTTCGAGCCGTTCGATGGCGGCCTTGAAATCGCCCGCCTCGTACAGGGCCGTACCCGCATACAACCGCGCCTTGCCCGCTTGCGGACTCTTGGGAAACCGGCCGGTCATCTTTTCAAATGCGGCGGATGATTCCTTCAGCTTGCCCGCCTTGTAGAGGGCCAACCCCTGTTCATATCCGGCCGCTTCCGCAAAACTCCCGTCACCGGCGGCCACGAGTTCATAGGTGGCGGCCGCCTTGGCATAGGACTCCTGCCGGTAAAACGCCTGGGCCAGCCGGAAACGCGCCTCCTCGCCCAGATCACTCTTCGGAAACTTCGCCAGAAAACGGTCGAATGACTTCTGGGCATCACCAAACCGGTTCAGACTGAACTGCGCAAAGGCCTGGTTGAAAGCGCTCTTCTCAATCAGACTGGCAAAGGCATCGCCGGCCTTGATCCCCGCGGCGTCCATCTTCTTGAGCATTGCCTTTGTCTCTGTTGCACCCCCATCCGCATACTTCTCCACAAACGGGTTGAGGAGGTCTTCCGCCTCCTTGTACTTTTCAACGCTGATAAGACAGGCCGCCTGACGGGCCGCGGCCCAATCGGCAAGGTAATGGGTCGCATGCTTCTCCCGCACTTGCGCAAACAGGGGCAGCGCCTCACTGAATCGGCCAAGCGCCACATAGGTCTGACCGAGCTGGAACAACACTTCGACGGACTGGGAAAAATCGGGATGCCCCGTACGCACCTGCTCGTACTCCCGGGCGGCCTGCTCAAACTTGTCGGTGTGAAACCACGACTGCGCCAACCCGAATCGCGCATCGCACTTGCGCTCGTGGTCGGGATAGTTCTTCAGGAACGCGCCATAGGTTTCCGCGGCCATGTCATACTTGCCGCTGTTGTAGAGCCAGACGGCAAAGTTGTAGTCATCCAGCGCCTTCGCGTCGTTCTTGCCGGCGGCGCCAATCGACATCAGGGCACCCAACCAGACCAGACCTGCCAGAAATACCGTTTTTCGCATGGTGAACTGCATGGCGACACCCCTTGTCTACTCAGAAACCATCTGCCCCATCCACGCCACCCCGCCTGCATGTGATAAAGAACCAGTGCTTCGAGGCTGGGAGAACACACCCGCCATGAATGAGCGCTTTTGTGCGAGGGAGACTGCCACATTACGGGGGAGCGGTCAAGGATCGGAAGAAGCGGTCGCGGAGGGACTGAAGACAAAGAAAAACGGCATGGAGCGTTTCCACTCCATGCCGTTATCGTGTCAATCGCCCCGGCGCCTAAACGCTTACAGCGCCTTCAGCAACAGCGAGCAGTTGTGCCCGCCAAACCCCAGCGAGTTGTTCAGACACGCCCGAACCTTGAACTCACGCGCCGCGTTCGGTCGAATAGGGACCACTGGGTTCACGCTACACGCAGAACCGAACGAGCCTCCAAACGAAGAGCCTTACTAATCTTCAAGGCTTGGGCGGCCACTGCTTTCTGGGCAGACTCTCCGGGATACCGAAACGCGACGGCAAACTGATTGAGGACTCCCAAGTCCGGACGAAAAGCATCCCATGTCGGTTCCACGGCTAAAACGAGATCGAGCAAGTGAATCAGATTATGGGTCTTTGCAAAGGCGATGTCTCCGTCCTGAAGGCGCGCCTTCAGGTACTTTTCCGTCGCTTGCTGGGCATGGAAACACACCGCATCATAGTTCGGCTGTCGACGCACACGCCATTCCCGGCTCGCCGTCCGATAATCAGCCTCGGCTTTGGCAATCCACTCACGCGTCAGGGGCTTCATACAGCAACCTTCCGTTAGTGGCCTCTTTCAAGAAAAAGTCGTTCATGGCCACACGGCGCTCGACATCGGATGGCGTTCGGATGACCAAATCAACGGCAAAGGATGGGTTCAGTTTCCGGATCATCTCGGCGGCTTTGCTGACACCACTCCCTTTGAACGGCAACACCACCAGCAGATCAACGTCCGAATCCGGCCGGGGTTTGCCGTGAGCGTAGGAGCCAAACAGGACAATCCGGCTCGGCCGGTATTCCACAGCCAGCCGTCCACAAAACGCCTTGATCTCGCTTACTGCAACCATAGTTTGAATGCTGCCATACATAGGTCATTCCTGCAACCCGCTTATTTACCAGAATGGGGCGATCCCCCTGGCTCGACTCAATTACTGGAACTGCCCGGACTCCGGCCAGTCCGGCAACGCCATCGACTTTTTCGTCAAAATCAGAGGCGTCACTTTCAATGAGGCCATGACGCTTCTTTCGGGGAACAAATAACCGGAGGGATTTACCACGCCGCCAGCGGGGTCATAACCGTCAGGTTTCTCAAGGGACAGGCAATCTGTTTCCCGTTTTTGGCTGTACTATTAACCTGTCCCTAGCCGACCACGGCAACGCCATCGACTTTTTCGTCAAAATCAGAGGCGTCACTTTCAATGAGGCCATGACGCTTCTTTCGGGGAACAAATAACCGGAGGGATTTACCACGCCGCCAGCGGGGTCATAACCGTCAGGTTTCTCAAGGGACAAGGTTTCTCAAGGGACAGGCAATCTGTTTCCCGTTTTTGGCTGTACTATTAACCT
>CAZHRU010000013.1:0-43564 GCA_964535015.1 uncultured Verrucomicrobiota bacterium | reverse complement strand
ACGACCTGCTGGCCATCGCCCACATGTCGCGCAGCAACCTCATGCGCGTCTTCCGCAAGGCCACAGGACAGACCCCCATCGACTACCTCGTGCGCCTCCGCATCCAAAAGGCCATGACGCTCCTGCGTAACAGTAACCTGACCATCACCGCCATCGCCCTCGATGTCGGTTTCAACGACAGCAATTACTTCACCCGCCAGTTCCGACGCATTCTCGGCACAACCCCGCGCCGGTTCCGCGACCAGCAAACCACCACCTATGAATACCATACCCCAACGCATTGACCTCCCCCTGCTCCTCACCGAACCATTGCGCCGCGATCCGGCCCTCGATCTGCATCTGGGCCCGTTCATTGCCCGGCACCTCGGCCTGCCCGATCCCGCGGTGGTCGGATACAAAATCCTGCACCGCAGTCTGGATGCCCGCCAGAAGGGACGCCTGCGTCTGGACTATCGTCTGATCGCACAAATCGCCCCCCCCGACGGAACCACCCCCCCTTTGACCCCATCCCCCGACGAACCGGACCCCTTCCTTGAGGCGGACTTCACCCCACACCAGAAACCCACACAACCGATTGTGGTTGGGTCCGGTCCGGCGGGCCTCTTCGCCGCCTGGCTTCTTGCCCGCCACGGATGCAAACCGCTGATCCTGGAACGCGGCCCCACCGTGGAAGAACGCGCCCTAGCCATTAAAACCCTGCACGAACAGCGCACGGTTGCCCCCAACGCAAACTACCTGTACGGCGAAGGAGGCGCCGGAACCTACTCCGACGGCAAACTGTACACGCGCCTGCGGGACCCACGGGTCCGCCTTGTCCTGGCACTCCTCGTCAAGAACCACGCCGGTCACCGGATCGCCTATGACGCACATCCTCACATCGGATCCGACGTCCTGCCCCATGTCGTCGCCTGCCTCCGCCAGGACATTATCGCCCTCGGCGGAACGTTTGCGTTCAAACACCAGGTCCGGGAATTGCTGATTTCCGGCGGCAGGTGTCGCGGCGTCGTTCTGGCGGACGACACCAGGGTTGAATCGGAACAAACCATCCTGGCCATCGGCCACAGTGCCCGCGACCTGATCCGACGGATCATCGCCCAAGGCGTCGCCGCCCTACCCCGACCCTGGCAGGTGGGTGTACGCATTGAACACCCGCAGATCCTGATCAACCGCCGCCTGTTGGGCGCCGATGAAGTTCCGGCGCTGGGCGCCGCATCCTACCAGATTGCACATCGTCCGGAAGGCGCTCTCCCGGGAATAACCTCGTTCTGCATGTGCCCCGGCGGCGAACTGTTGCCCTGCTCCACCTCCGATGGTTTCTTGTGTACCAATGGCGGATCGCGCCATCGCCGCAATTCCGGCTATGCCAACGCGGCACTGATCGGCAGCGTCTCCGCTCCCGAAACATCAGACCCCCTGTCCGGCCTTGCCGCCCTTGAAACGCTGGAACGTCGCGCCTGGGAAGCGGGCGGCGGCGCCTGGACCGCACCGGCACAGCGGGCGGCGGATTTCCTGGGACGGAAGACCGGAACCCTGGCTCCCTCGACCTGGCCCTTTACGTTGACGGCCGGCCGCATCGACACCTTGCTCCCGCCCCTCCTGGCCCAAGCCATCGCCCGGGCCCTGGCCACCTTTGAAAAGCGTATCCCCGGCTTCATCGCCCAAGGCCAGTTTGTGGGACTCGAGACCCGCATCTCCCTGCCCTTGCGGTTCCACCGCGACCCGGCGACACTGGAGTCGAACCTGCCGGGCCTGCGCCTGGCCGGCGAAGGCGCCGGCGCCGCCGGCGGCATCGTCAGCGCCGCCATCGACGGCCTGAAACAGGCGGAAATGCTGTTACACAAGGACCGGCCATAACACACCGACGCAGGCCTTGCGCCTACACCAAGGTCTTCTCTTCGGCCGCCTGTTCCCGCACCACCACGGCGTCATCCGGACGGATGTCCTGAAGCGATCCGAGTCTCAGGACTTCCGGCCAGCGCCGGGCGCAACCGACCACCGCCACCACGGCCCCTGCCCCGCCAACCACAACCGAACCCACCGCCCCGGCCACCCGCGAGGCCAACCCCGGCGCCGCCCACCCCATCCATGTGCTGAGGACATCAAACGCCCTGGCGCTAACGCCCGACTCAAAACCTCCAAAATCGTCGGACACGACAATAAAGACGCCGTTGATCGCCGACACCCGCCCCCGCATGTGATCCGGCGTCAACATCTGGACCAGCGTATGCCGGATAATCACACTGACGTTATCACTCGCGCCAATCAGGAACATCGCCACCAGCGACAACCAGAACCACTGCGAAATCCCAAACAGAATGGTGGCCGCCCCGAACGAAGCCACCGCCCACAACATGGCGCGCCCGCTGTTCCGGAAAGGCGGCAAATGCGACACCGCCAGCGCCGTCACAATCGCGCCCAATGCCTCCGCCGCCCTCAACAGTCCCAACCCCATTCCTCCAACATGCAACACATCCTGCGTAAAGACCGGTAACAGATAGGTCGCCCCACCCACCATCATCGCAAACATATCCAGGGTAATGGTGGCCAGAATGATCTTACTCTTCTTAACAAATCGGACCCCCTCCAGCATGCTACGCATCGACATGTCCACCCCTTTGCGCACCGGGGCCTGGAGTTTCAACCGCACGAGCGTTGCCAATCCGCTCCCGCGCAACAACAAGGCCAGGGCCAGGGCGGGCGGGGTGTAATCATGACGCCCCAACAGCACCCCTCCCAGTATCGGCCCCGCCATGGTCCCCACCCGATACAGACTGGTGTTCCACGCCATGGCATTGTTGAAAAGGGACACCGGAACCAGTTGCGGCAACAGGGCGGCGCGCGCCGGAGCCCCCAACGCCTGTCCAATCGAACCAAGAAACAGGCATAGATAGAACCCCGAAACCGGCGCCTTCACCCAAGCCAGCACCAACAACCCTGTGGTCGCCACCGTGGCAATCACCTGGGTAATCATTACCAACTTGAGCCGGTCAAAACGATCCGCCAACTGCCCGCCCGTGATGGAGAGCAGAATGACCGGCAACGCCTTGGCCAACCCCATCCATCCCAACGCCATGACCGATTGGGACTGGGTGTAAAGATGAATACCCACCGCGACCATCTCAATCTGACCCGCCATGATGATCGCCAGCCAGCCAAGCGAGAAGTCGCGATAGACCGGACGGCGCCACGCTCCAAAGGGATCATGCGTTGGTAACGGCGTCTCACTCATGGTTTCTTATCCATCTCGCGGATCGTAGCGTAATGACGAATTAACGAAAACTGTTTACTACCTGAATTTTGCGCGGGTTAGCGCAAATTCACCCGAAGGGCCGTGATACGCCCGTTCCCACGGGCGTAAACGGGGTTAACCACGTTCGTTTTGTGAATAACCTGTTTGGTTATCCACAAAACGTCACGTCTTTGCGACTGCAGACGCCCAGACTGCTGTCGCAAAGTGGATTTTGCACCAAGTCGGTGCAAAATCCAGGTACTACGAAACATTTTGCTACTCAAATCTGCTTGAAGGTCTGCGACGGGTTGTGACATCATGCGAACCCGGTATTTGTGGCCTTGCCCGGAATGAACCAAACGAAAGCGCGTGCGCCTGAAATCCGGCGGGGTGATTTCAAGGAAAGTCCGCCCCAACCCGGCGGAAATAACGAGTCCATCTATGTCCAGTTCGCTCCAGACACGCCGCGCCCCCATCCACGTCCTCGTCATCAACGCCGGGAGTTCATCCCTCAAGTTCACCATGTTTTCCATGGAAAACGAACGCGTACTCGCCCGCGGCATGGTCGAACGCATCGGCCAGAGCGATCCCTTCCTGAAGTACGAGCGGCACGACGGCACCACAGTCAAGGAACAGGCCGTCATCTCCACCCACGACGAAGCCCTGCGCCTGGTCTGCAACCGGCTCGTGAATCCGGAGACCGGCGTCCTGAAAAGTCTCGCCGAAGTCGAGGCCATCGGCCACCGTGTGGTTCACGGCGGCGAGACGTTCCACGACTCGGTCACCATCACCGATGCCGTCAAGCACACCATCCGGGAATGTTTCGGCCTGGCCCCCCTTCATAACCCGCCCAATCTCGGCGCCATCGAAGCCTGTGAACGCGTCTTCTCCAATGTCCCGGCCGTGGCCGTCTTCGACACCGCCTTCCACCATGCCATGCCTCCCTCCTCCTACCTCTACGCCATCCCCTACGACTACTACAAGAAGTACGGCATCCGTAAATACGGATTCCACGGCACATCACACAAATTCGTGGCCTATGCCACCGCCACCCTGATCGGCAAACCGCTGGGCGAATTGAACCTCATCACCGCCCACCTCGGCAACGGCGCCAGCATCGCCGCCATCGAACGCGGCAATGTCCTCGACACCAGCATGGGCATGACCCCGCTGAACGGCCTCGTCATGGGAACCCGCTGCGGCGACATCGATCCCGCCGTCGTCCTCTACCTCTCCCGCCACGGCATGTCCGCCGACGAGATCGATAAATTGCTGAACAAAGGCAGCGGCCTGCTCGGCGTTTCCGGCATCAGCGGCGATATGCGGGATAACCTGGCCGCCGCCGACGGCGGCAACGTCCAGGCCCAGCGCGCCATCCGCATGTTCGTGCACCGCCTGGTTTCCTACATCGGCGCCTACCACACCATCCTCGGCGGCGCCGACGCCATTATCTTCACCGGCGGCATCGGCGAAAACAGCGCGGCCATTCGCGAACAGGTGGTCGCACGCCTCGCCTGCCTGGGTTGCTTCCTCGACAAGCCGGCCAATGCCAAGGCCGTCGGCACACCCGCCATCATCAGTACCCCCCCCAGCACCCTGAAGGCCATCGTCATGCCCACCAACGAGGAATTGATGATCGCCCGCGAAACCGTGCGCCTGCTGTCTGTGCCTTGCACCAGTTCGCCATGCCCGGGTGTCGCCACCCCTTCAAACGCCAATCCCTAGACACGAAAGGATCCGCCATGTCTCTGCTCGACTCCCTGATTCCCAAGGCTAGCGCCGCTCGCCGCACCCTCGTGCTTCCCGAAGGACACGATCCCCGCGTCATGCAGGCGGCCTTCAAAATCGCCCGGTCCGGCATCGCCGCCCGCGTCATCATCCTCGCCACACCGGCGGAGGCCGCCGTCTCCGCCGCCGGAGTCTCGTTCGAAGGACTGCCCGTAACCGTGCTGGACTATCTCACCTCCACCGACGCCGAAACCCTGGCCGCCGCCTTTCAGGAACACCGCAAGCACAAAGGCGTGACTCTGGATCAGGCCCGCAAGTTAATGAAGGACCGCCTGTATTTCGGCAACATGATGGTCCGCCAGGGCCTCGCCGATGGCCTCGTCGCCGGCAGCATCGCCTCCACACCCGACATGGTCCGAACCGCCTTCCATTGCATCGGCACCGCTCCCGGCATCAAGACCGCCAGCAGCTTCTTTGCCATGGAATTGGCCCGTCCGTCTCCCGCCGGGGCCCCCGTCCTGTTCTTCGCCGACTGCGGCGTCAACCAGAACCCCACCGCCGAACAACTCGTGGATATCGTTGTCTCCACCATCCTCTCCTTCAAGGCACTCATGCCCGGCCAGGCCCGCGTCGCCCTGCTGTCCTTCTCCACCCGCGGCAGCGCCTCCGGTCCGCTGGTGGACAAAATGGCCCTTGCGACCCGCCTTGCCCAGCAACGCGTGGCGGAACTGAAACTCGACGCCCTCGTGGATGGCGAAGTGCAACTCGACTCCGCCATCGTCCCGTCGGTCGCCGCCAAAAAATGCCCCGAAAGCCCCCTGAAGGGCACCGCCAACATCCTGATCTTCCCCGATCTCCAGTCCGGCAACATCGGTTACAAACTGGCCGAACGCCTCGCCGGCGCCACCGCCTATGGCCCCATCATGCAAGGCCTGAATAAACCCATCAACGACCTGTCCCGCGGTTGCACAGCCGATGATATTGTCGGCGTGGCCACCATCACCGTCTGCCAGGCCGCCGGTTGAGACCGCATCTTCGGGTTTTTGGTAACAATCAAATCCGGGTTTGGGTTACGATCCCCGTGACCTTGCGTCACGGGTGAAGGAAGTTGAGTATCATCTACTTGCCTCTCCGCTCCGATTTTGGCAAAATCCCCTCCCTAGTTGATCAGGAGAATGACACCATGTTTTTCGACCCAATGTACCTTCTTTTTGTCGGCCCCGGCATGTTGCTGGCCCTCTTTGCGTCCATCAAGGTCAAGATGACCTTCAGCAAGTATTCCCAGGTTCCCTCCCAACTTGGCGCCACCGGCGCCATCGCCGCCCGACGCCTGCTTGACCAACAGGGCCTGCGCGATGTCGCCGTCGAACCCATCGACGGCGTCCTGAGCGATCATTACGACCCAACCTCCCGCACCCTGCGCCTCTCCCCCGACGTCTACGGGTCCAACTCGCTCGCCGCCATCGGCGTCGCCTGCCACGAGGCCGGACATGCCCTGCAACACGCCACCGGTTACGCCTGGCTCGGCATGCGCACCGCCCTCGTTCCCGCCACCCAGTTCGGCAGTTTCGGATCCTATATCTTCTTCCTGATCGGCATGTTCTTCCACAGCCCCAGATTGATCCTCGCCGGTATCATCCTCTTCACCGTCGTCGTCGCCTTCTCGATCATCACCCTCCCCGTGGAGTGGGACGCTTCTGCCCGCGCCCGGCGCCTCATGGTCTCCGCCGGCATCGTCTCCTATCAGGAACAGGAGGATGCCGGCCGCGTCCTGAACGCCGCCTTCCTCACCTATGTCGCCTCGGCAGTCACCTCATTGCTGACCCTGCTCTACTACCTCTACCGCGCCGGCCTGATCGGCGGACGGCGGAATGACTGACCATGCCAAGGATCCTCATCCCCCTCGCTGACGGCGTTGAGGAAATGGAGGCCGTTATCCTGATTGACGTTCTCCGCCGCGCCGGTTTTGAAATCATCACCGCCGGCCTGACCGCCAACCCCGTCACCGCCTCCCGCGGCGTCCGACTGATACCGGACAAATCCTGGACGGAAATTGATCCCTCTACCTTCGACGTCCTCGCCATTCCAGGCGGCGCCGCCGGCGTTGCCAACCTCAAGGCCGATCCTCGTATCCTGAAGGCCATCCGCGCTTTCGATCACGCAGGCAAGTGGATCGCCGCCATCTGTGCTGGCCCCCTCGTCCTTCAACAGGCAGGCATCCTGACCGGTCGCCGCATCACCTGCCATCCCGGGGTGGCATCCCAACTGACCGTAACCCCGCGCCTGAATGACCGTGTTGTCGTGGACAACCGCCTCGTCACCAGCCAGGGCCCCGGCTCCTCATTCGAATTCGCCCTGACCCTCGTCCGCCTGCTAACGGATTCCACCACGGCAGACGCCCTTGGCAAGACCATGGTCCTGCCATAACCGCCAAACCAGACGGCCAGCGCAGAACTCCGCCCGACAACAGGGATCATTCATGTCTTTCGATGACGCATCCTGGAGGGCGGAGCTCCTGCGACGCCGTTCTACTTCCCACGCCTAACCGACGCCGGAGACCTTTTCAAGATCCGCCTGAAAACCCTCGAAAAATAGAACGGGTCATCAAAACCGACACCCGTGGCCGCCTCCTTGACACTCACCCCTCTGTCCCGAATCAAACGATACGCCAGCATCACGCGCTCCCTGTGTATGAATTGCGTGGGAGTCACTCCCAGTTCTTTCCGGAACAACGCATTGACATGCTCGGGGGTGATCCTGAACTCCCGTGCCAAATCATGCCGCGTCACGCGGCGCGTCAGATTCGACCTCAGATACGCAACCATGGGCTGAATCCTCGCCGACACCACCCCCCGCTTGCCTCCTCCCCAATAGCCAGCCAACCGGATACAGACCTCCTTTAACATGACCTCCAACAACTCCGCACGGTACTTGCCATAGCCCTCGTACACCTCGGCACACCGCATAAATAGATCATGCATGGCCGTGTCACCGGCCGTCGCCGTCACCCGGCGCGGCTCCGGGATGAACCGGTAGTCACCCGCCGCCCACCGCGCCGTGGGAATCATCTCCCCGTGAATACAACTGAACGCCGCATGCGCCGGTTCATCCAACCGCCGGAACGTGTGCCATTCGCCCGGCGGAATCAACAGGATGTCGCCCGCCCCCAGCACCAGGGGGGCCGCACCCCTCGCCTCATAGGAGAACCGCCCCGCCACCACCAGAATCCACTCCAGATCCGGTATCTGCCGTTCGCCCCAGAATTGCCCCCTCTCCACCGCCCGATAATTGGCCATCGCCACCACAGGGCGGAGATCGTGAGGCGTCAACCACCTGGCAATCTTATTCTTGTCCATGTTCCAACAACTTTCATCCATTCTCTTTTGAAAACCATTGGATTATTATCCCGCTTTTCGCATTGTGCAACGAATAATCACTATTACTCACGTGCAGATTGAATAGCAATCGTCAAAAGGAGACCCTATGAATGTCACGCCCTGCCGCCCCGCATGGAAAGGCACCATGACCGCCCGCGACCGCTTCAACAACCAGATGCACTACAAACCCATTGACCGCTCCTTCAACATGGAGTTCGGATACTGGAACGAGAATTTCCAGGAGTGGGACCTGTTCCGCAAGAACGGCATCACCAACAACGACGAAGCCGACCTCTTCTTCAGTTTCGACATCATCAAATCGCTCGGCGGAAATATCTGGATGAATCCGTCGTTCCCAAGAACGGTGATCGAGGAAACCAAAACGTCGAGAATCCTGATGGACGAAAACGGCCTGTTGGCAGAAGTGCCCAAAGATGGCCATGACACCATTCCCCACTACCTGAAAGCCAGCATCGTCACTCCCGACGACTGGAAACGCTGCAAGGAGGAACGGTTCCGATTGGATGACCCCAAGCGCCGGATGGACGTTGACGCCATCAAACAACGCCATCCACCAACACGCGACTACCCGCTTGGAATCTCCTGCGGATCAATGATCGGCAAAATCCGGGACATGTTGACCTTCGAAGGACTGGCCTACGCCTGTTTCGATTACCCCGATATGGTGGAAGACATGGTGGAGACCTGCTGCCAACTGGTCGAGCACTCGCTAGACCAGATCCTCCCGCATGTGGATTTCGACTACGCCTCCGGCTGGGAGGATATCTGCTTCAAGAACGGCCCCATTGTCTCGGTGGACTTCTTCCGGGACGTGGTCATGCCCAGGTATAAACGTATCTCCAAACGCCTGCACGCCCATGGCATCGATCTGTGGTACACCGACTGCGACGGCGATGTCCGCCCAATCCTTCCCTACCTCCTGGAAGGCGGCATCAACTGCCTCTTCCCCTTCGAAGTCAACGGGTGCGCACACCCGGCGGAACTCCTGTCCGACTATGGCAAGGATCTGCGCATCATGGGCGGTTTCGACAAGATCCAGATGGGAAAAGGACCCGCCGCAATCAAAGCCTACATGAAAACCCTAGTTCCCCTGGTAGAACGCGGCGGGTATATCCCCTTCTGCGACCACCGCTGCCCCCCGAATGTCAAACCCGAGGATTACCTCTACTACCTCGACCTCAAGGAACAGATGTTCGGAATGAAGGCATAGAACACTTGCCTTCCCCGCCCTCAACCAGGGGTCGCCGCCATCGCGCACACGGACGGGGCGCGTCTCCGAGCCTTGGCACCGATCCCCGTGACCTCGTGTCACGGGTGAAGAAAGTTGAGCGGCCGCGCGGAACGGTGCGCAACGTTGGCCTCCACCGGGACGAGCCCGGCGGGGGCGGGCGTACCCCCGTAAAATTAACTTGGCGGCGCGTTTTTTCCTGCTATAGTTGACCGTTCGACGTTGTATTGTGTCGTGACATCGACTTCTATCGGAACGAGACCAGAGGAAAGACATGGCGAAAACCAAACCTGTTGCATCAAAAAAGGCACCCCCGGCAAAGGCAACCTCCACCAAACCAGCCGCCTCCGCCAAGCCACCGGCTAAGGCCGTTCCTGCAAAAGTCAGCCCCGCTAAAACCCCGGCGAAACCCGATCCCGCCAAGGCGCCGAACAAGTCCGCCCCCATCAAGACCGCCGACTCCAAGTCCGCCGCACCCAAGGCATCAACGCAGACCGCCGCTGCAAAGACCGTCCCAGAAAACACGGCCGCGCCGGCCTCCCCTAAAGCCCACCCGCCGGCCAAACAACAGGCAGGTAGCCACCGCAAACCCAGGCATGGCGCCGACCAACCCGACCTGGAATCAAAACCTGAAACCGAGGAAATCGCCGACGATATCGGAACCCCCAGCACCCTGAGTTGGGAGGAACGCAGCCAACGGATCAAGGACCTTGTCAAACTGGCCGAGGAACAGGGCTACCTGACCTACGACGACATCAACGAAATGATCCCCAGTTCCGTGATCAGCCCCGACGAACTGGAAGGATACATGGAACTCCTCCGGAGCATGGATATCGAAATCATCGATGCCTCCGATGTGGAAAAATACCGCAAGGAACCCCCAAAGCCGGCAACCGGTTCCGTGGCCCGCGCCGAGCGTCTGGACATTTTCGACGACCCCATCCGCATGTACCTGCACCAGATGGGCCAAGTACCCCTCCTGACCCGCGAACAGGAAGTCGAAATCTGCAAACGCATCGAAACAGCCGAAATCACCGTGCGCACCCTGTTCGATGAACTCGGAATCGCCGCCGACATGTACCTGGGCATGGCCGAACGCCTCGAAAACGGCCGGGACCGCTTCGATCGCGTCATCGAAGATAAATTCGTCGACAGCCGCGACAAGTACCTGCAGGCCCTGCCAAAACTTAAACGCGACATCCTACGACAGCGCGACACCCTCATGAAGGAGTTCGCCGTCACCCGCAAAGCCAAGGCCTCCCTCCACCAAAAAGCGTCGGCCCGCAAGAACATGGAGAGGACCCGGAAGAAACTGACGAAACTCTTCGACTCCCTCTATTATAAGCAGAAGATCACCGAGTCGCTCGCCGCCAAGGCCGAGGACGATTACCGGGAAGTCCTCGGCTGCCTGGCCTCCATCGAGTCCATGAACAAAGCCCGCAAGAGCAAGAAACGCGAGGACATCCTCATCGCCGATCAACGCCGCCTGCGTAAATTCGAAGACCGCCTGTGCATGGAGCACGAGGATTTCACCGCGAAATACCGGCAACTCAAGGACGCCATGCGCAAGGGAATGGCGGCTCGCACCGAAATGGTGGAAGCCAACCTCCGCCTGGTGATCAGCATCGTCAAGAAATACATGAACCGCGGCCTCTCCTTCCTGGACCTCATCCAGGAAGGCAATACCGGCCTCATGAAGGCCGTCGAAAAGTTCGAGTACCGACGCGGATACAAGTTCAGCACCTATGCCACCTGGTGGATCCGGCAGGCCGCCACCCGCGCCATCGCGGACCAGGCCCGCACCATCCGTATCCCGGTGCACATGATCGAAACCATCAACAAGTTGATGCGCGTCCAGAAGAAACTGGTCCAGGAACTGGGCCGCGAACCCACCCCCGAGGAAGTGGCCGAAGAAATGAGCCTCCCCGTGGATCGCGTTCGCGCCGTCTATAAGATGGCCCAGCAACCCATCTCGCTGCAAAGCCCCGTGGGCGATGGCGACGACGCGCATTTCGGAGATTTCATCGAGGACAAGGGCGCTGAGAATCCGTCGGAAATGACGGCCTACAGTCTCCTGAAGGACCGCCTGAAAGACGTGCTCGGAACCCTCACCGACCGCGAGCAACAGGTGTTGAACCTTCGATTCGGGCTGGCCGACGGCTACTCACGCACCCTCGAGGAAGTGGGAAAACAGTTCAACGTGACCCGCGAGCGTATCCGGCAGATCGAGGCAAAGGCCCTGAGAAAATTGCGCCATCCCACGCGCATCCGGAAGCTCGAAGGGTTTATCGAGATGAAGTAGCGGGACAACCTAATTATACCCCGCACGTAATAGAATGGAGAAATAGATGAATATGTCCGCCTGTCCTATGACCTTTCCTTGTACCTACCCCCTTTACACCCTCATGGCCGCCGTTCTGGCGGGATTCCTGCTGGGCATCCTGCTCGGCATTCGCCTGCGGCTCCGCCGTGGCGGTTCACGCGTGGTCCGCAGCACCGAACTCTACGTGGGCAACCTGACCCCCGAGACCAATGAAACAACCATCCGCAAACAGTTCGAGCGCTTCGGCGAAGTCCGCGACGTCCGCCTGATTTCCGGACGCGGCGACGACGACCGCAAACCGTTCGCCTTCCTCAGCATGGGTAGCGTCGAATCCGCCCAAGCCGCCGCCACCGGCATGAACGGCAAGGAAATAGACGGCCAAAAGGTCTCCGTCAGCGAAGCCCGTTCCCGCCGACGCAGCGGAGGCGGACGCAATGGCGGCGGAGGCAGTCGCCGCTAAAGGCATCCCCTCACGGTGACAAAAAACGGGCGGACCCATGTCCGCCCGTTTTTGTTCCAGATCAAAACACCCATGGCACTCCTAAGCCTCAAGAACGTCAGCCTCCGCTTCGGCGGCGAACCGTTGCTCGATAATGTCGAGTTCCACATCGAGCGTGGCGACCGCATCTGCCTCCTCGGCGTCAACGGCTCCGGCAAAAGTTCCATGCTCCGCGTCCTCGCGGGCGAAACCCGTCCCGATTCCGGACAGATCATCCGGGCCGCCGATATCCGCGTCGCCCGCCTGCCCCAACAGGTTCCCGGCCACCTTCAGGGCCGAACCCTGGATATCGTCTGCCCAGGCCACGGGGCCCCCGACCAGACCCGACGCGCCCTCGAAGCCCGTCAGATCCTCAGCCGCCTGCAACTTGACCCCGAAGCCGAGTTCAACACCCTCTCCGGCGGAACCCGCCGCCGTGTCCTCCTCGCCCATACCCTCCTCGGGGCCCCCGATGTCGTCCTCCTCGATGAACCCACCAACCATCTCGACCTCGACTCCATCGCATGGCTGGAATCCTTCCTCCTGCGCTACTGCCGCACCTTCCTCTTCATCACCCACGACCGATCCTTCCTCCGCCGCCTCGCCTCGCGCGTCGTCGAACTCGACCGCGGCCACCTGAGCGACTGGAACTGCGACTACGACACCTTCCTGCACCGCAAGGCCGAGGCCCTTCAGGCCGAGGCCCAGCAACAGGAAAAGTTCGACCGCCTCCTCGAAAAGGAGGAGGCTTGGCGCCGCCAAGGCGTCCGCGCCAGGGCCGTCCGCAACCAGGGCCGCCTGCGCGCCCTCGAAGCCCTGCGCGCCGAACGCCGACGCCGACGCGAACAGACCGGTGCCGTCAAAATGACCATTCAGGACGCCGACCGCACCGGCCAGATCGTCCTGAAGGCCGAAAACGTCTCTTTTGCTTACACCCGCCCCCTGATCCGCGACTTCTCCACCGTGTTGACCCGCGGCGACCGGGTCGGCATCATCGGCCCCAACGGCTGCGGCAAAACCACCCTCCTGCGCCTGATGCTGGAACCCGGCGGCACCCCGGGGAGCCTCTCCCCCTCAACCGGCCGGATCACCCACGGCACCAACCTCCAGATCGCCTATTCCGACCAACTTCGCTCCCAACTCGACGAACAACACTCGCTGGCCGATAACATCGCCCAAGGCCGTGAATTCGTCATGATCAACGGCATCCGGCGCCATGTGATCAGTTACCTCGAGGATTTCCTCTTCACCCCGGACCGCGCCCGTCAGCCAGTCTCCATCCTCTCCGGCGGCGAACGCAACCGCCTCCTCCTCGCCCGCCTCTTCACCCAACCCTCTAATGTCCTCGTGCTGGATGAACCCACCAATGATCTGGATCTCGACACCCTGGAACTGCTGGAGGAACAGTTGGCCGCCTATGCCGGCACCGTCCTGCTGGTCAGCCATGACCGCGCCTTCCTGAATGATGTGGTCACCAGCGTACTCGTGTTCGAAAAACACCCCGCCGACCGCACCGATACCTGGCTCCAGGAATACGAGGGTTGGTATGTGAACGAATACGTCGGCGGCTATGACGAGTGGGCGGCGCGCCGTGTCCTCCCGCCCGAGCCGGAACCGGAAAGAAAACCCGCTCCCCCTCCGCGCCCCAAACCATCGAAAAAGAAACTCTCCGATTGGGAACGACGCGAACTGGATGACCTGCCAGGAAAAATCGAGGCACTGGAAGCGGAACAGGCCCAGTGGCACGCCCGCCTTGCCGATCCCGCCTTCTACCGCCAACCCAGCCCCGATATCGCCGCCGCCAAACAACGCGCCGAGGAACTTTTCGCAGAACTTGAGACCGCCTATCGCCGCTGGGAATCCCTCGAGTCCGCCGCCGCGCGCTAACCCCCGCCCGGCCGCTGACGACTCAACCCTACACGTTCGATCCGCGCCAATGCAACTTCTGGCGAAGCACGGAGAAGTAACTGTAACCCGGCAAGTGAATCAGCCGCACCCCCTGCGCGCTCTGCCGCACCTCCACACGGTCACCAACCTCCAACTCCTGCTCCACCTGCCCGTCAACACCCAGTTTGGCGCCCAGCGAACGGTTCACCACCTCCACCCCCACCACTGCATCATCCGGAATCACCAGCGGACGCGTGCTGAGCGTGTGCGGACAAATCAGACTCGCCAGCAAGGCCCGCGACGTCGGCATCAGGATCGGCCCGCCCGCCGACAGCGAATGCCCTGTGCTTCCCGTGGGCGTCGAGATGATCAGCCCGTCACACACAAAATCCCCCACCGTTTCCCCACTCACCGTCATCCGTAACGTCACCACACGGGAATTGATGGACGACAGAACCACATCGTTCAACGCCTGGCATTCGGTGATCACTTTGCCCCTGCGAATCACGGCGCAATCTATGATGGTCCTCAGGGATGTCGTATAGTCCCCCGACATCAGGCAATCAATGGCATACTCAAGCCTGTCCTCGGTCACGCTGGTCATGAACCCCAAGGCCCCCAGGTTGACCCCAATCACCGGAACATCACGCCCCTCCAGCGCACGCACCGTGCGCAACATCGTCCCGTCACCTCCCATGACCATGACGATCTCCGCGCGTTGCAGAACATCCCGCACCGACCCGGCGGCAGGCATTCCCAGCAAAGCGGCGGTTTCAGTCTCCGGCAACAGACGCACCCCCACCGCCTCCGCTTTCACCCGGAGCCGACCCAGCGCCTCCGCCGCCTTTTCCTTCATGCCATTGGCAATTACCCCGATCGTCTTCATGCCATTCCCTCTCTTCCCTTCCGCCACCACGCCAGAAACTCCACATTGCCCGCCGGCCCCTTCAACGGCGACTCACATAACCCCATCCATTCCAGATTCAGGGCCCCTGTCCCAAACGCCCGGATCCGGCAGACCACCTCGTCACGCACGGCAGGATCTCGCACAACACCACCCTTTTCCACCTGCCCCCGCCCAGCCTCAAATTGCGGCTTGATCAACGTCACCAGTTCGCCGCCGGGCTCGATTAGCGTTGTAACAGGGGGCAGTATCAGCGTCAAGGAGATGAACGACACATCCACCGAAGCAAACCGGAACGGCTCCGGAATGTCCCGTGCGGCAAGATACCGCGCATTGAGACCTTCCTTGACCACCACCCGGGGATCACTTCGCAACCGCCAGTCGAGTTGCCCATGCCCGACATCAATCGCATACACCTTGGCCGCCCCATGTTGCAGCATGCAGTCGGTGAACCCGCCCGTCGACGCCCCGATATCCGCGCACACCAACCCGGTCACCTTCAAACCAAACGCCTGAAAGGCCGCCTCCAACTTGCCGCCCCCTCGCCCCACAAACGGTTCCGGCGCCTCCACCGTGACCCCCAACTTCACATCCACCTCTCGCCCAGGCTTGTCCGCCACCACCCCCTCCACACGGACCACCCCCGCCAGAATCAACCGCTGCGCCTTCTCCCGGCTTTCGGCCAACCCCCGCTCCACCAACATCAGATCAAGTCTTTGCTTCGCCATGACCACGCGAGCATAGTGAAGCAACCCCCGGAATCAAGCACTGATTATACCCGCCCCATGCACGGCCTTGACACAAAGCACCCTCTCATTCATCGTGTCACAACTGTCATCAAACCGGAGCCATTGTCATGTCACTGATTCTTCATCTCAAACCAGGCCGCGATATCCCCATCACCCGCGGCCATCCCTGGATCATGTCCGGCGCCATCGCCCGTCAGGAAGGGAACCCCAAGGAGGATGAGGCCGATATCCTTTCCGCCAACGGCACCTTCCTGGCCCGCGCCACCGTCCACCCCCCTTCCGAAATCCGGGCCCGCGTCTTCGATACCCGCCCGGACGCCCGCCTCGACGAGGCCGGCATCCGCGAACGCCTCGCCCTCGCCCAATCCCGCCGCGCCAAGTGGATGTCCACCGGACCCGACGGCGCCGAACGTATCGCCTTCTCCGAAAGCGACGGCCTCCCCGGCATTATCATCGACCGCTACGCAACCACCATCGTGTTCCAGTTGCTGACCGCCCCCTGGGAGAAACGGCGCGACGCCCTCATCGCCGCCTTGGTTGACCTTTATCACCCTTCCACCATCTGGGAACGTTCCGATGTGGATGTCCGCCGCCATGAACGACTCGAACCCCGCAAGGAACTCGCCTGGGGCAAACCCCTCTCCGCCCCGGTCCAGTTCAAGGAAGGCGACTGGACCTTCCTGGCGGACGTGGAAAACGGGCACAAGACCGGATTCTACCTCGACCAGAGCGTCAGCCGCCGCGCCCTCGCCAACTGGGTGCGCCGTCTGGGGGCCCCGCGGGTTCTGAATGTCTTTGCCTATACGGATACGTTCGGCATCGCCGCCCTGTCCAGCGGCGCCGCCTCCGTCCTCTCCATTGACTCCGCCGCCTCCGCCCGTGAAATGGCCGCCCGCATGCTGGCACTCAACCCCGCCTGCGACCCGGCCCGCTCCCAGTACGGCGTCGGTGATGCCTTCGAGGCCCTGCGCGAACTCCGCGATGACGGCAACGTCTTCGACCTGATCATTCTCGATCCGCCCCGCCTGGTCACCCGCCAGGACAAGATGAAACCGGGACTGCGCGCCTATAAGGACCTCAACCTGCAGGCCTGCAAACTTCTGGCGCCGGGCGGCATTCTCTTCAGTTTCTCCTGCAGCGGCCTCGTGGATCGCACCCTCTTCGGTAAAGTCATCGAAGGCGCCGCCCGCGACGCGCAACGCCCCCTGCAGTTTCTGGCGGATATCGGGCAACCCCCGGATCATCCAAGGAAACCAGGATTCCCCGAGTCGGAATACCTCAAGGGATTCATCGCCGGCGTGTAATTAGTCCACCTTCTGACTCCTGACTCCTGTCTCCTGAATTCTCTCCATCCTTGCCACCTCATTGGCGCTGACGTGCCCCACCACACGCCCGTTGTCTAGCGCATCGCGTTGCAACGCATCCAACCGCCCGAACAACCGCCACATCCCGCGCACCCCGCCCCAGGAAAACCAGATGGTACTGATCAACCCCACCAGCAGACTCTGCACCACCGTCACGTATTTCCAGTACAACCAGAAGTTCTCCTTGGGCCAGCGCGAAACCAGATTCGAAATCGCCACAAACAGGAACAGCCCGAACTGCAACATCGTGTAGAGAAACACCGACCAGGCCAAAATGCGGTCGCCGCGTGTGTACTCCGGCGTGATCCCCAACAGCACCCGCCAGCCGCGAAGCGGCTTCGCTGGCGTGGTTACAGGCGGCTGATCCCGGGCGTAGGCGCCCCGATGCAACAAACGGTCAAGATTGAACGATTCCTTGCTGGTCACCAGCGATACCACCACATACAATGTCAATGCCCCCACCATCGTCAGGAAGTACAACTCCTGCCCGCTGATCGGACACTTGTCCGGCCCCACCACCCAGTGCGTGAACGGCAACCGGTTACCCACCCCCTCCAGACCGGACTTCAACCCGGCCAAAACTCCCGGCGCATGCCGCGCCAGCCATGGATACACCAGGGAGGGCCAGTACCGGTTCAGCAGAAACCCGAGCACACCGAAAATGGAACCAAACAGCATGGCGCTCCACGCCCCCGCCGTTGTCCCGCGCTTCCAATACAACCCGCCAATGATGCACGCCCCCGCCCCGCCCAGATAGATCGTCCCCGTCAACGCCATGAACATCAGCAGGTAGGTCGTCTGACTGAAGAAGAAACTGAATACCCAGGCGAAAACCGCCACCCCCACAATGGACCAGCGTAACCAGCGTATCTGCTGCTCCGGGGTAAACGGTTTCTTCCGGAACGGCAGGACCACATCCTGCACAAATATACTGCCCCACGAATGCATGTAAATGGTGTCCGTGCCCACCATGTGAAAGACCATCAGCGCCAGGAATATTCCTATCACTCCGACAGGCAGAAGATGCCGGACGGCGATGGGCACCAGCATCTGCGTCTGCATGGCCGTCGTGGTGGCGGCATCTCCAAACTGAATCCGCTGGGCCAGTTCCTGCTGGATCGCCTGGGCCTGCGGCGCAAAGTCGGGATGATTCATGCAGGTGAAACCGGCAAGAGCCAGCAACATGATCATCAGGGTCATGAACCCGCCCCGCCATGTGCCCAGCACGGCCCCCATCTTCTGTTCATGCGGCGAGGCCGCCGAACAGTTATAGGCCTGACTTCCCTGCCACGCCATCCTGCTGTACACGGAACTGAATATGCCAATCAAGACGAACAGAATATTGAAATCCGTGAGTTTCGCCGTGTCAAAAGGATCAAGAAAGGAAAGTCCGGACCCCCGCGCCAACATGACGTCCTTGAACTGCGCCATACTGAACACCCCGAAAATCGCGGCAATAATGGCCGCAAAGGCAAAATAACTGAAAATACCCTGGGCACAGTCAGTCACCATCGCCGTCACCTGCCCGCCTCGCAATACGATCAGAAGCGCCACCGCCAAGGCTCCGGCCATCAAAAGCCCATACGTGTTTATCCCAACACCCAGAACAGACACCGTGTCCGGAAATTGGCAGTAGTAGAGCAGGAACCGCCCCCCCACCGCCGGAAAAATCGCATAGTTCAACGTCCCGGACACGTAGGTCAGGATCCCCGCAAAAATCCGGAACCGCCGGGAATACCGCATCTCGAAAAACTGGGCCAACGTCATGGCACGGGTCTCGCGGAACCGGTAAACCACAAACCCGGTGAGCGTCATGAGCAACACAATCGGCGCCGAAAGTTGCCACCAGAACCCCACCGCATACCCCGATTTGTAGTACATCTCCACCAACGCCACGATGGTGATCAACCCCAATGCCGCCTCACCCGACGCCACCGCCACCAGGTAACGATCCGCCACCCGGCCCGCCGCCAGAAAGTCGGCCACCCCCCGCATGTACCGCTGCGTGCGCCACCCAATCCAGATGACCGCCGCCAACGGCACCAGCACCATCATCCAGTCAATCCAGTGCATCCAACTTCTCCAACTCGGCCGATGCCTTCTCCCATCGTTCAAACGAATCAGCCAGATCCACCTGAATCTCGCTGAGACGCCGGTTGATGGAGGCATAGTCGGTCCCGGCACCGGGCTTCATCAACCCCTCCGTCAACAAATCACGTTCGCGCTCCAAATCGGCGATCCGCCGCTCCGCCTCCTTGATCCGTTTCTCGACCGGCTTGCGAAACTTGCCCGCTTCCTGCCGCTTCTCTGCCCGCTCCCGCCTCAACGCCTTCCGGTCCACCACCCCCGCCTTCTCTCCTTCCCCTTCATTCTGGATTCTGGATTCTGGATTCTGGATTCTGACTCCTGAATTCTGGATTCGCGCCTCCCCCTCCATCTTCTCACGATAGTAATCGTAACCACCCGGAAACCGCCGCACCTGCGGCGGCGCCATGGCCAGGATTCCCTTGGCCACATGCCTCGTGAATTCAATGTCATGGCTGACCAGGCAAATCGTCCCCTCGTAATCCTGCAGGGCATTCTCCAGCGCCTCGCGCGACGGAATATCCAGATGCGTCGTGGGTTCATCCAGCAACAGGAAATTGGGCGGATTGAGCAACAGCCGCACAAAGGCCAGCCGCATCTTCTCTCCGCCACTCAACACCCCCACCTTCTTCTCCACGGCATCACCGGAAAAGAAGAAACCACCTAACGCCCCACGCACCTCGCGTTCGGATAGATGCAATGCGCCTGACCGCGCCGTTTCCAACACCGTCCGGCCGGGATCCATCAACTCCGCAAAATCCTGCGCCTGGTATCCCATGACGACATGATTGCCCACATAACGCCGCCCCTCGTTGAGCGGCAGGCGCCCCGCAATGGCCCGCAGCAACGTCGTCTTGCCGGTCCCGTTCAATCCGACCAGCCCCAGTTTCTCGCCCCGTTCAATCCGCAGATCCAATCCGCGTAACACCCAACTGTCGCCGTCATACGTTATCCCCGCCCCCTCCAGACGCACGATCTCAACCCCGCAATGCGGCGGAGGCGGCACCCGGATCCGGGGTGCCCGCATCACAATCCGCGGAATCTCAACCTCCTCCATCTTCTCCAGCATCTTGATCCGGCTCTGCACCTGGGAGGACTTGGTATTCTTGGCCCGAAACCGCTCGATAAACCGCTCAATCTGCTCTTTGCGCCGCTCCTGGTTCCCGCGCGCCGCCTCCAGTTGCTCGTGGCGGCTCCGGCAGACCTCCTCGTACTGGTTGAAGTTGCCGGCATACCGCGTCACCATCCCGCCCGCCACTTCAATCGTCACCGTCGAAAGCGTGTTCAGAAGGTACCGGTCATGCGACACCAGCACCAGGGTCCCCTTGTAGTCGCGCAGGTATCGCTGTAACCACTCGACAGCGGGAATATCCAGAAAGTTCGTCGGTTCATCCAGCAACAACAGATCGGGTTCGGCCACCAACGCCCGCGCCAGTTCCGCCCGCATCTGCCAGCCACCGCTGAACGAGTTGAAAGGACTGTGGAAATCACTCGTCTTGAATCCCAACCCGCCCAAGGCCGCCTTGGCCCGACTGCTGATCGCATACCCGCCCATATGCTCGAAATCAGTTTGCAGCGCCCCCATCCGCTTAATAAGGCGCGCACGCTCTTCCTCGCCGGCCGACTCGAGCCCCGCCTCCAAGGCCTCGATCTCCCGCTGGATCGTGATCAACGCCGGGACGGCATTCTCGGAATACTCCAACAGGTTGACATCATCCGCCCCCGGCTTGAGTTGCTGATGCAAATGACTGATCCGCAGATCGCGCGGCACCGTCAGGGTGCCCCGGTCCGGCGTCATCTCCCCGGTCACCAGCGCGAAAATCGTACTCTTGCCCGCCCCATTGGGCCCCACAATCCCCACCCGCTCGCCGCGATTGATCCGGAACGAAGCATCGTTCAAAACCTGCTGGGTTCCGAAACCAACGGATATGTTCTGAAAATCAATCATCCATTCCCGACCATGTACGGCTTGCCGCCCCGCCACTCCACTCGGACCCCTTTGTTGGCGACCAACAACTCCAACGCCTGGTTCACTTGCTCCCTCTCCACCCCAAGGGCGGAGACAATCTCTTCCGCCGTGCACGGATGCCGCCGGATCAGTTGTAACACCCTGTCACCGACTGCCCCATCCGCCATCGCGGCGGAAGGCACTTCCAGCACGGCCGCCACCACCTCTGCTTCCGGCTTGAAAAGCCCCGCAACCGCCTGAAGCCGATCCCGGGACACCGGCATCACGCGGACATCATGCGGCGGCCTCACCGCCGTGTTCAAATGAAGACGGTCGGCGCCGATCTCTCCCGCCAGCCGCACCAGCCGCACCACGGCCTCATCACTGTCATTCACCCCCGCCATCAGGAATACTTCCAACCAGTACTCACCGGAAAATGCCGCCCGCATCGCCTTCAATCCGCCAAGGAATTCCGCGAACCCCAACCCGGCACAGGGATGATGCACGGCTTCAAACGACGCCTCATCCCAAGCCCCTAACGTGGCTTTGACCACGTCGGCATGAACAGCCCCATCACGAACGTCCTTGAGATGAAAAAGTGACCCGTTGCTCAGAAGCACCCGCCGGATCGAACACCGGGACCCGATGTGCTTGAGAATCTCGCCAAACCGGGAATGAAGCGTCGGCTCGCCGGCCCCCGACAACGTCACGCAGTCCGCCTGGCCGTCATGCGCCAACCAATGGTCGATCTCGGCGATGACCCCGTCCGTCGGAACGTACTCCCCACGCTCCAGGGTCTTGGTAACGGTGGCACCGACCTGACAATAGGGACAATCGTAGGTACAGACTTTAAACGGAACCAAGTCGACTCCAAGCGAACGGCCCAGCCGCCGTGAGCGGACTGGGCCGAACAGGAATCGATACTGGCCATCCATCACTGGGGCGAGATGGCTTCCACCGGGCACTCGCCAACGCACAACCCGCAATCCACGCACTTGTCGGCATCAATCACGAAAAACTTGTCGCCCTCGGCAATGGCTTCCTGCGGACACACCGGCGCACAACTGCCACACTTGGTACACTTGTCTGATATTACGTAGGCCATTCTCTTCACTCCTCTTTTTGTCTATGATTTCTTTCCCCAAAAATGGCACCCCCTAGGGGAGTCGAACCCCTCTTACCAGGATGAGAACCTGGTGTCCTAGCCGATAGACGAAGGGGGCATAGGACGCAGTCAAAAGGCAGAAAATGTATCGCCATCCCCCCGATCCCGTCAATCGGTTTTTTACCCCTTCACCAATCAGCATCAGCCGCCCACCGGGCTCGCCCCGCTGGAGGCAAACGTTGAACGTCCGCAGTGGACCTGCCCATCACCCCGCTTTTCTTCACGTTTTCCCTCTCAAGTTTTCACTGGCAAATCAGCGGCAAATCCAGCAAGTTGGCACGGAGATAGGACACCTTGAAAGACCCGGACATGAATCCCCAATCTCCAACCCTGACCTGGCGCCTCCTGCGCGTGTGGCGTCGCGACTGGTTGGTCAACAAACGCTCATGGCAGATCGGATTCCTGACACCCCTCCTTGAACCCCTTCTCTACGTGGCCTCGTTCGGCATCGGCTTCCGCCTCCTGATTCCCGAGGTCTCCTATCAGGGTCAGGTCATGCCTTACCTTGATTTCATGGCCCCCGCTATCATTGCCACCAATATCATGTACACCGCCTTCTTCGAGAACGCCTTCTCGTCCTTCGTCCGCATGTACTACCAGAAGACCTACGACGCCATCATGGCCACCCCCCTCTCCATCGAGGAGGTCGTCGCCGGCGAAATCGTCTGGGGCGCCACAAAATCCTTCATGGCCGCCGGGGTCATGATGGTGGCCCTGAGTTGCTTCGGCCTGATCCACTACCCCTCCGGCCTCGGCATCCTGCCCGTTGCCTTCCTCGGCGGCCTGGGGTTCGGCGCCACGGCCATGATCTTCACCGGCATCGTCAAACACATCGACATGTTCAATCTGCCCATCTTTCTCATCATTACCCCGATGTACCTGTTCAGCGGCACATTCTTCCCGCTGGATAATTTGCCGGGGTGGGGTCAGAACGTCGCCTGGTGCCTGCCCCTGACGCACCTGGTTGCCTTGACCCGCGGCCTCGCCCTGGGTTCTCTCTCCGCCCTGCAGGCCCTGGCCTCCGTCGCCTACCTGATCCTCTTCGCCGCCCTGGTGCTCCCCATCGCCCTCATCGCCATGCGCCGCCGCTTGATCAAGTAACCCAGCCCAAGTCCCGATGGAGGCGGATCGGTTTCCATGCTGCGCATTGACTCCAGTCGTCCGCGATAATCTCGTCTCGCTCCATTCCCGATAACGTCTCGTTTCGAAACCCCTCCCGAATGTATCCGGTTCCATCATTCTTCTGCCGACAACGTTGCCCTTGAGCCGCGGCGCGGAAGCGCCGTCGCGCTCGGAGGGCTGGTTGGCTTCATTTTTCCGGTCTCAGTGATCTCATTGCTGTGTCGAAGATCGGTTCATACTTCTGTTTGACCGGTTCCGCGCAACTACATGTGATCACAATCACCCGGTCATATTGAGCGACCAGTTCCTTTTCACGGGAAGAACCCCAAGTTTCACTCGGGTCATGTCAATAGTGGTTCCGTCTGAAAGCCTCACTTCGGACGGTTGTCGGACCCACTTGCTGAAAATTGCGCCGGCAGACTTCAGGCGTCAACCTTGATGTTAAGAAATGCCCTATATGTGTAATGCATTGGCAGGGTGTCGGTTGCAGAATGCTTCTTTGTGATTTCTGACATTCCCCTCGTAATCTTAATCATAATCTTAATCGGATCCCCCTCTCAGGGGCAGGCGATTACGATCAGGATTTCTGCGGGAGGCGAATGAAAGTAACCCTTCCCGCCTCCTTGACCCCAAAGTTACGCTCGTGTATCGTACGCCCCTGATATCGCTTGAACGTCGGGGTTCAACATTCGCCCCGCCCTTTGTGTCGGTTTCCGCCGTCACAAGGGCGCAAAATCCTGTGAAAATACTACGTATCGGCATCACTGTTCTCGCTGGTCTTTCCCTCGAAGTGACGGGTTCCGGAAACACGTTCCCTTCCAGGGAACCCATCCTCCTTGGTTGTTCAGGTCAACCGGCTCCCGCCATCTCCACAAATCTCATCCCTGCCGGGCCCTGTCAGGTTCCGTTCTCATTCACCGGACCCGGTTCCCGTGACTTCGCCCTAACCGCACCATCCCGGACCTGGTTCGGCTTTGAAACAGTGGAGTGGACCCTTACCTTGCCTGACTCCGCCCCGACAAATGCGCAGGTCCTGGTCTTCATGAAGGACTGGGATTATCTCTGGTACCAGCAATTGCTTCCGGGGCACCCTGCTCCCGGCATCACGACTCGCTATCGCGTCGATCTGTCCCCTTCCGCCGCCAACTGGGAGCCGCGCGGTCATCATGCCACCTGGAATGCCCGCGCCTTGATGGAACCCCGCGAGTTCGGCATCCGCGTCTTTTTGAATGGCGCCGGCACAATCACCGGCACACTCGAAAACGCCTCCGCCACCCAACTGCCGACCGACTCCATCCCCCCCGCCATCCGTAATGTGCGCCCCGCCGCGCTCCAGGTGGCCTGCTATGAAAAATTCGAAGCCACCTTCTCCCTTCCCGATCGCTACGCCAACCCGTTCGACCCGACCGAGATTTCCGTCACCGCGACCATCCAGACTCCCGACGGCAAGACCGTGACGATCGACGGATTTCACACTCGCGACTACTATCGGACCGTGGCGGCCACCGGTGAGGAAATCGTGCCCCAAGGCCCTCCCCTCTGGAAAATCCGTTACGCGCCAACCCAACCTGGCACTTACCACTACACCCTGAAAGCCTCCGATGCTCACGGCACCGGCCTCTGGGGCCCGGGCGTTTTTAACGCCACCCCTCCCGCGACACCCGGTTTTGTCCGCGTTTCCCCAACCGACCCCCGTTATTTCGAGTTCGACAATGGCGACTCCTATTTCCCGATCGGCCACAACATCCGGTCGCCATCCGACACCCGCCTGAACACCCAGTTCCCGTGGTCCAAACGCTGGATCGAGGGCACCACCGCCTACGCCCGCCACTTCCCCGCCATGCGTGCGCACGGAGAGAACCTTGCCGAGGTCTGGATGGCCACCTGGTCCCTCGGCATCGAATGGTCTCCCCAATGGCGCGGTTACCACGGGATCGGTCAGTATAACCTCATGAATGCTTGGGAATTGGACCGGGTCATCGACGAAGCCGACCGCACCGGCATCTACTTGAATCTGGTCATTCACAATCACGGCAAGTTCAGCACCATCGTCGACAACGAGTGGGTGAACAATCCCTTCAACAAGACACTCGGCGGCTACCTGGACAATCCGGATGCGTTCTTCACAGATCCGCGTGCCCGGAAAGACTTCCTGCAGTTGATGCGCTACATCATCGCCCGTTGGGGTTACAGTACCCGTGTGTTCGCCTGGGAACTGTGGAGCGAATTGAATATCGCCGGAACCAACAGGGGGTTCTATCGCACGGAGGCCTGCGTGGACTGGCATCGCTTCGCCACCGCCGCCATCCGCGAACTCGACCCCAACGACCACCTGATCACCACCCATTATTGCAGCGACTATTCCTCCCAGAACATGGAGATCACCGCCCTCCCCGGAATCACACACTCCGCGGTGGACGCCTACCACAGGGATGACCGCGCGACTAAGATTATCGACCTCCTATCAGCCACCGCCCAGTTCAACAATCCCGCCGGCAAACCGGTGTTGGTCACCGAGTTTGGCGGCGCCTCCACCGCTCAGAGTCTGGCACACCTCGAAAACAGTCTTCACGCCGCCCTGTGGGCATCCACCTGCATCCCGCTCGCCGGTACCCCGCTCTTCTGGTGGTGGGGTCTGATCGAAGAGGAAAACTACTATCCGGAGTTTCTGGCCATCAGTCGCTTCATGAAAGGCGTTGACCGGCGGGATCCAACCCTGCTACCCCACACTCCGGAATTATCCCTGCCCGGAACGCCGGAACTTCGCATCATTGCCATCGCCCTGAAAAGTCCATCCCGCGCCCTGGGCTGGATCTACGACGCACCCGCCTTCGCCACACCCCCTTCCGAAACCCACCCCGCCATCAGCAACCTGGTCACACGGTTGAGCGGCATGAACAATGGCCTCTACCGTGTTGAATTCTGGGAGACCTCCCGGGGAACACTCTCGAAACACCAGGATGTCGAGGTCACGGCGGGTACACTTTCCTTCACCGTCCCCCTGTTTACACGGGACATCGCGTTTAAGGCATGGAAACGGTAGACGCCGCCACGGTATTGGTGGCCGCCGCCCTCACTTTCAGGCTGTCCATGAGAACGATTTGCTCGGCCAGCAACTTTTCGATTTGACGCCGGAGCGGGTCGTGGGTTCTCTTCTCGGCCTCAAGCATCCGTTCCACCTCCGCCATCCGGTTCGACGCGGACTGCAGCGACTCCGTCAATCTCCGAATTTGCAGGGCGGACTGCTCGCCCGTCGCGCGCAAGGACCGGTTGCCGGCCTCAACCATTCCGGCCCGCACTAAACGCGTGTCCGCCTCACTATAAATCCGCCAATTCCAGGAGCCGAACAAAACGGCCCCCGCCATCAAGACAGCACTGCCCAAAATCCATACGGTTTCCCGTGACACCTTCATACGCTCCTATCTCGGCGAGGCCACCTGAATCAGTTCGAACAGCCGCCAATCACCCCAGTCACTCTCATACAACAAATCCTCCCCGCCCTGCACATAAATTTCCGGATATTTACGATGAAGACTGTCCATGGCATTGCGCTGTTCCGGCCGGTGGACGAGAAGGTAAAGCACCTGACCGTAATAGTCACGCCTGGCCTTGTCGAAGTTGAAGTCCAGGGAATGCTCAAAGATCGGACTGGTACGCCCCTGTAACACGGCAAAACTTTCAAACCCGCAGACAAACACCTTCGCAAACCGCGCCCGGCGCCGTACGTGCCGGTCCAGTTCCGGCAACCACGGGGTGGCGGTGCGCATCGCCCCCCCATAGGCTGGCGTCGCCGCGAACACCGTCCGCGCCTCGGTCGCCCCACTCGGAAACACGAACGGCACAACGTCGGCCAGAACCAGCGGCACAAGCGCCAACCACCAGACACCAAACACCCGGCGCCCGGAATAGGCTGGCACCCCCGCACGAATGACGTCATCGCTCCGCTCCTGGCCTGCCATCCAGTGCCCCATCGAAAGAACAGCGCACGGCAACAACGCCACCAGAAGCGGTGCCGCGTCCCAAAGCCGCTCGCGCCATGCCATCAGTCCCGCCGCCCCCGGCAAGGCCAGCGCAAGTACCGCCAGACAGACACCCCCGCGGTCATGCCTGCGCAAGGCCAGAACCAACAGCCCCACCACCAAGGCCGCCAGACCCGCGTAACCCCACCAGAGACGATCTGAAAGCATTACCGTCCCGCCCGGTCCCGGTCCCTCCACCATCAGCGATCTCACCGCATAGAGGGGATCCCCCATGATCAGCCAGCACATCAACACCCACAAGACGGCCGTATAGGTCAACGGCAACAACGCCACCATCAATACCGCCCTTTTCTCCGCCCCCGACACCTGGCGCCGCCACTCCTCGATGGCCACCACACCCACCGAGGCCGCCACCCACCCGCTCATTTCGTAGCCGGTCCCCAGGAGCAGGGCACTTCCAAAGGCAAACCAAATCAGGTCCAGCAATCGTCGTCCCTGTACCCATGCCGTCACACTGTAAAGTGACAGGACCAGCAGACACGTCACCATCGGCAACGACGACCCAGCCCAGCAATGATCCAGGAAGGATGGATTCAGCGCCACCCCCAGCGCCAGCAACCATCGCCACCGTCCCGCGCCCCACATCCGTAATGCCTGCTCGATCAGCACCAGGGTCGCCGCACCAAACAGCGCGCTAACCAGCAGGCTGGCCGGAAGGCATAACGCCTCCGGCAACAGGAACGCCACCGGCAGGATCGCCAGCGTCGAAAAGGGGCCCCACCACACGGAACTGACCAACCCCTGTCGGCCCGCCGTGGTCCCCGCCAGAAGTTCCCGGGCTATGTTCTCCCGGACCAGCCCCTCGGTCCCCACTTCCCGACCCGCATAGAGTCCGGAGGCCAGGATCACCACCGCCAGCACCACCCAGAGACCCCACCGCCAGACTAGAGGATTATGTTTTGGTTTCATCAGACTGCCCACACAGACCATGCCGGGTTTTTTCCCATTTGTGCGGATCGGCAAAGAATTGAAAAAAGGCGCGCCACCCGCTGTAACTCATCAACAACCAATAGAACGGGGCGAACAACGCATGACCGACCAGGTCCCAGTATCGCCTCCGGTAACAACCGATCATCCCCAGGTACACAAACGCAAAATTGCCCACAAAAAGACAGGTCACCCCCACTGCAAAGACCGGGCCGGAAAAGAGACTGGTCAGGGACTCGGCCCGAAAGAGAAACCACAGGATGGCCAGGAACCAGAACAACGGGTTGAGTAACGTTGCCAGCGTGCTGCATCCCACCACGATCTGGAAATGCAGGAACTTCCCCACCCCCAGTTCCCGCAGCAACAGGAGGGGATTCCGCATATGAACCAGATAGGTCTGGATGTACCCCTTGATCCAACGCGTTCGCTGCGGAATCCAGTAACGCAACTGACTGCACGCCTCCTCCCAGGTCGTCGTCCCCAGCATACGGGTTCCGTATCCCGCCCTCTGAATCCGGATGCCAAGATCACAGTCCTCCGTCACATTGAACGCGTCCCACCCCAGAAGTTCCCGTAACGCCGCGGTCACAAAATGGTTGGAGGTGCCGCCCAGGGGAATCACGGCTCCCACCGCCGAAAGCCCCGGCAACGACAAGTCGAACCAGGCCGAATATTCCGCCGTGAAAAGACGCGTCGTCAGGTTCTGCCGGGAGTTGTAGAAATTAAGCCGCGACTGCAGACAGATGGTTTTCGCCCCGGCCCGTGAAAAGCCAATGACAGCCTTCCTGAGTTGATCCCGCTCCGGACGGTCCTCCGCATCATAAACAACCAGGTACTCGCCGCGCGCGGAATCAAGTCCCACATTACAGGCCTTCGGTTTGGTCCGCGGTTGTGACACGGGCACCACCGTAACCCGAAATCCCGGCGGCAGGTCGACGGCATCCACCGCTGATCGGGTCTCATGGTCGTCAGCCTCGAGTAACAGTTGAACGTCGAGTTTGTCGGCGGGATAGTCCAGTTGACTCAACGCCTCGACAAGCGCCTTCACCGAATCACCCTCATGATACATCGGCACCATGATCGAATAGGAGGGAAGATCCTCGTCTCGCAGTGCCGTCAGTTCGTCCGCCCCAATGGCCAGTTCGGAATTCATGGAAATGGAGAAGCGGATCAGCACCAGTTTGTAAAGAGCGTGACCCGCGTAGAAAACCGTGGCCGCCAGGACGAATGCCCTGGCCGTCATCCAGGGATGCCAGACCGAGAGGAGCAGTAACATCCAACACACCGCCACGAGGACCATCCGCTGGATACGGGTGATCGGAACCCGGGCACTCCACTCAGGCCGCAGACGGCTGAGCGCCAGAGGATCGCCGACAGTTCCAACGGTATCATTGTTCATCTGAAACCTACTCTCAGACACCCCGTCGCTCACTTCCCCACCAACGCCCGGACAATCTGCTGACTTGCAAGCCGATGTCCCTGTTCCGACAGTACGAGAGGATTCTGCTCAAAAAAGACATGCCGACCATCGGCGGCACAACGAAAGGTGGTGAACAAATCCGCCACGGGAATCCCCCGGGCCTTGGCGACACGCCGGATCACCGCGGCAAACGCCCGGCTACGTTCCAAATCGGAGGGATAGGGCGGCGGAGTCACCCAGACGGCCGGAATGTTCATCGATTGGGTCACCACATCCGACAACGCCGACACCTGCCGTTCGAACGTATCGACATTCTCCATTGCCAGCATATCCCGTACCCCGATGCTGAGAATGGCGACATCGGCCCGTTCCCGGCGCAAGCAAGCGGGTACATCGACCTGCTTGCACAACGGACCATACGACCCCGGAAACTGATCCCATCCGGGAAGCGCCACATACCTCACATCCTCCATTCGCCCCTTCAGCAAACGCGCCAGAATACGGTCGAACGGTTCACAACCGGCCTCCACACCCCCCCCGACAACCAGTGAGTCGTCCACGCAAACCAGTCTGCCAAAACGGCGCGCCGGACCCGGCGGCGTGCGCTGGACCGCCGACACCCCCTCGTCGGGAATCAGTACCAACCGGGTGCCCCCGGCGTCATAGAACCTGTCACCCTCAACGCGGGCAGGCAAGGCGGCGAAAGGCGGGCGCACAAACCTGATCACTTCGCCGCCCAGTCTAACCTGACGGTGACTAACCTGCCAACTCAACGACTCCAGTTCGCCGGCGCCAACCGCGTCCAAGGAAATGAATTGCGGCCGGTCCTGCGATGCGACCTCACGATGATCCTGTCTTGAAACACCTGACCTAAACCGGATATCCCAACTCACGTCAAAGGTCACGGCGTTCGGACCATCCCCCCTCAGGCGCAGCAAGGGTGCCACCTTGTCCCGTGCATAGCACACGGCAGGTAAACCGGTCATGTCGAACGACACCGCGTATTCCTCGGGTGTAATCTGTCGACAGTCCACGGTTTTGCTGCAACCGGCGACAAACCCCAGGGCGTCCCGAACCTCCAGCGAGGCCTTGAAAACCCCGGCGGCATTGTATACATGGGTGGGATTCTGCTCTTCGCCTCGCGTCCCATCGCCAAACCGCCAGAGCGGACTCATCGCGGCGGTGATCCAGTTTTCCGTGGTGTTCTGAAAATGCACCGCCATGAACACGGCCGATATACCACGGAAGGAGTAACCCCGTTGCGGAGTCACCACAAAACCGGGCTGGAGCGTCCGGTTCATACGTTCCTCCCTGGTCTCTGTCGCCTCACCAGCGGCGATCAGATCCGGCGCGGCCAACGGCACAACCTCCTTGACCCCCGGCGGCAACCATCCCACGCGAAGTTTCGGAGCACTCCCCTTAAACACATTGTAAACTTCCACCCTGCGAACTCCCGCCTTGAGGGCAACCGGGGCCCCAAGGTGCCAGGATCCCCCTGCATGCTCGCCGGGCCAGGCGGCAACCAGATCGCCATCCACCACCACAAAACCGGCATCCAGACAGTCCACGGCAAAACGATAGGCCCCCGTCCGGGGACAGAGCAGAAACGAACGCACCACAGCCACCCGCACCTGCGCCGGTTGGCGGTGCTTCTTGCCTTGCCTTTTGTCTGCCGCGTCGGAACCTTTATCGACCTCACCCCTCTCCAACATCCGGGCTACCTCATCAAAACCCGCCATCCGATACGGGGTCTGATCCTTGCTCTGCAATGACTTAAGCATGTACTTCATGCGCTCCCATGATGTAGGAATGGCACGCCCTTGCAATGGCACGAACCCCGTGGCCAGGGGACTCTGATCCACCGCCGCTTCCGGCACCGTCTCCCCGGGAGCACTAACCCCGTAATACACTGCACAGGCACCCGACACGGAACGGGGCGGCTCTACTATGAGAACAACTTCGGATCCCTCCACGCAAACCACCCGCAAGGGTAATGGGGCCCCGTCGGAACCGCAGGCGATAAATCCATTCCGAGTCACCGGCATGGCGCCCGTGCGCCCCACCCTGAGCATGACACCCCCTGATCCCTCAGACGGTGCCTGGAAAATCGTGCGCAGGGGAAAAGCCGGGTAACGCCACTCCATCGCCGGGAGCGCCTGTACAGATCCCGCCAGCAAGAACACCAGCAAGCCACTGAGAATCCTCGGCAATAACATCCTCACGTCCCTTCTCAACCTCATTCAAGCAAGCAAGTTACCTTCCTACGGCAAGAAAGTGTACAAGTTATTGTCTTTGCTCCCGATTATTTGTTTGTATACACCCCTGTTGTGGAGTAGTTTTTACCACTTCTATAACAGTCTCTAAGACACTCCTGAACCGATACAACATGACCGCAACTTGGCATAGAGCACGGGGATTCACGCTCACCGAATTGCTTGTGGTGATTGCCGTTATCGGCATGCTGGCCGGATTGCTGCTTCCGGCCCTGCAATCCTCACGCGAACGGGCTCGCCAGACCGCCTGCAAGAACAACCTCCACCAACTCAGTATCGGTCTGATCATGTACAAGGACGATTTCAAGGACATGCCGAAATGGCTGTCTAACCTCTACCCAACCTACGTCGGCAACCCCGATTCATTCCTCTGCAAGTCCGATCGAACGAAGATAAACGGGGTCCTGGCGCCCGGCCAGGGAGCCTTCGCCAGCAGGCCCAGCGGCGTCCCCGGCACCCCCTACCCCGAAACCAACGACAACGGCATCAATGGCCCGAACTACTGCGGACGAAACGACTCCATTCAGGCCTGCAGTTACCTCTACGAGTTCAACGCCGCCAAATGCAGTTGGTACACGAGTGACCCCTCGTCGTTATCACCACCGCCTCCCGATCTGGACGCTAACGGCGAGATCTCTTGGCAGGAAGCCAAGAAACGCCAGTTGTCCAACGGGGATAGCGGGAACAACTACACCGCCTATGGCGAATCGTTGTTTCCTGTCGTCCGTTGCTTCCATCACTGGCAGGAACGCGCCGTCGAAGCGGTGGACCCAATAACCGGCGATCCTCTCCCGCGGGAGGGGTTGACCCTGAATGTATCCTACGCCGGCAATGTCTACGAGGGTCCACTGACCTGGGAACGTACACCAATTAAGTAAAGGGAGCAGATCACAATGATCCATAAAATACCGCAAATCCTGAGTATCATTTTTGCAGTGGCCAGTCTCTCGGGCTGCGTTTCAACGCTTGAACCGGGGGCCGCTACCGCCCTGGATGCCGCCGCGCCGCAATTAGCAAAGGCCGAGGGCTTGTTCCAGAAAGGCGACCTCACCGGCGCCATGCTGGAGTGCGTCGATCTTGACCAGAAAGACCCCGATCTGGCCGGACTGGAGTCACTGCAGCAACGGATCATGGCCGCCCTGGAGGAACAACGCGCCGCCCGTGCCGCCGTCCGCGCCAGTACCACCGTCAAGCGTATGGCCACCGACGCCGCCCGACACAAGGATGTCCCCGACACCTACGGCCTCCGCCGCACCGTCCACGGCCAGTCCACCCCGCTCCGCACACCGGATAACCCCATGCAAAAGGCCCTCGACAAGAAAGTTACCGTCCACCTCGACAACGTGAACCTGGCCAACTTCATCCTCACCATCGGCGCTTCCGAGAAGATCAATATCGTCACCGACAACGATCTGGCCACGAACAAGACAATGACCATCCACGCCGATCAGGTTCCACTTGCGGAAATCCTGGATTACTCCGCGCGCAACTTCGGCGTCGCCTTCTTTGTCGGCGACAACATCATTTGGGCCACACAACACGACAAGACCCTGCCGGGAGTCCCCATGGAAACCCGCATGTACCGCCTGCGCAAGGGCATCGACGGCATCCTCGTTGTCGGCGCCGACGCGAAATCCGGCACGACCGCTCCGGCCAGCGCACCCACGGAGGTTCTCCCGCCCCTCGTGCAAGCCATCAAGCGGTTCGTCACCCAACCGGACGGGGCGGACCTGCTTTTCGACAAGACCTCTCATGCGCTGATCGTGAAGAACACAGTCGATAATCTGGCCAAGGCCGAGGACATCATTGAGGCCATGGATGTCTGCCCGCCACAGGTGCTGATCGAAGCACGATTCATCAGCACCGGAGTCACCGACCTGCGCGAACTGGGCATCGACTGGATACTCAACAGTCCCTTGGCCATCACCAAGGAAGGCGGCAAGAACAAGACCCAGGTCAACATGGGAGCCACCTCCGGATTCACTGCTCCCGCCGGTGCCGCCCAGGGGTTGAACCTGAGTTACGAAGGACTTCTGACCGATCCAATGTTCAAGGCCGTCATCCACGCACTCGAGAAAACCGGCAAGGCCCAGACACTTTCCGTCCCCAAGGTCGCCACGGTGAACAACCGGTCCGCCAGCATCCGGGTTGGGGATGACTTCCGGTACTATGATGAATACGACATCCAGTCCATTCCCAGCCAGGTCACAGGCACTTCCGGTAACACCGTCTACACCTCTCAACTGGTCCCGGTCGGGGCCCCAAAACTGGAGGAACTCGGCATCCAACTCAACGTCCGCCCCAGCGTCGGCGCCGACATGAGCAGCATCACCCTCCAACTCGTCCCCGAAATCAGCGAATTTGTCCGGTATGAAACCTACGAGGTGGGAACCGGAAACAACAATGGCAACAACCAGAACTCCTCCTCGGTCACCAACGGCACCTCGACAGTGAAACTGCCGATCTTCCGCCGCAGCAAGATAGACACCGAAGTCATCGTACAGAGCGGCGAGACCGTGGTCATGGGCGGATTGATCACCGCCTCCGATGGCAAACGCAAGGAAAAGGTTCCCTTCCTCGCATCCATCCCGTTGATCGGACTGCTCTTCCAGAATGACCTCACCGATACCGACCAGAAGAACCTGCTGATCTTCGTGACCGCAACCATCATCTCGGAGCGCGGCGAGAATCTGGTCCCGTTGGCACCCGCCCCTACAAACATACCACTGATGGCAAACGGCGGAACCTAAGGAAACGCCTGTGGCCAGGAAGAACCAGATACTCGGACTCGACATCGGACACCATGCCGCCAAGGCCGTGTCGGTTGCCATCAAAGGCAATCACGCCGAGGTCCTGCGGGTGGAAACATTGCGATTGCCGGCCGGTAATCTTGATCGCAAGGATATCCTCGCCCGGTGGATCAGTGAACATGACCTCACCGACACCCGCTGTGTGATCAGTCTTCCCGGCCAGCAGTCAATGTTCCAGCCCCTCTTCATGGTGCCCGGCGATCCACGCACCATGGAACAGGCGGCCGCCATGGAAGTCCTGAAATTGCGCGACATCTCCTCAGAAACCATGTCCTTCAGCGTGGCCCAGTTCGGCAACAGCCGGGACGGAAAACGGGTGCTGATGGCCATGGCCCGCCCGGCCCTAATCGAGGACTCCCTGGCCTGGGTCCGGGATCTCCGCCTGGAAATCCTGGACATTCTCCCCGCTCCCATCGCCCTGTATAACGCCCTCGCCCCAGCCCACGCCTCGGAATTGACCCTGTTCGCGCATGTCGGCAGTTCCACCACCGAAATCGCCGTCGGCGGCCCGGATGGATTGATGTTCGCGCGGGCTTTCGCCGTCGGAGGGCACCCCTTCACCGAGGCCGTAGCCAAGGTCAAGCACGTGCAGATTCCCCAAGCCGAAAACATGAAAGTGACCGGGGCATGTACGCTGAACGACACCGACCCGACGGTCAACTCATCCATGCAGCGCGTCGCCGATTTATGGATCTCGGAGTTCCATTCCTGCCTGATGGTCTACCGCAGCATGTTCCCCAAGCCCGCCGACCAGCCGAAACGCCTGGTGCTCTCCGGCGGCGGATCATTGCTGGCCGGCTTCCCGGATTACGTGGCCGCCAAGACGGGCATGAATGTCATCACGGACATCCAACTGCCCACCAATGGCAAGTGCCAGCCCCCTGCGATCTGGACGATTGCCGCCGGTCTGGCCTGCTCGGGCGCGCTACCCCGCAAGTGTTCCATCAGCTTCCTCCCGAAGTCCGTCCGCGAGGAGCAGATGTTCCGCCGTGAAAAACCCTACTGGCTTGCCGCCAGTGTGGCCGCCGCCCTCATCCTCGTGATCAGCCTTGCCGGCGGGTATTGCGATTTCAAACGCATGGAGAAACTCTTGAACGCCCAGCGAACCAGCCTGGAACGGAGACGGGAACTGGTCTCGAGGATTGAGGCCACCCAGACCCGGGCCAACCTGGTAAGGCAGATGGCAACCCCTGTCGACAACCTGCTCCACATCGGCCCTGTCATCCGGGAGGTTTTGTCCATTGTGGCGGCGGCAAAGCATCCCGGTGATTGGATCACCCTCGTCTGCGATGGCGAATCCTATCAGGCCAAGAGTCCTTCCGCGGCACTGTTCACCCCTGTGGAAAACGGATTCGCCGACCGTCGCCGCCGCCCCGTCACCACGGTGTCCGAAACTCTCACCAACAAGTCCTCCCGCCTGGAACATGTCATCATCGAGGGACGCACACCAAAACTCAACTTCTCCACCGTGCAGTCGTTAATCGACCGCCTGGACGCGGCGGAGTTGATCGCAACCGCCGACCTCTTGAGCGATGACAAATTGGCCCAACTGGAAACAGGGGACACCCCGGGATCGAATCGCCGCCTCAAACGGTTCGTCATCGATGTGAAAGTGGAGGCCCCATGAAGTTTGGCCTCCAAGGTCAATTCTCCGAACGGCAACAGGTGATCGCCATCATCCTGGCCGTGGGCGCCCTCCTGTTCGTCCTCTCGTACTTCCTCCTGTTGCCGATGAACCGGCAACGGAAGGGACTGGAGCAGGATATCGACGCCATGGCTTCTGAATTGGCGCAGAAGAACTACCTGCTGGGCGAAGATGCGCTTCAACGTAAACTGGATACGGAGATCAACCGCTGCAACACCCTCAAAAAGGAATGGCAGAGCACCGTGGACCACCTGGGCGCCCTGACGCCGCGCGATGACGCATCCACATCAAGCGTGGCTCACATCGATTTCAAAGTGACCCTCTTCACCGTCCGCCAGCGCCTGCTCCACAAGTCCCGCACCCTGGGCATCAGCCTTCCGACGGATCTGGGGGTGGATGAGTCCATCGTCAGTAACGAGGACGCCTTCCAGCGCATGCTTCAATTGAAGGTTGTCGAAAAACTGGTGGATCTCGCCCTGGACCTCAAGATCAAGACGGTTCGCGGGCTCCGCCCGCTCCCGCCAATCGCACACCGGATCGGCGCAAACCAGATTGAGTACTTTCGCGAATACCCGCTCGAACTGGATCTGTACGGCACACAGGATAACCTTTATGAACTGCTGGACACCGTGATGGAATCCGGGCATGTGTTTGTCCTGCGGGGCCTCCGCGTCGAACCGACAGGGCAGTCCCAAAACGATCTGTTGAATATCAAGGCCGTGATGAGCGCGCTGGTCTTCCTGAAGAATCCCGGAGACCTTGCCGGGGCTCCGCTCAAGGCCAGGAACGACCGGCCCCGTCAACCATTGGGACACTAACGGTATGGACAACGTCTGGCTAGGATTGAAAAAAGCGAACGCAAGGGCGGTGTTCTTCTGCCTGCTGGCCGCCCTCGTGGCCGTCACCGCATGGTGGGTGTATAAACTCACCACGCCTATCCGGGTTGCCCCACCCCCCGTAACCGTCGCCCCCCAGGAATCAACGATGCCTGCCCTCGGCATTCTCTCCTACCTGCGGGCGCAACAGGCCGTCGGAACTAATCGCGTCGCCAGTCTGTTCTTTCCGGCTGAGGCGTCTGTCCCTTCGCCCGCAAAACAGGATAAACCTGACGGACCCACCCCGCCTCCAAAACAGGAACCCCACACGAAACCCGTCAAACCGGCCCCGGCACGCGTCACATTGACCTACCAGGGCCTGATGATACGCGGAGACGGTGTCCCCATGGCCTTGATCACCGATTCGAAAAGTCAGCGCGCCGCGTTTTACGCCCAGGGAACCAATCTCTTCAGTCTTATCATCACAACCATCGAGCCCGAATCGCTGGGCGCCAGACTGCCCGATCAATCACCAGCCACATTGAAGCGCGGAGTTCCCCAGTCCTTCCCGGAGAAACCCAATGCCGACTAAGGATCACACCGCCACATCCGAGAAGCGTTTGTTTACCGACCACCTGATGATCGAACTGGGACAAACCCTGGTCGACAACGGTCGCCTGACACGGGAACAGGTCAATGAGTTGAACGTCCGTTGCTCCCTGAGCGGAGACCGGCTTGACACCGTACTGGTCCGAGATCACTTCGTGACGGAAGCCGAAGTCCTGGACACCCTTTCGGCCCTGACCCACATTCCCCACCGGGCCGTCGCGGATTTCCACATCACCCAGGAGGAAGTCAGCCGACTCCCCGCCAGGGTGGCCCTCAATTACCGCGTCATCCCCTTGGAACTTAAGGGCAGCAGCATCACCCTCGGCATCAGTCATGTCCCCTCGCTCGCCGTCAGCGACAACTTGCGCATGGCGCTCAACCTGGCCATCCACTGGGTTCTTTGTTCGGAACTGGACGTGTCCCACACCCTGCAGCACTTCTATGGACTGGGAGCGGAGACCGTCGACAGCATCAGCGAGGCCGCCCTTTCGCAGGACACCGAAATCAGCGAGACGGACGTCACCCGCGGCATGGATGCGGCGGATGTGGGCATGATCCGGTTTGTGAACCAGATCATCTCCGAAGCCATCCGACGTAACGCCACCGACATTCACCTCGAACCCTTCGAAACCCACCTGCGCCTCCGTTACCGCATTGACGGAATCCTTCAGGATATTCCACTCCCCAAAGGCATCCAGAAGTTCAGGAAGGCCGTGGCCTCCTGTGTCAAGATCATGGCCGAACTCGACATCGCCGAACGCCGCAAACCACATGACGGCCGCATCAAGGTCCGCTCCGGAAGCGAGGAGTTCGACCTGCGCGTGTCCATCCTCCCCACCCGTTACGGGGAGACCGTCAACATGCGTATCCTTAACCGCAAGGCGATGTTCATCGACCTCCAGCACCTCGGCCTCGGCAAGGATCAACTCCCGGCGATCGAAGCCCTGTCGTCCCTGCCACACGGCGTCATTCTCATCACCGGCCCCACCGGGAGCGGAAAAACCACAACACTCTATGCCACCCTGTCGCGCCTGAATAACCAGGCCGTGAAAATCATCACCGTCGAGGACCCCATTGAGTACCAGATGGAGGGCATCAACCAGATCCAGGTCCATCCTAAAATCGGACTCACCTTCGCCACCATCCTCCGTTCAATCCTGCGACATGATCCGGACATCATCCTGATCGGCGAAATACGCGATTCGGAAACCGCCGACATCGCCGTCAGGGCCTCCCTTACGGGACACCTGGTCTTCAGCACGCTTCACACCAACGACGCCCCCAGCGCCATTACTCGCCTGTCCGACATGGGCGTCGAGCCGTACCTGATCTCGTCCTGTCTGGAAGGCGTAATTGCCCAACGCCTTGTGCGCCGCATCTGCCGCGCCTGCAAGGAGACCATGACCCCAGACGAAACCGTCCTCGAGGAAATCCGGCTGACCATGCCCAACGCCCTGGAGGGTGGCGTGTTCTGCAGAGGACGCGGCTGCCCCGAGTGCGGGTTCACCGGCTATCGCGGACGGCTGGCCATCTTCGAAATCATGGTGCTCAATGACGCGTTGCGCTCCATGATCGTCAAACAGCGCCCGTCCAACGAAATTTGCCATCAAGCCGAGGCCGACGGATTCACCACACTCCGCAAGGACGCCTGGAAATGCATGCTCCGGGGCGAGACGACCATCGAGGAAGTCATGCGCGTGACCCGCCGTGCGGAGATGTCCCGCAACTGACTTGAAAACCGCCTTGCACGATCCGCCATCCCAATCCCTTACTCGCCCCGCAAGGCCTCCAAAAGACGCATTCGCGACGCGGCGATGACCGCCGCCAGTGTCCCAACCAAGCCGGAAGCAAACATCGCGCCAATGAGCAACGCCATCGCCCCAACCGGCATCGCCTGCCCCAGGTTTCGCATGGCCGGTTGAACCGCCAGCAAGGCCGGCACCACCCCAGCCACAAGACCCGCCACAAGCACATACACATACTCCGCCACCAGATACTTCAGCACCGTCCGGGATGGCACCCCTACGGCACGCAGTACCGCCAGTTCGCCCCGGCGCACGGCCGCATTGCGCAAGACCACCAACCCCACCCCCGCCGCCCCCAGCACCACCCCCAATCCGCCAAGGACCAAAAACATGTCCAAATACGTCGCCTCGACCGCCCCAAGCAGACGCAACCGCGACCGAACGGGAGTCACCAGGCCGCCGCTCCGCCCCAGCGCACCCCTCAGCCGGTCAGTTACCACAGGTTCCGGCAGCGCACTGCGTACCAGCCACAACCCGTACCCCGGCGCAGAGGGTGCCATGCGGGTCAGGACCGCCTCGTCTACAATCAACGACCCCTGCAATACACCGGTTCGGACCGGCAACACGCCTACCAAACGCAACCGCCAGACCCGCCCGTCCTCACCCGGAAACTCATACACACTGCCGTCCCGAACTCCAACCCGGCCAGCCAACCCATACTGAACGGTGGTAATATCGCCCGCCAACGCCGGAAAGGTCCCGTCGTCCAACGACCGCTTCAACAAGGACCAAACCGATGCGTCACCCGGACCGGCGGCCGGTTTCTCGAACGCATGCCCCACCGCGGCGGATTCAGGCGACACCCCCAGCACCCGCGGTTGGGTGGCCCGGTTGAGATTCAGACATCCGGCCTCATCTCCCTCCCGAACGCGAAACGCCAGTACGGCGGCGTCTGCCCCCAACGACTGGCGGATCGCCTCACCGCCCTTGTCGCCCGGCATCGGGATCGAAGTCTCAACCATGAATCCATATCCGCCACTGCCCGACCAGGACGGGGTGATATCAGCAGCCGGATCCTGTTTCATCGCCAGGATGCCAACCGTCAGGAAACACCCCGTGGCCAGCAGGATCATTACCAGCAGGCTCCGCTGCCGATGCCTGGCCACATTGAGGATGCCCGCGCGCACCGGACCGGCCGCCAACCGGTCTCCCCCCGGCCGCGCAAACCCATGAACCACCAACCGCGCAATACACAACAGGGCCACCATGAACAGCAACCCCGCGCCAAAGAATAGTTCCGAGGCTTCGGAACTCGACGCCTGGCCCGAAACCGACAACAGAACCACCGCCAGCACCAAGGTCCCCAATCCCACCCCGAGATTCCAATTCCGCCACCCCCTGCCAACATCCATGGAATCCACTTCCACCTCGCCCCCCAGCAGGTCCCGTATCTGTACCCGAACCGCACGGCGGACTCCCCATCGCACCGCCAACAGTGCCAACCCCAGCGACAACGCCCCCGCCACACAACACCCCTGCAGATCCACAGTGAACGGAATCTGAACCGCCCCCACCGCGCCACTCCAGAACCGGTTCAATGCCCATACCAGCAACCGCGCCCCGCCCACCCCCAGGGCCACGCCCGCCACAGCACCCGCCGCCAACGGCACCACCGCCTCCGCCAACCATAACCAGGCAATACGACGCGACCCGAACCCCGCCGCCCTTAACACCCCAACCTCTTCACGCCGATAGGCCACACCCAGCGACGCCAGAAGACCCGTCAGGATCAATGCCGACACCATCAACACACAGGCCATCCCGACAAACAACTCACGAAAGTCCATCGCCTGCTCCGCCGCCTGCAACGCCTCCTGCCGCACCGGACGGACGGAAAGCCCCAATTCACGGGGATCCGCATGACGCAACGCCGCCCGGATTGCCTCCGCCCCGGTCTCCGGCGGAAAACGGGCGGTCATTGCCGAACCAAAATGCGTGCCTAACATCCGCCGCCCCGCCGCCAGCGTCACATACGCCTTCGGCGCCGGGCCGTAAGTCTTCCAGTACGCCGCATTGGCGGCATCATCGAGTTTCGCCCGCTCCATGGGCATGCCAACATCCCAGTCGGCACAACGATCGGCGTCCGTCAACCCGGGAAAGTGAGGGAAAAGCGCTCCTTCCGCCGAAGCCGCCACCATGTCAATCACATGCGCCACCCGGAACACAGCGGCATCCGGCACCAGTTTGCCGCCCGCCTCAAACCGGCGCCAGCGCAGAGTCATCGAATCACCCACCTTCAACCCCAGACGTTCCGCCAGCCATGCGTTGATCACAACCGCATCATCAGCCATGCCTGACGGCACCACCCCCAGACGCAAATCAGCCGTGGGCGAAAGCGCCGTAATGAAACCATAGGGGGTCTCGCGTCCGCCTTCCCCAGTGCCCGCCACAAAAGCATCCACCAGGTGGTGCAACGCCAGTACGGGTGTACCGGCCGCTCCGCCGGACAAGGCCCGCGCATACGCCTCGTCAAGATAGATGCGGTCCGACCGCACAACCCAGACGCCGCCGGTCCCTTCCTGAGTTCCGCCCCGGGCCGGTTGCCTGATCTCAATGCCAGTGTCCGACGGGTCCAGACAGGCACGCAAAGCAGACTCGAGCGCCGCCGGTTCAGCCGGACTTAACAATAGATTCGCCCGCTGCGGCACCCCGGCCGCCTCGGCTAACCACTCCCGTTCAACAAAGGTATTCAGCGGCGGAATCTGGTTGGCCACCAGCGAAAACCGCCCCAGAGCCGCATCCGGCAGGACGCCTCGCCCCTGCACGGGCCGGCGGATGGCACGCTCACCGCGCCGGTCTCCCAGCGGCATCTCCATCGGAAAAGCCGACGGTCGCTCAAAGCGTAACGAAGTCATCGCCGCCGCTGCATCCGCCCCCAAGGCATCCGCGACACGCCGGGAAAGGCGGATCGCCCCACCCGGAATCGCCGCCCGCCCGCTCTCCGCGATGCCAACGCCACCCAGCGAGAGAAAACGCCCATCCACCCCATAGGCGTTCACCCGGTCAACCCGCATTTCCTTGCCGGCTTCACTGATCGCCAGAACCGTGGACGACAGTCGCAATACCGGCGCCACACCTGCACCCGTCTCCTTGCCCAACCGGTCGGCCAAGGAAGCGTTGACAAAACGACCTCGGAGTTCAACCGCCGAACGGAATTGCCCCACCCGTTCCAGGGCAAGTCGCCGCAGGTTCCGGTTAAGCGCATCCCCCGCCAGCAACGCCCCGGCAAGGACGGCCGCCGACAGCGCGGCCCCACCCGCCACCGCCAGATGCGTCCGCCGGTGAAACACCAGACTGCGAATGATCCAGGTGAAGGCGTTCATGATTCACGCGTCGGCGCCGCCAACAACACACCGTCCTGAAGTTTAAGGCAACGCGACATGCGGGCGGAAAAGTCCCGGGAATGAGTGACGGCGATAAGCGTGACACCCTCGTCGCGATTGAGGTCCACCAGCAGGTCCGTCAGTGAGGAGGCCCCTGCATGATCCAGGGACCCGGTGGGTTCATCGGCCAGCAACAACGCCGGCTTCAGGATAAGGGCGCGGACCAGCGCGGCGCGCTGGCGTTCCCCGCCGGACAGTTGCGCCGGCCGGTGGTCGCGCCGATCCCGCA
>CAZHRU010000012.1:36850-44153 GCA_964535015.1 uncultured Verrucomicrobiota bacterium | reverse complement strand
TTTGAAGGCGCGGCTTTGCCAGGCGGGCATACATTTCGCGAAGGTGCATGATCTCTCTGCCTTGCTTGATCAAGTTTTGGTGTCCTCTTGCATTATCCTGTCCATCGATGTAAAACTTTTCAGATGCTGGGGATGCGGGGAATGAAGTTAACATGGATATACAGGATAGACAGGATTGGGGATGAGGGGGTGGGGAAGGGACCTTCACCACTGATTGTCACTGATTCGCGCTAATCGGGAGATCGGGGAGTATCTCACAGAAAGTCGCGAAGATCGCGAAGGGGCGGACAAAAAATGTTTGGCGAGTTTTACGCCTGGCGGGTACACCAGTCATAAAATTCGCCAAACGGTTTCCCGTAATGAAGAGGCGCGGAGTACAGTTGGAATGGCCTGGACTGATCTTCATCTTCAACAGAGGAATTGTCGAATGTCGAGACGTGACCCTGGACACTGTGAAGGTTTAAGTGGCGCCTCTTACTACCGATAAGACTTGTAAGTGGTAGTAATAGTTACCACTATAGTCGTATAAGTGCCCTGTTCAGGAGGTGAAAATGACTGCATTAGCAGAGAAGATTTATAACGAGGTTCTGGAACTTCCGGTCGATGAGAGGTTATCCCTGCTTGAAAAGTTGTTACACGTCATTACTATTCCGAGCGCACCCGAGATCGAAAAGGCGTGGCTTAAGGAGTCTCATAAACGGCTCGCTGATATTCGGTCCGGCAAGGTACAGACAATCCCTGGCGAGGTCGTGTTTAAGGAAATCAAGGCGAGATTCCAGAAATGAGATGCGAGTTCGCCCAAGCGGCGCGGGACGAATTCTTTGACAGCATTGATTATTTCGAACTCCAGCAACCCGGGCTTGGCTTCACTTTTTCGGAACAGGTCAATGAAGCGATTGAACGCATTCTTGAATATCCCGATGGCTGGACTCCGTTAGACAACACATTCCATCGTTGCCTTGTAAAGCAGTTTCCTTACGCGTTGATTTACACCGTTGCCGGTCACGTCGTGATCATTGCCGCCGTTATGAATCTGCATAGAAAGCCGGATTATTGGCGGGGCAGGATCCAGTAATTGTAAGTTGGCGGCACTTCTGTCATGAAGTCGAAAATGTCGACTTCATCGAAAGAGGCCTGGATTTGAGGTCGAACATTTCGACCGCAAACTGTGTAGAGAAGACTTCACCACTGATTGTCACTGATTCGCGCTAATGGGGAAATGGGGGGGGTAGCGGGGAGCAGGGAGCGCCGAGGGGAGGGAGGAAGGAATCCAGAATTCCGAATCCAGAATCCAGAATGGGGTGCGGGGATGTGGGGATTTACCACTAAGGTCACCCTCCTTCGCCAAGGCCTCCGGCGGGCAAGCAAAGGACGCTAAGGGGGGGGTGGAGGGGGCAAGAGAATGTTTCGCGTATCTTGCCTGGCGGGTACACCAGTCAAAATTCGCGAAACGGTTTCCTGTAAAGAATGGGGAGTAATGAAGAGGCGCGAAGAACAGTGGGAATGGTCTGGACATTTCTTCAATTTCCCCGGAAAACCCGTTGCGGGAATTTTCTGCGACGTGTACTCGCGGCGCATAAAACTCCCGCAACATTATCTTGTCTGGATTTCCAGCATTTCTTCAATCAGAGGTAAAGTCCCTCTTCTCTGGATTAGTGCGAATCAGTGAAGATCAGTGGTGAAGTTCTTTCTTTCCACCCCAACCCCCATGCTCATCACCATTTCAAATCTATTTCCTAGGCCCGACCAGCCCACGCGCGGGATGTTCAATGCGCAGTTGTTTAGGGAAATGGGGGGGGTAAAGAGACATCAGACCACAGACTACATAGCGAAGAGCGAAGAGCAAGGAGCGCCGAGGGGGAGAGGGGGTAGGGAGGAGAGAGGAGGGAATCCAGAATTCAGCCTCCTTTGCCAAGGCTACGGCGGCCAAGGAATCCAGAATCCGGAATGGGGTGCGGGGACGGGGAAGAGTGGGGGAGACAACAGACAACAGACTACAGACTTCAGACCACAGACTGCGGACGGAAGACAACAGGGGGTAGAGGGCAGGAGACAGGAGTCAGGAGACAGGAGTCAGGGGGCAGAAGTCAGGAGTCAGGAGACAGGGGGTAGAAGTCAGGAGGGAGCGCTTGGAAGTCATCAACCATCAACCATTAACCATTTCCTTAACATCTGCCTCGTTCCCGAATGGCGCATCTGGCGATGGCCGGCGATCAGGAGGTGGGCGGCGCCGGGGGGGGAGGGGGCAGACATTAGACCACAGACTATAGACCATAGACCAAGGACTTCGCAGAAGTCAGAAGTCGTGGGTCAGGAGTCGGAATGTGGGAGGGGCGCTATGCGCCGCGACAAACTCCCCACCCACTATCTCCCGGTTTTCTATCTTCCGGTCATAGGCCGAAGTTTAAGTTGGTGGTTCTATTATAGGTCACTCCGGCGGGTTGTTTTGCAATCTTTACCCGCAACCATTCACCATTCTCAGCCGCAGACTGATCCGCCTTTGGCGGAACCATTCACCATTCACCATCCCATCACCTTCCTCGCTTCCTGGCTCTACCCTGACGCCGTGGCGGTCGCCCGACTGGCAAAAGACATGGGCGTACCCATCTGGCTCCGCGTTCATGGCTCGGATCGTTTCAACCTCAACAATCCGTATCGCCGTCGACTTATTCTGGAAGCCGTTGACTACGCTGAGGGCGTCATTTGCAATGCGAATACGGTGGCTGAATATATGGTCAAGAGGGGCGTGCCAGCCGGAAAGATCCACATTATTCCCAATGGGGCGGATACGTCCTTGTTTCGGTATCGGAGTAAGGAGGAGGGGGGGGGTGGACATCAGACATCAGACATCAGACATCAGACATCGGACATCGGACGTCAGACTGGCTTATCATTACGGAACGAAGAAACGCTTGTAGCGGAATCCGTTGGGATTCCGATGGTGCAGACGGGGCGGCAGGGCGGCATTCGAAAGAATGCCGCTACGGGGGCGGGAGATTACCACGCAAGATTCGACGTAGCGGAATCCGTTGGGATTCCGACAGTGCAAGTGGAACGGCAGGGCGGCATTCGAAAGAATGCCGCTACGGGGGGGGCGCCGTGCATTTTGTTTATTGCTAATCTGGTGCCGGTTAAGGGGCCGGATATTCTCCTGCGCGCCTTTGCGGCGCTTGGAGAGACTACAGACCATAGACCACAGACCACAGACTATGGCGAGCCCGGAAAGGGCACAAAGAGCAGGACCACAGTTTGCGAAGCGGGCAGTTTGGTGGGCAGGTTTGCAGAGGAAGAACGGAATGGGGAGACGGTTTCCCGGGGGAAGATGGGAAAAGGGGGTAAAGGCGGTGATCGGGCGCATTCTCTCGTACATCTCTCTTCTCTCTTCAAGAAGGGTTTTGCGAATTTCACGAACACGGTAATCCGGGGGCGGGAAATTCGCAAAACATTGTCTTCTCCGTGTCTCTGTGCCTCTGTGGTTGATGCTTCTTCTTTGCGTCCTTTGCGTTCTTCTGTTCAAACTCTTCCTCGACTTCTCGTCATTGGTTCCGGGCCGATGAGGGGGAAGATGGAGGCGATGGCGGTGAAACTAGGTATTTCCGACCGTGTACATTTCCTGGGGAATCGTCCGCACAAGGAAGTGGCCTTATGGATGAATCGGGCGGATGTGTTGTGTTTGACCAGCCGGAGCGAGGGGATGCCGAATGTGGTGGCGGAGGCGTTGGTTTCCGGTTTGCCGGTGGTGGCCACGAATGTCGGCGCGTGCCCGGAGATGCTGGCCGGGGAACCGGCGGCCCGGGTGTGCCGCAGCGAGGATGTCAGAGGGATTGCCGAGGCATTGAAGGCGGTGCTGGGGATGGCGGTTGACCGGCCGGCGTTGGCCGCCCGGCACTCGGCAAGGTATTCCTGGCGGCGGCAGGCGGAAGCGATGCTGCGCTTGATGGGAGAGGGGTTAATGAGGCAAAACTCGACCTATAGTCTGTCCGCCTCAGGCGATCCCAATAACCAACAACAAACAACTCCGCCAATAACATGAAGAGGGGAAGGCCCTCACCACTGATCTGCACTGATTCACACTAATTCGGAGAGGAGTATCTTACGCGAAGCCGCGAAGTTCGCGAAGGGAAGATCCTCCTACCTGAATTTTGCACGGGTTAGCGCAAAATTCACCCGAAGGGCCGTGATACGCCCGTTCCCACGGGCGTAAACGGGGTTAACCACGTTCGTTTTGTGAATAACCTGTTTGGTTATCCACAAAACGTCACGTCTTTGCGACTGCAGACGCCCAGACTGCTGTCGCAAAGTGGATTTTGCACCAAGTCGGTGCAAAATCCAGGTCCTAAGCATAAAACTGCGAAGGACAAGAGAATGTTTGGCGAGTTTTCTGCCTAGTGAGTACCCCAGCCACAAAATCGCTAAACGACCTTCCGTGAATAAGAGGAAGATAATAAGGAAGTGCACCCACAAAACGGAGTTTATTTCCCAGGATACCCCGAAAAACCGTTACGGCATTTTTGGATCGGGTACTCCCGAACAAAAATGCCGCAACATTCTCCCAGCCCTGAATGGCGTCGAAGGGTCTTCTTCGCGACCTTCGCGGTCTTCTGTTCAAAATTCTTATCTGGATTTCTTATATTTTCTTCAATGAGTTGAAGTCCTTTTTCTCTGGATTAGTGTAAATCAGTGAAGATTAGTGGTGAAGTCTTCGTCTTTCGAAAGTAGGGCAATTTATGAGTCTTTACAGTCTGATTCAGTCTGATTTGCGTGCCAAGGCGCGGTGGTTGTATGGCGATGACTCCTTTCGCAACCTGATGAAGGCGCGTTTAACAGACGGTACGACAGCGATGATCCTATATCGGTGTATGCAATGGGCGCAACGGTGCCACCTGGTTCCTTTGGCCATGGTTTTCAATAAACTCAATGTCATGGGTGGATGCATCATCGGGCGTGGGGCGGATTTTGGCGATGGATTGGTGCTGGTCCACAGCATTGGGGTCGTGATCAACACCTCGGTAAAGGGTGGGCGGAATGTGGTGATTGAGCATCAGGTCACGATTGGCGCCGAGAAGGGGCTGAGTCCCCGCATTGGGGATGATGTGTTCATTGGCGCAGGGGCAAAGATTCTGGGCGCGGTCAGTCTTGGCAATGGCGCGAAGGTTGGTGCGAATGCGGTGGTGTTGGACGATGTTCCGGCGGGTGCGACGGTAGTTGGGGTGCCGGGGAGGGTGGTGGGGACCGTGCTTCGTGCGTAGTGCTTGGTGCGTGGTGCTTCGTGCTTCATCGGAATGCGGAGTGATTGGTGCGTGGTGCGGGAATACAGTGTTTCGTGCGTGGTGCTTCGTAAGGGGGTTGGGGGGTGGTCTAGACAGCAGTATTGAGAGGGGATGAGTTATGGGAATCAAGCGGTTTGAGGATATTGAGGCATGGCAATTGGCGCGTGAATTGACGAGGAGGGTGTACAACGCGACCAGGACGGGGTCGTTCGCTAAGGACTTCAGTTTGAAAGATCAGATTCGTGACGCCGCCGGTTCATCGATGCATAACATCGCGGAGGGGTTTGATGGCGGTTCACATCCCGAGTTTGCAAGATTTCTCAGTTATGCCCAACGATCCTGCACGGAGGTTCAAAGCGAATTGTATGTGGCTCTTGATCAGGGTTATGTAACTGATGTGGAGTTTGGTGAGATTTACGAGCACGCCGCCAAGACACGGGCAAAGATTGGCGCGTTCATCAAGTATCTCAAGAATAATTCTTAGTGCGTCGTGCTTGGTGTTCAAAGCGCGAGGCGCCAAGCACAGATCTCTCGAACGACGCACAAGGCACCTTGAACTGATTGATCCTCGCACGAATCACGACGCACGAAGCACCAAGCACTGAATTATAATGACTTTCCCCCTCACCCTCCTGTTCATGTTCCTTGTCTTCTGGCGGCCACAGGAGTGGTTGTTCCCGTGGATGTACGGGTGGCCGGTGCTGGATGTGGTCACCTATGCCGCCTTGGTTTCCTTGTTGATGGAGGCCGGACAGAAGACTGTGCCGATCCCGAAGACGCCCGCCATCATGCTGGCGGTTGGGTTGTGGTTCGCGTCGGTCATGTCCCATGTGGCGCATGGTTACTTCCAGGGGGTGATTGATACCATTCCGGCGACATTCAAATTGTGTTTCTTCCTATTGCTTCTTATCATGGTGACGAATAACCTTACGAAGTTGCGTTGGATTATGACAGTGTTCCTCTTAGGTGCGATTCTGATGGCCATCCATGCCATCATGCAGGATCGGACGGGGGTTGGATTTGCCGGATATCGGCCCCTGATGGTGTATAATAACATGACCGAAGAATGGACGCATCGAAGCCGGTTTTTTGGCATCTTCAATGACCCGAACGACATGGGGCAATTGATGGCAACCTGTGTTCCGCTTGTCTTCGCGATTCCGCGACGACTTGGAGTTGTGACCTTTTCTCTGGCGGTTGGAGTAGTATGGTTGCTGGCGATGGCGATGTTGACCACAGATTCCCAGGGGACGATGGTTGGCGTGATAGCCACGGTAGGGTGCATGGTTTTCATGTACTTGCCAGCAAAATGGTTGCCGTATGTGGGGGGGGTGATGCTGATAGGGGGACTTGTCGCCTGTTCTCTTGGTGGCGGCGCCTTGCTAGATGAATCAGCGAGGGATCGGGTGGTGTTCTGGGGGGAAGCCAATCGGTATTTCAAGATGAACCCATTGTTCGGTGGTGGTTATGGCATGTTTGGCGAAATAACGGGCACGAGTCGCGCGGCCCATAATGCATATGTGCTGTGTTACACCGAACTTGGACTGTTTGGTTACTGGTTTTGGTTCAACATGTTACTACTGGGAATCATCGGTTGCTGGCGCACCCGGGTTGCATTTCGAAAGCCTACGACGCCGGCGCAAGCACATCTGAAGCGGGCGTCCGGACTCGGTATTGCGGCGATGGTTGGATTTGCCGCATCGGCATACTTCTTGAGTCGGGCCTACATGTTCCCGTTGTTCTTCCTGTTTGCCATGCTGGCGACTATTCCGCTGATTGCGCAACGGTATCTGCCTGAAGGGTATCCGCCACTGATTGACTTCCGGAAGGATGTGTTGATTACGGGTACGATAGCGAGTTTGGGTAGTGTGGCTTATATCTATATTACGATCCTGTTGTTGAATCGGGTGTGGGGGGGGTAGGCGCCGTAGGCGCCGTGAGAGGTGAGACGTGAGAGGTGAGAGGTGAGAGGTGAGGCGTGAGACGTGAAGGGTGAGGAGTGAGGGGTGAAGGGTGAGGAGTGAGGGGTGAAG
>CAZHRU010000012.1:1452-36750 GCA_964535015.1 uncultured Verrucomicrobiota bacterium | reverse complement strand
GAGACGTGAAGGGTGAGGAGTGAGGGGTGAAGGGTGAGGAGTGAGGGGTGAAGGGTGAGGAGTGAGGGGTGAAGGGTGAGGAGTGAGACGTGAAGGGTGAGGAGTGAGGGGTGAAGGGTGAGGAGTGAGGGGTGAAGGGTGAGGAGTGAGGGGTGAAGGGTGAGGAGTGAGACGTGAAGGGTGAGGAGTGAGGGGTGAAGGGTGAGGAGTGAGGGGTGAAGGGGTAAATATTATTACTGATAATGCTTGTAAGTGGTAAGAATGTTTACCACTATGGCTATATGAGTGCTCTTACAATCATACAGGATGTGCTACTGGAAGCGCAACGGGAGGAGTTGTTTTCGGGGGTGAGGCGGCGACTTCCGTACCAGTTTGTTCCCGGTAAAGCTTTTGTCTGCATTGGCGTGCGGCGAGGGGGAAAGTCCACACTTTTGCATCAGGTGATTGAGGGGCTTCGTCGATCAGGTGTGGGGACGGAGGACATCCTCTACGTCAATTTCTTCGATGATCGGCTGGATGAGGTCCTGAAGGGCAATCTCAATTTGCTGACCGAGGCTTACTTTGGGCTCTATCCCGAGAAAAAGGGGCAGGGCGGGTTGCATTGTTTTTTGGACGAAGTCCAGATGGTGCCCGGTTGGGAAGCGTTCGCAGACCGCCTCTTGCGAACCGAAAAAATGTCCGTCTATGCGACGGGATCCTCGGCGCGCCTGTTGGGGCGCGAGTTGGGGACGCAGATGCGGGGGCGTGCCCTGCCTTGGGAATTATTCCCTTTTTCCTTTGAGGAATTTCTGGATGCGCGGGGAATTACGTCCGATATCAAGGGCCAGCAGGCGCGACTGAGGGTGCGCAAGGCCTTCGAGGACTACTGGATATGCGGTGGGTTCCCGGAGGTGATGAATGTCGAACCACGGATCCGGGTCATGATTCACCAGGAGTATTTCAAGACGATGGTATTCCGGGATGTGGTTGAACGGAATGATGCCCTGCATCCCCGCGCCGTGCGGGATGCCGCCTACCGTCTGCTCAATGCGGCTGCTTCAATGTATACGGTGAATGCACTGACGGGCTACCTCAAATCGCTCGGACACAAGGCGAGCAAGTCGTTTGTGGGGGATGTCCTGGAGTGGTTGGAAGATGCCTATGCGCTTTTCACAGTCCGGTTGTTTGACGCATCCCTGAGCCGCCAGCATGCGAACCCTAAAAAAATCTATGCGGTTGACCACGCCTTGGTCCGTTCGACATCCAGTGGGGTGTTGGTGAACAGCGGGCATCTGCTCGAAAACCTTGTTTTTGTGGACGGGCGTCGGCGGGGCAGGGAATTGTACTATTATCGCACGGTTGTGGGGCGGGAGGTTGATTTTGTCTGGCGGGCTGACGACGGGATCCTTGACTTCGTGCAAGTGGCGGAGAGTGCGCCGGAGGGGAGTGTCACGCGGGAGCGGGAACTGGCGGCGCTACGCGAAGCATTGCGCGAGCGACCCCATAGCCGGGCCTGGTTGGTGACTCGCGATGACGAGGATGATACCCTCGCAATGCCGGAGGGGATGATCCGTGTGCTTCCTGTCTGGCGGTATCTGCTGGGAGGGTGAAGAGTGAGACGTGAGAGGTGAGGCGTGAGAGGTGAGAGGTGAGCGGTGAGACGTGAATCATAAGGATTTGGATGCTTGGAAAGAGGCGATGGAGTTGGCGGAGTCCGTGTATCAGTTGACGCGGGGTTTTCCGAAGGAGGAGGTCTATGGGTTAACTTCACAGGTCCGGCGTTCGGTCGTTTCAGTTCCGAGCAATCTTAGTGAAGGAGCGGCTCGACCATCCCGAAAGGAATTTGTGACCTGGATTTTGCACCGCTTGGTGCAAAATCCACTTTGCGACAGCAGTCTGGGCGTCTGCAGTCGCAAAGACGTGACGTTTTGTGGATAACCAAACAGGTTATTCACAAAACGAACGTGGTTAACCCCGTTTACGCCCGTGGGAACGGGCGTATCACGGCCCTTCGGGTGAATTTTGCGCTAACCCGCGCAAAATTCAGATGTGATGTTTCTTGGTTATTCCTTGGGGTCACTGGCAGAGATGGAGACTCAACTTCTTCTTGCCCAACGTCTGTCTTACTTTGAAGACGAGTCTGTGTTCGCCAAGATCAATCGTGTCCGGGCGTTAATGATTGGATTACGTCGCAGTGTGCAAAACCGAACCTGACCCTTCACGCTTCACCTCTCACCTCTCCCTTCTCACGTTTCACCTCTCACCTCTCCCTTCTCACGTTTCACCTCTCACGCTTCACCCTTCACGTCTCACCCTTCACCCTTCACCTCTCACCCTTCACCCTTCACGCTTCACCTCTCACCTCTCCCTTCTCACGCTTCACCTTTCACGTCTCACCCTTCACCTTATGATCTCCATCATCATACCCGCTTATAATGCCGCCGACACGATTGTGGAGGCGCTGGAGTCGGTCTTGGCCCAGAGTCTCTGGGCCAAGGCGACCATAGACCGTAGACCGCAGACCATCGGCAGAGAAAAAAATAACTACGAAACACGCGAAAGACCCGAAAAGGGGGATGGGGGATCGCCATTGGCGAAGACTGTAGACCATAGATCTGAGACCTTAGACCAAGAGGCGGAGAAAAGTATTGAACAGAAGTCGCAAAGAACGCCAAGGGAAGAGAGTTGTATTTCCGCCGGAGGCGGAGAAGAAAAGTCTTCTTTGCGCTCTTCGCGTCTTAGTGTGAAGCAATCTTCCTCTTCAAAGTCTGATGTATCCGGTCTGATGTCTGAAGTTTCACCTCAGTACGAGGTCATCATCGTGGATGATTGTTCGACGGATAATACTGTTGAAGTTGTGCGGAAATGGATTACCTCTCACCCTTCACATTTCACACTTCACGTTCTTCCTGTCAACGTCGGGCCGGCCGCCGCGCGGAATCGGGGGATCCGGGAGGCCAAGGGCGAATGGATTGCGTTTTTGGATGCGGATGACATTTGGATGCCGCATAAACTCGAAGTACAGATGCAGTTGGCCACCGAATACCCTGAAGTAGTGTTGTGGTGCGGGGGGTCCATCCGCTTCCAGGGGAAGCGGATGGAGACTGCAGACTACAGACTACAGACTACAGAGCGGGGAAGAAGGACAACCACTAAGGACGCGAAGGGCACAAAGACAAAAGAAACGGGCAAAGATATAGACATGGATGAACAGGATGGGCAGGAGGGACGAAGAAAGGGACTACAGACTAAGGATTACAAACAACAATTATCCTGTGTATCCTGTCCATCCATGTTAGATCTCACTTCTCTGGCATTGAAGGGGGAAGGTTTGCCTCTCACCTCTCACCTCTCACCTATCACTCTTCAAGATCTCGCCACCCACAATCCCATTGGATGTTCGACGGTGCTGGTTAGGAAGGCGGTGCTGGAGGCAGTGGGTGGGTTTGATGAGCAATTCTGCGGTCCGGAGGATTATGAGTTGTGGATGCGAATTGCGGCGTATGCGCCGCAGACCACAGACTACAGACTACAGACTACAGACATGGGAAAGCAGACAACAGACCACAGACAACAGACTACAGACATGGGAAGAGATTTAACCACTAAGAACACTAAGGGCACGAAGGGGATGGGGGGAAGGGCGGAGGGCGAGGAGGAAAGGGCAGAGGGGGAAGGGCAAGGGGCAGCGAGTGGAGGTGGAAGGGCGGAGGGAGGAAAACCAGAGACAAGATGCAGTGGGGGAGATACAGACCATGCACCATGCACCATTCACCATTCACTCCCTGTTGCTCACGTTTCACGCCTCCCGCCTCACCCTTCACCTCTCCCGCCTCACCCTTCACCTCTCACGCTTCACGTTCCCCCTGACCCCTCACCTCTCACGCTGTGCTCCGCCCCCCTTACCTTCCACCGCATACGGTTAGGCAGTTTGAGCATGGATGATCGGACGTTTCTGCCCCAGGTCATGCGGGTCTTGGATAAGGCCTATGGTCCGGGTGGGGTGCTGGAAGCGTTTCAGTCGTTTAAGAGGGCGGCTATTTCGAATCAATACTGGGGAGGAACTTGGATGGCCCTTAGTCGCGGTGCTCGTGTAATGGCCATGAGATTGGTGTGGCACTCGTGGTGGTCGCAGAGATGCGGTGCGTTCGTTGTGAAGAGGCCATGGTTGAAAACCGTTTTGCTTCTCTTGTTGTGGCGTTCAGACAGGGTAACGACAGGACTGCAGACTGGACGCAGGTGCGGCAATATGGGAAAACTTCCACGAAATTCAGGGTAGCAACAGAGTAAACTAAGGTCCTGCAGAGTCTGAACACCTAACTCAATTTCAGCATTTCCTAGTCCAAAGAACAGGGTACACTTCTCCTCTGGCGAGGGATAGTTGAAACAAGAGAAGTCAATGGACGACAATAGTACTACGTGAACCATGAATAGTCCTACCGTTAGTGTTGTGATGCCTGCATGGAATTCGGCGACATTCATCCGTCCTGCCATAGAAAGTGTATTGCAACAATCATTTCAGGATTTCGAGTTTATTGTTGTTGATGATGGTTCGGAAGATAATACAGCGGCCATTGTGAAGGAGTATGGCGGTCGTGTGCGATATTTGTGGAAACCCAATGGTGGACAAGCAAGTGCGCGTAATTGCGGCATAGACATAGCCAGAGGTAAGTATATCGCATTTATCGATCACGATGATCTGTGGAGGAATGACAAGTTGGAGTTGCAAGTTGTAGAAATCTCCAAGCATGAAGACGTTGGCATGGTAACGTGTGATTCTGTCCTGTTTTCGGGCGAGTACGAACTGGGTACGGAATGCGTGCGTATCAATGAACTGACGCGCGATAAACTGATTACTAAACTATTGCTTGGCAATTGCCTTGGGTCGTGTTCAAAGGCGATTCTCAAGGCCGAGTGTCTTGACGCCGTGGGGCATTTCAATCCGGCACGTCGAATGGCCGAAGATTGGGATCTCTGGTTGAGAGTGGCGCAACGTTATGTTGTTCGATCGATAGAATTGCCGTTGGTGAGATATCGGATTCACGAAAGAAATTTCAGTTCTTTGTCGGGTGAACTGAATTTGCAGAACGAACTCGAATTTCTTAATGGTGTTTTTTCAGCCCCCGACTTCCAAAAACGTTGGTGCGTTAAGCGACGCGCCTTTGCAAAACGTTATTTGTCTGCAGCTATGTTATCGCGCGAGTTGCAGGATAGGCGCAGTGTTATCTGTAATCTCGCGAGAGCCGTTGCGTTATTTCCTTCTGTGGTATGTTCAAATAAGTTCATTGGACTGGTGTTGTATGCGTTAAGAAGTAGACATGCCGGGAGAAGCAATTCGGATAAGTTGCCCGGACGATAAACCGGTTGCTTCATGATCACTGACTTTGTAACCTCAATCCCCATGCCTTCTATTTTCGTGACATGAACACTAGTCTTCGCCAACGAGCAGTTCATGGCATACTTTGGTTTGGCGGGTCTCGGTTGGTGATTCAACTGATTACATGGGGCATCACCCTTGTAGTTGCCCGCATTCTTTCGCCATCCGACTATGGACTATTCGGGATGGCTCTGATTTATACAGGTTGTATCGACTATTTCAATGACATGGGACTGGGAACTGCGTTGGTTCGCGAGAAGAAGTTATCGCCTGCGCAGCTTTCGTCCCTCTTTTGGTTCACCAACTTGGTTGGACTTGCGTGCTTTGCATTTGGAGTTGCCACAGCGCCGCTTGTCGCACATTTGTTTCGCCAACCGTCCTTAACCGGAATACTGTCCTTGATCAGCCTGAATTTTGTCCTCACATCCCTTTATCAGATCCCCTGGAGTATACTTACAAAGTCAATTGACTTTAAGGGGCGATCCATCGCAGAAGCAGTAGGAAATGTATTGTCTGGGTTTACGACAGTTGTTCTGGCCTACCATGGTTATGGCGTATGGGCCTTGGCCTGGGGGCCTCTTATTCGGTCAATAAGCATAACAATTCTTGTTTTCTCACTTGCTGGTTGGCGGCCACAACTGGCATTCAATTGGGCAGACACCAAAGCCATGGTTGGTTTCGGTGTGACAATGACTGGAGGCCGACTGGCCTATTACCTCTACAGTTCTTCCCCTGCATTTGTGATCGGAAAAGTCTTAGGAGAATCAGCCCTTGGCTTCTACACGCTGGCCTATCGTTTGAGTGTGGATGTCGGCGACCGGCTTCTGAATGTGTTGGTGCAAGTAAGTTTGCCGGTCTACTCCAAGATGCAGGACGACACGAGGCGCCTTAAGACTTCCTTTCTGCAGACCATCGAGATAGCAAGCGGAGTAGTTTTCCCGATTTACGCTGGACTGTTCGTTGTTGGTAAAGATGTAATTCCTCTCCTGCTTGGAGAAAAATGGACTCCTGTCGCCCAGCCCTTTCGGTTTCTTACGGCTGCGGGCATTTTCTGGACTCTACACGCAATGGTAGGGCCATTGCTCTTGGCCCGGAATCGTCCAATGATAGGGTTTCGATTTAATCTTGTCTGCCTGGCAGTGCTCCCAGTGTCCTTCTACATTGGTTTACAGTATGGACTGTTTGGTGTATGCATAGTATGGGTGAGTGTGTACCCGTTCCTGGTGTTGTTCTACCTTAAGCAAGGACTTAAAGTTATCGAATGTAGGTGGCGAGAGTTTGGCAGGGCGATCAGACCTGCGATGTTTGGAATGCTTGTAATGGTGCTGACAACCCTGTTGATCTCACAAACCATAACCGGATGCTCGGCAATATGGCGGTTGTCAATCTTAATCCCAGTGGGTGCTGTAACGTATCTAAGTGTGTTCTTGGTTTTGTATTCTCGGCCTATCAGCGAAATCCGAACAATGTTTAACCGTGCTTCCCCTTCCGTTACATTCACATCATGAAGCATTGATGTCACTGTGGTCCCGCAGGTGTTGAGAAAACAGTGCTGGAAAGATGGACTTCCCCTGCCACTCGGTAGGGACAAAAGAAGAAATATGTCGCTTCCGGGGTTTGCGTAGGTGCCTCCATATGTAGTGGTGTCAACATGGCGCGAACCTGATTCGAGGTTGGGAAGCTCAGGCAGCAGGACGAGGCGGCCATTGGCGATCAGCAGGAAAGGTTTCAGGGTCTTGAGTATGAAGGCCGCCCAACCCCGTGTGAGGCCGTCAAGATCGATGCTCCGGCTGTGGAAGAAGTCTAGGAGGCGGTCGTAACGGGCGTTGCTCAAGCCCAACGTGCGGACCAGGCTGGTGACGCCGCGCAGGTCGCAGCGGGCGCAGTTGGCGGCCAGGGCGAGAGCGAACCACAGGAGGTGCGATGGCGTTTGAAGGCCGGGCGCAGTTCGCGGACGAGGGGCCACCAGGCGATCCAAAGAATCATGGAATACTCTCCATTGTCAGGTTGACAGGGTAGCCTATATATACTACCCCTTTATCCCCAAGAGGAGGACTCATCTCAACGCCGTGTGAACAGTTGGTTGGACAAATCGAGCGGGTGAAGCAGCAGTTGATGGATCTCGGCTCCATGCGGCCCGGTGCCACCAGTACCGGAACCCCGGGGAGAAGAAACGGCCTTTCTACCAGATCAGCTACACCCACCGGATGAAAAGCCGGTCGGAATATCTGAGACCGGAAAACCTGGCTGCCATCAAGAAGGAAACGGCGAACTTCAAGCGGTTCCGCAAACTTATGGAACACTGGGTCGACCTTGACCTGCTCCCTGTGCCGCCTTCACAACCGCGCATCAGGTTTTCACCATGTTGACACCACTACATATGGGGGCTACCCACACAAAACCCGGAAGCGGCTTATAAAGTACTGACGTCGCACTCTGCAGAGTGAGCATTCAGCATAATCAGGACAGGAAGGAATCGGTGCACTGACATTATGAACACGGTTATGAGTATGATCAACCGCTGCTACCGTCTTGTCCGGACTGTTCCGAGACAGTATTACTTGCGGGTGCGGCTAAAGGTTGCTGAGGCACTATTGCCGGTTGTGTATCGCCGGGAAATTGTGTTTTTTGAAGATATACGTGGACATGCTTACGACGACAATGAATATGCATCGAAAAAACTTCGAATAATGGCACATTTTATCGACAAAACATTGACGTTGAGTAACAAAAGGGACCGATCCGTTACCGTTGCGAAGGCATCCGAAATGATGCGGAATCTGTGTGAAGAAAGGGAAAGTGATAGGACAATAAAGCACTGGGCTGACCGAGTCATTTCATGTTACCACAACTCGCAGGAGATCAGTGCTGATAACGTTGCCGCGATTCCATGTACTGGCCAAGAGGCGCTTTCTTCCATCATAAAGACAAGGCGGTCCATACGATCATACACGGGCCGGAAGATCGCAGACGACGTGCTTGTTAAAATATTGGAGGCCGGCCTTTGGGCACCGAGTGGCTGCAATCGGCAGCCAATAGAATATCTTGTTGTTGATGATCCGCGTGACATTCTTTTATGTCAGCAATATGCGGGTGAAAATGAAGGATTCCCCCAGGAAGCAGGAGTGAATATTGTTGTTCTAGTTGATCCGCGAACCTATGCATTGCCGCATCAAAGGCACATGGCATATCTTGATGGGGGGGCGGCCATTCAGAATATTATACTAACTGCACATTCTCTCGGATTAGGCAGTTGTTGGATGTTCTGGGGCAAGCATGATGAAAGCTTCAATCAACGTTACTCGCTTGCGCGATGGTTGCTGCCAGTGAGTCTCATTTGTATAGGGTATGTGGACGCCCATCCTCCCATAGTTCCTCAGAGAAAAGCGGTTGTTGATTCAATTCATGATGCCAGGCGGGATCTTCGGCCTGCTCTCGAATCATGGAGGAGTGCCTCTTATAGAACTGAAGCACAAAGGAAGTAATGGGCCAGTTACGCAGGCAAACGTGTCCGTGGGGACGACGCTTGGGCCGCGTTGGGGCTCAACACGGCGGCGATCCGCAAGCGGGTGCCTGCATCGCTTTCCCGCGTTGCCAACCGAAGAAAGAACCTTCAGAGTGTCACAAATGAAATATTATACCATCACACCTGATCAAGCGAAGAGAATGTCGTACCTCAAGACTCTTCGCGACGAAATCGTTACATGGGGAAATGTTGATGAAAAAGGGCTCAACTCTTTACAAATTAACCACATTAAGATACTTGAGTACAGAAAGAGAATGATGGGATTTAGTGGCCCGGTTGTGGATTATGCGGATTGGACTCGGTTCATGATGGAGGAGTATGGCCCGCAAAAACGGTGTCTCAGTTTGGGTTCTGGGGTGGGGCGTGTTGAGAAATATCTAGTAAGTATTGGGTTTGCTGAAAAGATGGAAACTCTTGAACTCTGTGCAGATGTGAATGAAGCCGCAAGGTTGAAGGATCTCAACATAGACACGCAGGTAGCGGACCTGAACTTTATGGATCTGCAACCCAATTCTTATGATTTTATTCTTTGTCACTGTGTCCTGCATCACCTGATCAATGTTGAGCACGTTCTTTCTGTGATTAACGGCGCGCTTAGACAGGATGGGCTAGTTCTGATTTACGAGTTTGTTGGTGATAGCAGATGGCAGTTTACTAAACAACGCCTTGATTTTCTTAGAGAACGTTTTCCAGGAAGAGAATTCCACTGCTTGCCTCCTTGGGCTGTCGAAGGTTTTGAAGCCGTTAGGTCAGGTGACCTTTTTGGGTTAATCCAGGATCAGTTTGGTGATACCTGTATTCGATCAGTCGGGTTTGGGGGAGTCTATTTTCCTTTCATAAATTGCAGTCTGCGCGGAACTGAAATGCCGATAGATGAAGTTATAAAGGTTGATGAAGAGGTTGCAAGAGAAGGTGTGTTTACCCCTTGCTACTATATGGGTCTCTTTGGGAAGAGCAATAAGGTCCTTGTCCCTCCGAGGCGTTGGTCAGATGCTGAACTTGATTCTCGGTTGATGCCACCAGTCCCCATATTGGTTCGAGCAAGGCGGTCTTTATCGCACTCGTCAGTTGGGCCATTCCTAAGGTGGGCAAAGCGGATGTTGAGTCACGATGTTAGTGGTTGATACTTGAAGCATGTGCGTGTTGAGGCAAGAAACCATGGCAAAAGGAAACACCTGCAAACTGGCCATCTTGTCCGGATCTATTTGTTCTCGAAACATGGGCTGTAATGCCCTTACCTATGGGGCGCTTGAACTCCTGTCAGAAGCGTCAAAACGGTTAAATATCGAGTGTGAGTATTACCTTGTTGGTAATGACCCGGGCGGAGTCATACCCCGTGAACTTGCAGCTTATAAGATACGTTTGATGGAAAGTATTCCAGATGTCAGTGTCAGCAATCTTGTTCGATGGACGTATTGCCGAACGCTAAGCAAGCAATTACACTTAAGGCGCGTTCTTCAAGGAGTAGATATATTTTGTGACAACGCATGGGGTGATAGCTTCAGTGACATATATGGACGAGAACGATTCGAAGAAGTGATGTATCATCTCAATTTTGCGCTGCAGTCCAGGAAGCCCCTGATCCTTCTGCCTCAAACGATCGGGCCTTTCAAGGATGTTACGGTGCGTGAACAGGCCAAGAGAGTCCTGGCGGCGGCGACTGCCGTATATGCGCGTGACCCTTCAAGTAGCGCCTGTGCGAAAGAAATGATTCCACATCTTGACGTTTGTGAGACTGTTGATGTCGCGCTGTTCATGCAATACACGCCACGGGATGCAGCGAGAAGGAATTGCAGGGTTATCGGGATTAACCCGTCTGGACTTCTTTGGAGCGGAGGCTACACGCGAAACAATCAGTTTGGCCTAAGGGACGACTACCAGGCGATGATGAAAAGACTGGTGAAGTATTTGCTTTCGATAGATGGCGTAGTCGTGGAACTTGTCGGGCATGATGTCCGGGGCCCCAATATGGGCAATATTGACGATGACTATTATGTGTGCAAACTCATCCAAAAGGAATTTCCGTGCTGCAAGGTTGCTCCATTTTTCTACAGTCCGGTAGAGGCAAAATCCTACATATCGGGAATGGATATGTTGATTGGTTCGCGAATGCATTGCTGTATAGCCGCCTATTCGAGTGGTGTGCCGGTGTATCCTCTTGCTTATAGCAGAAAATTCAGAGGTCTTTTTGTTGAAGGGCTTGATTATCCTCACGTATCAGATCTCACGGAAGAGTCCTGCGCCGAAGTCATCTCGGGTATTGTGAGCTTGATGGGGGGGCTTGATAGTCTTAAAATCGATATGCAGGAACGGATAAGAAGACTTCAAGCATATAGGAGGAAAATGGTTGATGATCTGTCGATGACAATCGGCAGAGTAGTGTTTGATGGGCAAAGATAAGTTCAATGACGATAACGATAAATTGAGGTTTGACATGGAAGAACTTTGCATCAGGTACACGACCGACTATGCGACGTGTAATTATAAGTGCGAATATTGCATAGTAGGGCATCACTCTGGAAAGAGAGTAACGCAATGGGAGGGCGCCCGATACCTGAAGATACTGGCCAACGCGGCTCGGCTCCCCTATATGATCAGGATGCGGATCGGTGTAAGTGGCGAGTTCTTTCTCAATCATCAACTAGTCGATGGGGCGCGCGAGTTGTCCCGCGCCGGGAATGTGAGTTCTCTGAACCTCATCACCAACCTCAGTCTGCCGTGGAAACAGTATGAGCGAATGCTGGCCGGATTCCAGCTCGACAGGTTGGGCGTGGTCGCCAGTTTCCATCCATCCCAGGTCGAGAACCGCGAGGAATGGATAGGCACTGCGTTGCGTATGGCGCAGTGTGTTGATTTCTGCGTGGTTGTGGTCGCCTATCCGCCCTTTCTCAATGAATTGACCGACCATGTGGATTGGTTGAAGCGCAACGGGATAGAGACTGTTGTGCAACCGTTCATTGGTGACATAGGTCCTCTGACGCTCCTGCAACGTGTCGGTGCCAAGGTGCGCAGAAGGTTCGGCATGAAGATTGCGGAGAGTTACCCGCGGCGGTACACGAAGGATGAGCACGATCTTATTCGTCGTTTAATGTATTCGGAACACGATATCAAGTACTTGCTTGATCTGAAGAAACCGGGCATGTGTAACGCGGGTTACCGATCAGTGTGTGTAGACTCATCAGGTTTAATATACCGTTGTGGCAGGGGTAGAAGCGGAGAGAGTATCGGGGATCTACTGCACGCCACGGACATTAGATTGGTCGATGGTTCGCGTCCATGTCCTTTTGCCACCTGCCAGTGCGACACCGACATTACAAACATTGTCGAGTTTGCCGACCGGTACCAGTTTACCGGCATCAATCACCATAAGTACAGGCTGGTTGCGAAATAGAAATTGGCATTTGGTCACTGATTCAGCCAGGAAGGTCTTCCAATGTCTTCCGCTTGCGAGACAAATACTTGTGACACCGTTTATGTAAATCACACCTTAGAGGTTATCCGTAAATAACAATTACTTGCCTAAACACTATCAATGCGCACGCCAACTCCAATTATCCCTCGAAACTCAACGCTGTTTTCTCAAAGCGCACAAGGAGTTTGCGATAACGATTCAGCCACGAATGCGTACGCTCAACCACCCATCGCCGCGCCCGCGAGCGCGGGTTTCTTCTCTTGGCCGCTATCTCTTCGCCCCGTTGTCGAACATGCGGCCTATAGTGGCGGCTCTCTATGGCCTTCTGCGCGGGTTCGCCGGTATAGGCCCTGTCAGCGCAGAGATGCTCCTTCGGAGGATTCTGGACTGGAGGCCGCTCGACTACGATCTGGTCCAGTGTCGGCTCCAGGAGTTTCACGTCGTGGACATGGGCTCCGCTGGCGACTATCGACAGCGGGATTCCATTTGCGTCGACAAGCAAGCTTCTCTTGCTCCCTTTTTTTTCCCCGATCCGTTGGGTTGGGGCCGACGGCTTCTTGCGCCAAAGGGGCTTTGACCATTGAGCCGTCGATGCTTTGCCAAGCCCAGGCAATCCCCTCCATGTCGTCGTATTCGGCCAGCCCTTTTTGCCACAATCGAATGAATACACCTTGGCGTTTCCATGCCTGGAAGTATTTATGGATAGAACTGGCACTGCCGAAGCGATCCTCTGGCAGCGCTTTCCATTGGCATCCCGTCCGTAACACATATACGATTCCCTCAAATACCTTCCGCATGTCTAGCGGTTTGCGGCCACCGCCTGGCTTCCGTTTGTATTTCCGCTGTTTATCCCGCTTTTGCGCCGGAATCAAGGGTTCAACCTTGACCCACATTTCGTCCGACACCGTCCAAGATTTGATTGCGCTCATACCTCGGAACAGTGCCAGAAACACGGTCACATGACAATAAAGTATTTGCGGATAAGCTCTTAGTATCCAGAATGTAAGAAGTACCGCTATGCTCTTCAATTCTCTTCAATTTCTGCTGTTCTTTCCCATCGTCACAATTGTGTACTTTTGGTTGCCGCATAGATTCCGCTGGCAATTGCTCCTGTCTGCCAGTTGTCTCTTCTACATGGCGTTCATCCCTAAGTATATCCTGATTCTGGGTTTCCTGATCCTTATTGACTATCTGGCAGCCATTTGGATGGAGATGCCGATGATGTCAGCGAAGAAGAAACGAAGGATTCTTGCGCTCAGCGTTTCATCCACATGTTTGACCTTGTTCATATTCAAGTACTTTAATTTTTTCAATACCAACTTCGCAACTGTTGCTCATTTCTTCGGTTGGAACTACCCGATTGGCGTTCTAAAGATTGTACTCCCCCTTGGGCTCTCATTTCACACCTTCCAAAGTTTGAGTTATGTGATTGAAGTCTACCGAGGCAACCAGAAAGCCGAGCGTAACATTGGAATATATGCGCTCTATGTCATGTTCTATCCCCAGTTAGTCGCTGGTCCGATAGAGCGTCCCCAAAACCTGCTTCATCAGTTCTATGCCGAACACACCTTTGACTATCAGCGAGTAGTTGACGGGATGAAACTCATGGCTTGGGGACTATTTAAGAAGGCTGTTATTGCTGACAGACTCGCCATTGCAGTTAATCAGGTGTATGGGAATCCTCAAGACTATACGGGGTGGCCCCTCATCGCGGCAACGGTCTTCTTCGCATTTCAAATCTACTGTGATTTCTCAGGTTATTCGGACATCGCTATTGGATCGGCCCAGGTTATGGGTTTTAGGTTAATGGACAATTTCAATAGACCCTACCACTCGAAATCAGTTGCAGAGTTTTGGAAGCGCTGGCACATTTCTCTTTCCACTTGGTTTCGAGACTACCTTTACATCCCTTTAGGTGGAAATCGTGCCAAGACGTGGCGGTGGCAATTCAATCTGTTTATCACATTTGTTATCAGCGGACTCTGGCACGGCGCCGGCTGGGGCTTCGTAATATGGGGAGCGTTGAATGGATGTTACCTTACTTGTTCGATTTGGTCCCGCAAGTTCAGGCAGTCTTGTTGTCACGCCATGCATCTCGACCGGATCCCGATGATTCACAACCTCTTTCGTGGTGTTATCACTTTCTGTTTGGTGTGCATAGCGTGGGTTTTTTTTCGTGCTGCCAGCGCAACAGATGCGTGGTACATCCTTACACATATGCTTCAAGGATTGCATACAGGAGTCACGTTGACCGGGGCCTGGCGTGTGCTTGAAATGGGGCTAAACCGTACTGAGTTGATTATTGCTGCCGCTGCAATTGTCATTATGGAGTCTGTTCATGGCGTTCAAATTCACAGAGGTGTGCGGCATATGCTTTCGTCACATCCCGCTTGGGTCAGATGGTCACTATACTATTTGTTGACAATTAGCATTGTGCTTTTCGGAGTATTTGGTCCTAATCAGCAATTCATTTACTTTCAGTTTTAAATCATGTTAAAACGTAATCAAATGGTTGGCGGAACAAAGTCTGCGGAAGAGACATCACAGATGCCGTCCAGGACGGTCGGCACCAGGGTCCTTGAACTAGTATCACGCATCGCGTTGCTGATCGTGCCGACGGTGTGCGTGGTTGCGCTGCTGTTCTTTGTTCTTCCAAGAAACCCGGAAAGCTATTTCCTGGGATTTGCACTGAAAAACTCGCTTCTTCAGACAAGTCGGAGTCCGAAGCTTGTGCTAGTTGGTGGTTCCAATCTCGCCTTTGGCACCGATAGCCGGATGCTTTCTGAAGCATTTGGCGTCAGTGTGGTCAATAGTTCACTGCATGCTGGTCTAGGCGCGGAGTTTATGTTGGATTCCGTGGAGAAGCACATTAATGCTGGCGATACTGTAATCATTGCTCTGGAATACAATGTGTGTTTGGAGAAAGGTCTTCTGGCTGGTGACGATGCGTTGTATGAGTTTCTTTTTGAAGATCCGAAGTTTGTAATAAACTGCAGAAAGAAGAGATATGCCGATGTATTGTTGGGACTGGGGAGGGCTGCTGGACAACGTCTTGCATCATGTATCTTTGGCGAATGTTTCAAGAAGGATGTGATTTATAATGCAAATGCATTTGACGAATACGGTGACGTAGTGTCGCATCTGGATAAACGATCTCATGACATGCAGCCGACAGCAGGAGTTTGGGGTGATGTACAAATGGATCCTGGTTTACTGATGTGCATTCGTGCGTTCATCACTCATGTTGAGGGCCGTGGTGCTCGCGTTTATATTTTGCCGCCCTGCTACCGAGATAAGGATTACCTCGTGAATGCTCGGCAAATTGAGAGCATGTATCTCGAGATCCAAAGAGCATTCCCAATGTCCGCTCTTTCCAGGCCGCAGGAATTTGTCTTTAACAGTTCGGAACACTTTTTTGACTCCAGATATCACCTCAACAGACAAGGACGTGAGATCAGGACAGCCAGAATTGTGGAATATCTGCGTTATGCAAGCATAAGAGATGGTTGGGCTTTTAATCAGCGAACATTGCGCCGTTAGAGAGAGTTCTGCAACCCGCGATGGAAAATCTGAAGATTTGTGTCTTCCCAGACTGAAGAGTAACCGTAATCTTACATAGTTGATAGACTTTCGAAACGTACAGGGTCAAGAACTTGCCAACACATTTCGAATTCGAAAACAATCACACTTCGAATCATTGGGCTTTTTCAGTACTTTTCGGGAAAACGGTCAAATAACTGTAGAAGATGGGTTAGGAGCATGACGATGAGAGTCTGCCAGGTTGTCTCCAGTCTCTGCACCGGGGGCATGGAGCGTATGGTGTGCGACATGCTTGAGGGCATGCGGGGAGAGACCACAGACCACGGCCTACAGACGTTAGACCGCAGGCTTCAGACTAAAGATCAAAGGCTGCAGACTGAAGGTGCGAAACTGTTCGAGAGTTGCCTGTTCTGCACGGATGCGAAAGGGGAGCTGTATGAATCAGCACCGGTGACGGCAAAGGCGTGCGGACACCGGAAACCCGGGTGGTTCATTATTGACTGGCGGATCGTTCGCCAAGTGGTCCGCTTTGTCCGGGAACAGAAGGTGGATATCCTCCACGCTCATAATCATGCGCCGAACCTGTATTGCACGATTGTTTCTCTCCTGACCGGTGTGCCGATGATCGTCACGCGGCATGGTCAAGGGTACAAGACGCTGCGATGGCGGATCCTCACGTACCTGCTGGCAATGCGGGCAAAAAAAGTGGTGTTCGTGTCGGAGGATGCCAAGCGAGTGGCGATTGCAAACCATACTGTGCCGGCGAAGAAGGCGGTGGTGATTCATAACGGGGTGGACACGAGGCGTTTCACGCCTCGTGAGACCACAGACATCAGACTACAGACCGCAGACAGAAACAACCAGAATCCAGAATCCAGGAGCCAGAAGTCGGAAATCAGGAGAAGACTGGGGATTCCGGCGGATGCTGTGGTGATCGGGAGTGTGGGGCGGTTGTCGCCAGAGAAGAATTACCCCCTCCTCGTAAGAGCCTTTGCATCTCTTTCGAGGAAAGTTGCTGGTTGTCAGGTTGCTGAGTTGTCAAGGGAAGCATCACCGAGTTCTGTCAATAACAACCCAACAACTCAACAACCCAACAACATAACCACTTTCCTTCTCCTCGTCGGCGACGGTCCGGAACGGGGGCGGATTGAAGTGGAGATGGGCCGGTATGGTATCAAGGATTGCTGTTTGATTGCCGGAATGCAAGCGGATGTGCGGCCCTGGCTCAGAGCGATGGATATCTTTTGTCTGTCGTCCGATACTGAAGGACTTTCCATTTCACTTCTAGAGGCGGGGGCTTGCGGGTTGCCGAGCGTGGTGACGGATGTTGGGGGCAACAAAGAAGTAGTGGACGGCGGGAGGACCGGGTTGGTGGTTCCCAAGGGAGGCGAGCATGTATTCAAGGATGCATTGTCCAAGCTGTCGTCAGATGTATCTTTGCGAGAACGAATGGGTGACGAGGCTTGCATCAGGGTAAGTGGATGCTTCGCCACGGCATGCATGCTGCGCGCTTATGAGGGTCTTTATGTGCACGTGCTGCGATAGGCCACAAGCGAAACCAGAAGATGGGGAGAAACTTCTGGCGGCGGAAACGAACCGGATGAAATGCCCCGAGCCCAAGAACTGCCACCACATGGAGTTTTGCGATGGATGCGCGCTGGAGGAGTGAAGACAAACATGTTGGTGATCCAAAATGAATAGTCTTAGGATCGTTTGGCTGAAAAGTGGGCCGCTTCATCCGCTCGATACAGGCGGGAAGATCCGCACTTACAACACATTAAAGGAGATCAAAAAGCGGCATCAGATCCATTATATCGCTTTGTGGCCACAAGGGCATGATTCTGGGGCCGCGACATGCGCCTCTGAGTATTCACATTCTCAAGACTGGGTTCCATGGACGGAAACCCCGAAAATATTCCCGTATCTGCACCTGGCACTGCTGAGAAATATGGTGGGATCGAGGTTGCCGTATGTGATCGATAAGTACCGTTCCACGGAGATGAGGAAGATCATTGATCGTGCCGCCGATCCCAGCCGGTGCGATATGATAGTGTGCGATTTCGTTACTCCGGCCGTTAATGTGCCGCAGTCACGTCATGTTCCCATGATCCTCTTCCAGCATAATGTCGAGTCAATGGTTTGGAAGAGAATGGCAGACACCTGTTCAGGGATGAAACACCTGTATTTCCAGAGTCAATGGGGGCGATTGAGAAGGTTTGAAATGCAGGCATGTAAGGCGGCCGACGGCGTTGTTGCCGTGTCGGATGATGATGCCGCTGTTTTCCGGAACGACTTTGGCCTTTCAAACGTTTTAGGGAGTGTTCCCACCGGCGTCGATACGGAGTTCTTCTGTCCCATGGCCGTCGAACAGATTCCGGCCTCGATTGTCTTTCTTGGGTCAATGGACTGGATGCCCAATATTGATGCAGTGAATTGGTTTGCGGAGGTTGTTTTCCCCCGGATCAAGCAGGAGTTTCCGAACGTGACGTTGACCATCGTGGGGCGTAAGCCGGTGCCGGCGGTGCAGGCACTTAAGGAGCGAGATACCGCGATCCGGGTAACCGGCACCGTGGATGATGTCCGCCCCGATTTAAGTCGGTCTGAAGTCATGATCGTTCCATTGCGCGCGGGCGGGGGGACGCGGATCAAGATATTTGAGGCCATGGCCACGGGGCTTCCGGTTGTGTCCACCCGTATAGGCGCGGAAGGGTTGCCTGTGACTCACGAACAGAATATCTTGCTTGCCGATAGCCCCGATGAAATGGTGGTGGCTGTCAGCCGGTTGTTCAGATCCTCCGGGTTCAGGCGCCAGATCGGTGATGCGGGAATGGCACTGGTTAAGGATCGTTTCGGATGGGCTGCCAGCGTGGATGTGTTTGAACGATATTGTCGTGAGGTCTTGCAAAAATGAATATCAGTATATTCGGTCTTGGATATGTGGGTGCGGTGATCAGCGGTTGTTTTGCGCGTGACGGGCATCGGGTTATCGGGGCGGATATGGATGCCGGGAAGGTGAACCTGATCAACGCCGGGAAATCCCCGATTGTTGAGCCGGAGTTGGAACCGATGATCGAGGCGGGAGTAAGGAATGGGCATTTGAGGGCAACGGTTGACTGTCGTGAAGCGGTTCTGGGATCAGATTTGGCTATGGTTTGTGTCGGAACTCCTTCCAAGCCAACCGGTCAACTGGATCTCACGTATGTGAAGCGGGTGTGCGGGGAGATTGGGGTTGCCATGCGGGAAGTCAACAAGAGGTATGTTGTGATCATCCGTTCCACTATGCTCCCGGGATCCGTTGCCAGCACGGTAATCCCCACACTGGAGCAAGCATCGGGGAAAAAGGCGGGGCGAGACTTCGGGGTGGGGATCAATCCTGAGTTCCTGCGTGAATCCTCCGCCGTTGATGATTTCTATCATCCTCCCAAGACCGTGATCGGGTCTTTGATGGAAGAGGATGCCAAGATGGTTGCCACGCTCTACATGAGCCTTTCTGCTCCCTTGATCTGTACGCGTATTGAGACCGCAGAAATGGTGAAATACGCTGACAACTCGTTTCACGCGCTTAAAATCACGTTTGCGAATGAGATCGGGATTCTCTGCAAGACGCACGGCATTGATTCGCATGAGGTCATGCGGATCTTCTGCGAGGATCGGAAGTTGAATATAGCGCCGACCTATCTTAAGCCAGGATTCGCATTTGGAGGTTCATGTCTCCCAAAAGACCTTCGGGCACTGACCAGTTTGGCGGTTGCCGATGGCATTGAGACACCGATGTTGAACTCTCTGCTTGTGAGCAATGAGGCACAGATTAAGCGTGTGGTGGCGCAAGTCGTCAGGGAATCCAAAAAAAGGATCGGTATCCTGGGGTTTGCGTTCAAGGGGGGGACCGATGATCTGCGCGAATCGCCGGTGGTCACCCTGATCGAGACGTTTATCGGGAAAGGATACGAGGTGCGGTTGTTTGATCCCTGTGTATCGTTGGCAAGACTGGCGGGTGCCAATCGTCGTTATCTTGAGGATCATATTCCGCATATTACCCGGTTGATGGTTTCAACCCTTGATGAGGTAACGGGACATTCCGACATCATTCTCATAGGCAATTCCAACGACGCTTTCTTTGCGGCGATCGAGAAATTGGGTGCGGAAAAAAAGGTGATTGATTTGACGTCCGACGGGCGTCCGGTCAAAACGCTTGCCTGTTATGAACGTGTGAGCGGATGATAAAAGTGAGTTGTTGATGAGGTTTGATGTGACATCACATCGCGGCCCGCTTGATAACAGTATCTGGGTCAGCATATACGACAGTGCTTACAATAAGGGAAATCCATGAAACCATTTCGTCGGTGGACGCGGAAGATTCTTCACGCTTATGTGCCATCACTGTTTGACCGTATTCGAAGAGTCAGAAGGCTCTTTCATGACCGCAGGGTTTTGAAGCGCAGAAACCTCCGGGAGGAAATCAAACGGCTGTTTATTGAGCGGCACGGCCGTACGATACAGGCCGGTCCATTCAAAGGGATGGCGCACATCGGCAAGAGCACAGGGAGTCCGGTTTTGGAAAAGTTAATCGGATCGTATGAACGTGAGTTGTGGGAAGTGGTAGAAATGGCTATTGGATTGCATCCGCCTGTTGTGATCGATATTGGTTGTGATGAGGGGTATTATGCTGTTGGTTTTGCATTGCGACTACGTGAAGCAACAGTCTACGCATTCGACACGAACGAGAATGCTCAAAGTCTGTGCAAAGAGATGGCGCGGATCAATGGCGTCGAAAGGAATGTTGTCGTAGGTGGTTATTGCTCATGTGCCGAACTGAACCGCGTGTTGGCGGCCAATGCGTTGATCTTTGTAGATTGCGAGGGTTCGGAATTTGAAATTCTGGATACAGATTCCGTGCCGTTGCTAACAAGGACCACTGTGATTTGCGAACTTCATGACCACAAGCGTCTGGATGTGGAGATTACTCCAACTATTTGCTCCCGCTTCAGGAGTACGCATGATATTGCCGTTCTAGATATTTCCAGACGGGACTTGAGAGAGTTCCCTTCGTTGCACTTCATGCCTGCTGCGATGCAGAGACTGGCAGTCATGGAGGATAGGACGAATAGTCAACAATGGTTATTCATGATTCCCAAGAAGCGTGTCTAACATGATCCATCGAAAACTGAAGGTCAGGAAGTTCCTGAATCTGGCTTCTTATGCCGTCACTTTTCTTTGCAATAATGTTATTTCGTGGCCGCGTTTGCTTGCGGGTGATGACTTGAGTCGATACCGGAAGGTCCTGGTGCTTGCCCCCCATCCTGATGATGAGGTGTTTGGGATGGGTGGAACACTCTCGTTAATGAAAGGAAAAGGACTCACCCTGCAAATTGTCTGGTTCACCTGCGGAGACAATGCTTTGCGGATCGGTGAGTCCATGGCCGTTCTTGAAAATCTTGGCATTCTGCACTCTGCGCCGTCTGCCTTCCCGGTAGTTGGCCCCTCTGTGCCATTCAGGAAATCCGTTGCGGTGATTCGTGAGGCCCTCATCAGTTCGGATCCCGATTTGATCTGTGTTCCGTCAGTGTTTGATCCACACCTTGATCATGTTCGCCTGAACCTGGCCTTGCAACGGGCCATTGTCACGGTGCCTTGGCGCGGTGCGGTCCTCCAGTATGAGGTTTGGAATAGTCTTGTTCCGAACGTGCTGGTTGACATTTCAACCGTAATTGAGGAGAAGAAAACACTGATGAATCTCTATCCGTCGCAACTCGATGAACCTAAGCGCCGTTATTCGGAACGAATGGTGGCGCTTAACCACTATCGGGGCCTTGCCAATCAAGTTGATTATGCCGAGGGATTCATTCTTGCGCCAGTCGCCGATTATCTGGAACTCGCAGGAAATAGTAGGATTGCAGAAGGGGGGGCGAAGGTCGATTGAACGCGATGATTGCCAAAATGCGGGTACAGTTAGGCGACTGGATGCGCAACAGTGTGTTGGTGTGGCGTCTTCATGCGGCAGGTCTAATCATTCAATCCACTGCACAACGTCATCTCGAAACAAGATTGTTGACTTTGGCTCAGGCCTATCGGCGCTGGCCGTTGAGATGGTTGGAGCGCCGGTTATCTCCATGGTTGACGCCTCAGCGTGGAGTTATCTGGCGTGAACATAAGATCGGATGGAATCGTTACCGGAATCGTATCAAGGACCGATCTCTCATTAAGAGTATTGTTCTAAAGGCTCCGTGTCTTAATGGAGAAAAGGGGGTACTTTATGTGGCATTCGAGTACAACTGGTTACGGTTACTGGAGCATCACAACCTGTCTAGTCTGATGCGGGATTACCTGTTGGTTTGTGCATCAACATGTTCACCGCCTGATTTTGCCGCGCACTGGGCGTTGGCTCATGTTGGCCCGGATCCCATCTTCATGCAGATTTCAAACCCTTCGGATATGAACCTCTATTCGCGGTTCAGTCACAACATTCGTGCGATTCCGATCATGGCGTCGGATTGGATGAATCCGAATTTCTACCACCCTATACCGCACGAGCAACGCGAGATAGACCTTCTCATGGTTGCAGGATGGGGCCGAGTGAAACGGCATTGGTTGTTGTTTGAGGCGTTGCCGAAGATGCGGCGTGGTCTGCGCGTTGTGCTGATAGGCCAGGACATGGATGGACGCACCGCGGATGATGTTTATTGCGAGGCAAGACTTTTTGGAGTGGCGGACCGCATTGAGATCGTTCGTGATGCCAGTATTGGCGAGGTCGCGGAATACCAGTGCAACAGTAAGGCTTCGGTTATCCTCAGTGCGCGCGAAGGCTCTTGTGTCGTTGTGTCCGAATCCCTTTTCGCTGATGCGCCGGTGGCCTTGTTGCATGATGCGCACGTCGGCGCGCTCAGCTATATTAATGACCAGACAGGTATATTGCTTCACCGTCGAACACTCGCGGCTCAACTTGAGGCATTAATTGATCACTCCTCGAGATATACGCCACGCAGGTGGGCTGAGGCTAACATCGCCTGTGTCCGGACCACCGGCAGGTTGAACCGGATACTGCAGGATTATTCCTCTGGGGCAGGAATGCCGTGGACGCACGACATAGCGCCCATGTGCAGGCATCCAAATCCCATGTATGTCAACCAGCTCGACGGGGCGGGCTTGGCGAGAGTCTACAGTGACTTATTGACGAAATACGGGATAGCGATATCTCCGTTTACGTGATGGAAGGGAAAACCATGTCCTACGCTTGTGCTTTCAGAAAGCTGTTGTTGCCATTTCTTGAAAGAGTGATCCATCACCGCGAGATGCTTGTGTTTCGCGCCTTTTTGGAGCAGAGCCAATGGTGGACTGCCGATGCCTTGCGTGACTATCAAATGGAGTTTCTTGGTCGGCTGCTGGTTCACGTGTATCACCATGTGCCGTATTGGGAGGAATGGTTCAAGCGTTCCGGGGTAACGCCGGGCGACTTGAGGTCACTGGACGACATCCGCCGCTTGCCGATTATCGGAAAGTCCGATATTCGCACCAACAAGGACCGGATGCTGGCGGATAATTGGCTGGGGCAGACCTGGACAAAGTCCACAGGGGGGGCGACAGGCGTTCCCTTGGAATTGGACTACACAGCAGAAAGCTATGACTGGCGTGTAGCGTGTTCGAAGCGTGGATACTCGTGGGCTATGGGGTGTGAGGATGGGAGAAAGCAGGCTCATATCTGGGGTGTTGCCATCGGCGGCCAATCACATCTCGCCAAGTTGAAACAAGACATACATCATTGCGTTTTCCGTCAGAAGTATTTTAACTGCTTCGAATTCGATGCCGAACTAATGGCGCAGTGCCTGAAATCCCTGAACCGGTTTCAACCTGAATACGTCATAGGGTACACCAATCCGCTCTATGAATTCGCGCGATACATACAACGGAAGGGAGCCCTTCGTTTTTTCCCAAAGGCGATCTTATGCGGTGCTGAGAAGTTGCATTTCTTTCAACGCGAGACCATAGAAGCGGTATTCCAGTGTCCTGCATTCAATACCTACGGCAGCAGGGAGTTTATGCTGATTGCCTCAGAGTGCGAAAAGCACGAAGGGTTGCATGTGTCCATGGAGAATCTCATTGTCGAAGTCATCAAGGAAGATGGATCACCGGCCAAGCCGGGCGAAACCGGAGATCTGGTCATTACGGATTTGCATAACTATGGGATGCCGTTCATCCGCTATCGCATAGGGGACATGGCGGTTGCTTCCGATCATGTGTGCTCCTGTGGGCGTGGTCTCGCATTGCTGGCGGATATTGTTGGGCGGTCCCTGGACATCATTCGGACGCCAAGTGGCCGGAATGTGCCAGGGGAGTTCTTTCCACATTTGATGAAGGAATTCAAGGGTGTGGAAAGGTTCCAAGTTGTTCAGGATGAATTGGATCATTTGGAAGTCAAGATCATCCGGAATACGAGGTTTTCCGAGGCCGAATACCAGTGCATGCAGGACGAAATCAGGAAAATAGTCGGCAATGAAATGCGGGTCGACTACACATTTGTCAGGGACATCCCCTTGACAAAGACGGGAAAATTCAGGGTTACGATTTCAACGATCGGAAAATAGGCAGTGCATTGAAGTGCTTACGCAGGGCGTCTCATGCTTCCAAGGGGCGGTGACGTTTGCATTTTCTTGACAACTATGGAGTTCGCGTGATGTCGCAGTCATGCTATAGTGAATATGGCGATAACAAATCGAGGTCTCCCATGAGATTAGTCTATGTATTTACAATTGCTTTCTTGGCGGCAGCAAGCGCCAGCGCGGCTAACACCAATGTATGGCCTTTCACTGATGCCGGCCAATATGTTGTTTCCGACAGCAACAGAATTGAAGTTGCGGACGGGGTTGCCAAACTAAGATTGCAGGCAACGCATTTGGAGCAGAACACATTTGCGGACTATCTAACGAACAGCGCGGATGCGGAGGGCGTGGCGGTAGGACCAGATGTGTTGCTGGGCGCGGCGAATATGGGAAGTGGCGCGACCAAAGTACAATATACGTCGAGGGTTTTTGATGGCGGGTTAGGTAATGTTTGGAATGCGGCGAATTCGCGTGTCACGGAAGTGGATGGCGTCGGCGCTGTGCTGGAAACGCCCGCCACTGCTTCGGGTTTGGTCGCCTTGTATCACTTGAATTACAGTCCTGCGGATGAGGTTAGCCAACAGCAGGGCGTTTTGTATAGCTACGCAAGCACGAACGTGGCTTCATTGCCGTACTATACCAATGACGCTAAGGTAGGACTAGGAGCGCTCTATTGTCAGGCTCGCTCAACTTTCTGGACAGTCAATCCGAATCTATTGAATAACGCGATGGGATATACCATATGTGGATGGTTCCGGTTGACTTCGTTGAAATCTGGCGCTGGACTCGTGTTTGCGCGAAATGCATCTCCGGGCGGGATGATGGGCTTGAAGCAGTCAACCACACTAGGCGCAGTTGATTTTTTCAATGTTGGCCTCGTGTCAGTCGTAACGTCTCCGAACTTGGTGACCTCAGGCACTTGGTTCCACTGTGCCGGCACAATCGCGGCGGGGCAACCAGCAAGGATTTACATAAACGGAGCGCTGGTGGCTGAGGGGGCTCTGGCGGCGTCAAGTTCAGCGTTGATCAAGCAGAATACCATTCTGCTCGGCATGATGGATACGGGGCATACCATTGCCTATGCTTCTGAAGGCACAATTGATGAGTTGGCGATCTATTCGCGTGCTTTGTCGTCAGCGGAAATCGCATTGATGTATTCTCGAGCAACTGCTGTTGGATTCCAGTTCAGATCCGGGGATTCACCCTCGCTGGCCGGAAGTTTTGTTGGGCCTGATGGGACTGAAGGCAGTTATTATACAGCGGTGAGTGGGCCTTTCGTTACTGCAGGTGGATTTAATGTTCAGGACCGCTTCCTTCAGTATCGCTTGACTATGAATACAAGAGCATACAAAACGCCTTATGTTGATGCTGTGACAATTATCGGCACCAAGCGCGCCGTTTTTGATGATGTCCTGGGCGACTATATCCGTGGAAATCTGGAGACATCAACTAATGAACCTCCGCAACAGAATTGGGGGACAATACGGCTTGCTAAGAAGCTGGATGGGGGATATCAGACAAACGGAGTGTTTATGTCACGCACGTTTGATCCCGGGATGCCTGTAACATGGAGCAAGATGATGTGGTCGGCGGGCGTTGAGCTGTCGTCTTCAATTAGTGGCGTTGAAGGGCTCTGGCATCTCAATGACAACGCCCTTGATGCCTCAGGAATGGGGCGTAATGGTTACGATTATGGGGTGACCTACACGCGGATGGCCAAGTTGGGGTCGCATGCAGCCATGTTTGATGGAAACAGTTCCTATGTTGACTTGCCTGCTATTGGAAAGTCCATTGCGGCGGTCGAGTTCTGGTGTAATCCGAACACAGTGGGAGGCGGTGTGATCGACCTGGCGACGAATATGCTGGGTGTTGCCATTTCCAACATGGCCGTTACCGTTTTAGGAACGGCTAGTAGTAAAGTTTCGGTCTACGTTAATGGCCTCCTGTCGCTCCGCCTTCTGCCGGGTTGGAATCATGTTGTTGTGACATTGCCTTCGGCGGTTTCTGTTAGCAGTGGGCGGATCGGTGTTCTGGGCGGGCAATATTTTGGCGGGATGTTGGATGAGGTTGCGATTTACAGTAGTACTCCAAGCCAAGCTGTTATTCTGAATCACTTCGTGGCGGGTTTTCGCGACGTCGCAGGCCAAGTTCGTATGCAATGCCGGGCTGGGAGTGCCTTGCCGTTGACGGGGGATTTCATGGGGCCGGATGGGACCTCCTCCTCGTACTTCATGGATGCAGCGGGCGGCACATTGCCTCTTGCGTTCAGTGGCAAGCGGTATTTCCAGTATCGGGCCGTGTTGGATGGTGACGGGAATGCTAGTCCCGCCTTGAGTGCGGTTTCCATGAATACGAGCGTTGGTGCTCCGCAACTGGACCAAAGCCGCGATGATTTTGCTGGTGGCACTTGCGATACAACGACGAGGTGGTTCGGGGAGGAAGTCAAGTTGCCCAACATCAACAAGCGGGGGCCAATAAGTCTTGATGCCTCCGCAAGCAGATCTCTGGTTGCACTCTGGCACATGGATGACAGTTTGTGGATAGCGGGTTCCTCGGCGGTTGAGGATTCGTCGGGGAATGGACGTCATGGTGTGCCGGGAGGCTCAGCGTCCATTTCAGCGGACGCCAGGGTAGGAGTGGCATGCGGTCAGTTCGGAACCAATGGATATGTTGGAGCGGCGGGAGGTGATCTCGGCGAGGATGATTTTACGGTGAGCATGTGGATGAAAAGCACAACGACCAACCGGTGTGCATTGGTCAGCACCTATTCGGGAGCATCGCAGCCATACTATGCTTTGGAGCTAAATGGCAATGGCACGGGGGTGCTGGTGGGCGCAGTCGCGTTTGTGGTGAGTGACGGTGTGTCGGGGATCAGGACGGCGGTTGCGTCCCGGACGCTCATCAATGACGGACAGTGGCATCATGTTGCGGGTATGCGCAAGGGGCTGCAACTGGTCATTTATGTGGACGGAGTGGTCGTAGGCAAATCGCTGATCATCGGGACGCTAGATAGTTTGGGCGCTTCACAGGTGTTCATGGCCAAGTACGGATCGCAGAACATCTTCTATCAGGGCTACCTTGATGAAGTCGCCATTCATCGCCGGGCATTGACCGGCGCAGAGATCGCGGGACTGGCGGCGGCGGGATTCGAGTCACAAGGACCGTCTATCTATACAGGCCCTATTCTTGACATGGGCTCACCCATCTATTGGGAACAGGTGGCGTGGGATGCGGATAGCCCCTACGGCAGGGCTAGGGCGATGTCTGATGGACTGGTGGGGTTGTGGCATGGTGATGCCGTCACGAATGGTTGGATTGTGGATGCCAGTGGTCTGGGGAACGATGGCGAAATGCGTAACGGGGCGGGGTTGGATTCTGCAGGTCGGTTTGACGCCTGCCTTGATCTGAACGGAGGCGGAGTTCCCTATGTCAATATCCCCACAGTGGCCGGAATAGAAACCGAAAATGTCAGTGTGGAATTGTGGGTTAAACTTGGCGATGTCGTGAATAAAGTCTTCTTTGACAAGAGCAATGGCGGTAGCGGTTACCAACTTGGCGCCGATGCCTCGGGTGCCGTGGTCTTTACTGTCAACGGGATCGATTGCCGGAGTTTCGATATTCTCGATGCCGGCCAGTGGAATCACGTGGCGGGAACGTATGACGGTGCCACCGTCCGGTTGTATGTGAATGGGGACCTGAAGGGCGTCGCCTCAGTAAGTGGTTCGGCAGTTGCTTCCGTGCCGGCCCGGATTGGTGCCGATCAGGGTCTGGCGGGGGCACCTGCCGGCAGGATTGACGAGGTGGCGTTGTACAACCGAGCGCTTGGACCAAGAGAGGTGTTGGATCATTATCTAGCTGGCGCCGCCACCCTGGCGTTCCAAGCCCGGTCCTGGGATCCCGACTTGCAGGGCGATTTTGTGGGACCAGATGGCACTACAAACACCTTTTTTACTGATTATACGGGTAGTTCATTGTTGGGAAGTGTCGGAGTGAATCGTTACTTCCAGTATCGCGCCAAACTGGCAACGGAAGATTCGCGGTATTCCCCCATACTGCGCGGCGTGCGTGTGGATGCATCGGGGTATCCAACGGATAATCCTTGGGTGGCCCCTGCCGATGGGTATGGGCGAAACTACCTGGGAAAGATGGTGTCGTTTGCACATCTGATGTTCACCAATGCCGACTCGGAGGTTCAATATCAAATTTCAGGCAATAACGGAACTAACTGGCATGCGTGGTTGGATGGACAGTGGACGGACGTGACTGTCTATACTGACCCTGTGTCCAGTTGGAATATGTCCAATTCCAAGGATGTGATCAACGCGAACATCGGCTCATTCTATGACCAAGTTTATCCCAAGGTTGGCGGCATTTTCAAATTCAAGGCGTTCTTGAAATCAGATGCCATGAAACAGACTGCATTGGACAGTGTTACGTTGGGTTACTCTGCCGGGCGGGTGGTGGTGACTGTGCCGAACGGGTTGGAGGTGGGGAATGAGGCTTGGTTGATTGGGGTGCCTTACACGGTTCAGTGGGTGTCGGCGGGAGGCGCGGGCGCGAAGATGAAGTTGGAGTATTCACTGGATAGTGGAGTGAATTGGACGACGATTACCACCAATGCGCCGAATGTGGCGGGGACGAACAGGTATTCATACTGGACCACGCCGGGGACGACGTCGGACAAATGCAGGGTGCGGGTTACGGATATGTCCGATTCGACCATTACCGATCTGTCGGACAGCGATTTCAGTTTGGTGGAGCGGTTTCGTGTGTTGGCGCCGAACGGCGGGGAGAAGTGGTATACGGGACGGAGTAATGCCGTGGTGTGGGCATCGGCATTGAACCTTGGTTTGTTGCAGATTGACTATGCCGCCGACGGAATGACCTATGGATACAGTGTGGCGTTTGGTTTGCCCAACACTCCAGGATCGGCATCGAACCAGTATGTGTGGGCCACGCCACTGGGGACACCGGCATTGCTTTCGGAAAACGGCAATATTCGCATCAAGACTCTCGGTGGCCAGGGAACGGATGAGTCGGACAACAGTTTCACACTGGCTGGTATTGAACTTACAAATCCGCAGGTCGGTTCGGCGGTGAAACGCGGTGGACCGTTGAATATCCGATGGGTGTCGGCGGGGGCCGGGACCAGTGTGGGGATAGACTTCTCGACGGACGGCGGTTCCCTGTGGACCAATGTGGTTCTGACAGTGCCCAATGTGTTGGGAAGTAATGTCTATACTTGGGTGGCAACGGCGCCGCCGACCGATACCGCCCGTTTACGGGTTCGTTCACTCTCGGATACGAATGTGGTTGGTCTCTCGGCGGTATTCACGCTGGCGGATATTGACGTGACAGTGCCGACCGCTGGGACGAACTGGTTGATGGCAACGACCAATACGATCCGTTGGACTTCGGGCGGCGCAGGGGATAAGGTGAACATTTACTGGTCCATTGACAGCGGGGCCAATTGGACGCCGATTATTGCCAATTACACCAATGCCAGTGGTCCCAATTCCTATAACTGGGTGGTGCACCGGTTCCCGGTGGCGACGGCTCAAGTCAAGGTGGAGTCGGTTAAGGATCCGGAGAACCTCTGGGCGGCATCACCGGACTTCAACGTCGCGGGCGTTCGGGTGACCAATCCCAATGGCAACGAGACATGGGTCAAGAATGTTCAAAATGCGGTTCAGTGGGCCTATCAGTCGGTTGGCCAAAATTGTTCAATCCAGTTCTCCTATGACGGGGGATTAAGTTATACCAATGTTGGTGGACCGGGGATTGGGTTGAGCGATCGCGCCTATCTCTATACCGCCACCAAACCCACAGTGAGAGCGAAGGCGAAGGTGATTGCTGATGATCCCTCGCCCTATACGAATGTATTTGACGAATCAGACGCCTACTTCACTGTGGCGGGTATTACGGTTACTATCCCGACGAACGGCATGGCATTTACCATCGGTACTGCCAACTCAGTGGCTTGGACGTCGGCAGGATCGGAAGATCCGTTGAGTCAGGCCAGGGTCTACTATGTAGCCTTGGGGGAGACAAATCTTATTGCGACGGTGGGTAACAATCAGGCGTATCCAGGCGGCAATACTTTCCTGTGGAATATTCTTCCCGGCGCGATCCCGTCGACGTCAGGTCGGATCATTGTGAAGTCGGGCGCTTATACGGGTGTGTCGGATGCGTTCATCCTGCGGGGCATCAAGTTCACATCACCGGTGGCGGGAACGGTACTCGACATAGGGGCCAACGCGCCTGTTTCCTGGGTGTATGCGGGATTGGATGCCAGTGCTGTGGGTTATTTCTATCTGTCAACCGATGGCGGGAATACCTTCGATACCACGCCGATCAATGCGGCCCTGAACTGGTCGGTGCAGGCGGGTGCCTATCCGTGGGTGATTGATCCGAACACGACTCCCACGACTAATGCCGTGTTGAAATTCCGGGTGACGAGTTCATCCAAACCGGACGATGTTGGGTTTGAGGCGTTGTCGCAATCGTTTGCGATTCGTGGGTTCAAGGTGGTGTCTCCGAACGGCTCAACTGCATGGGCTGTTGGACAGACGAACCAAATCGTATGGTTGTCCGCCCTTGGCGGCACCTACGCGAGTCTCTACTATGCGGCGGATGGCGTGACCTATGACAACGCCCGTCCGATTGCATCAAATGTAACACTGGGTGAAGGGACCAACCGATTAAACTGGGGAATTGAATACTATCGGACGCCATCCACCAATGCACGCGTGAAGGTGGTATCCACGTTGTCTTCGGCGGAATCGGCGAACTTCCGTCTGAATGGTCTACGCGTGACGTCGCCCGTGGCGTCGGATGTCTGGGCGAAGGATGAAACCAACCGTATTGCATGGACAGCGGTCGGATCGGTGGGAACGTTTACGATTACGTTGGTCAAGGACGGCACGACGGTTGTGCCGATCGCCGCTGGGGTTACCGATTCTTACTATGACTGGGCAGTGCCTGCCGAGGCGGTGAGTACCAACGTGTATATCCGGGTGCAGGATTCAGGTTCTTTGAACGGACGGTCCGATACGTTCCGGATCGTGGGCGAACCGACTGTTGGGGTTGTCTCGCCTGCGGCGGGTGCATTCTGGAAGGTCAGTCAGACCTATAACATCGAGTGGAGCAAGGGCGGAAAGATGGAGAATGACTTCCGGATACAGTACTCCACCGAACCCTACATAGTGACGAACGAAATCTACTCGGGGGCGGTCAATCTCGACACGACGAATAACCTGTATAGCATCCCGTGGACGGTGCCGGACCGGTTGGGGCAAACGGTCATCATTGTCCAACATAACACCCGGCCGACGGTGCGGGATGTCTCCCTGCCGTTCTACGTGGTGGGCATGTTCACCGTGCTGAGTCCCAACGGTGGCGAGACGAACATTTATGCGCTCAAGCGGACGACGTTGAGTTGGTTCACGCGCGGGACAGTGCCGGAGGTGAATCTGTACTACTCGACCGCGCCGTTGCATGGACCGGAGTCGTGGTCGAAGATCAACAGTACGCCGGTGCCGAACAATGCCGGCGGGGTTGGCGACCAGTTGACGACGTACGACTGGACAGCGGTTGATCTGGAGAGTTCCACGGCGCGGATCCGTGTGGAACAGGCCGATCGGCCCGGGGCGTATGATGACTCGGATAGTGACTTCGCCATCCGGTACTATACGATCCTGTGGCACGTTTACGACAGTGTTACCACCAATGGTCTCGACAAACTCAGTGTGAGCGACAGTAGCGGGTGGTCGGCTTCCGACCTGGCCGATCCGGTGATCCACCGTTATCCCTATGGTGTGTTCAACACAGTCTGGGCGCGGGAGTATTTCTATAACAACGTGGTGTTCGACTGGGTGTCGGAACCCTCGCGGACAATCCAAGTGCCGATGAACCGGTCGGAAGTGGAACCCGACTATACGGTGATGGCCAATTTCGTCTATGACGCGACGAATGCGCAGTTCCGTGTGACCTCCTGGTTGCAGCGGAGAGGGAAAGTGCTGGTTGATGCCAAGAAGTCCACTGTCAGCGCCTATGACTCCACCGGCGCCTTGGTTGCCCAGATTGTCTCGACAAGTCCGGATGCCAATGGTGTCTTCTGGATGGCCCTGCCGAACACCTTGAACAAGGGCGAAGTGTATTTTGCCAAGGTGGAAATTGAGTATTCGGGTGTTACCTACTCGTCCGGTGTGACGTTCAACCTGCGGGTTCCGACCGATGCCGAACAGGCCCAGCAGATGATGAACGTATTGACCAATATTCAGGCGGGGGTGTCGGATCTGGCCTCCGCACAGGCCCTGTTCCGGGCGTCGGCGACGGCCAAATTGGACATGCTGACCAATGCGGCGGTGGCGATCCAGGCGGGGGTGACGAATATTGAGGGGCGATTGGATATCTTCTCGACGCAGGCATTGGCAAGGTTGGATATCATCACGAATACCATCGGAGTGATCGGTCCGGGGGGGACCAACGTGGTGGCGATGCTGAACAGTCTGGTGTCGGGCGGCGCCACGCGTGAAGCGCGGATACTGACCCGGCCGACAACGGTCAAGTTCGGGAGTCCCTTGAATGTACTCTACCGGTCCAAGGAGTCGTTGACCGTCTCCTATCAGGTCCTGAATGCCGTTGGGACGATTGTGGGGTCCGGTCCGATGGCCGGAACCGGTGGCATCTATGAGGCGGCGTTGACGGCGACCTGGGGCCTGGGGGATTACCAGATCGTCTGCTCCGATAACGCGGGCAGTTCGGACAGGATGATCATCAAGGTGACGGCCACCGACATTGACGACCTAGCGTTGACCATGGGATCGGTCAGCGGTCAAATCAGTCGGGTGGAAGGATCCCTGACCAACATGATGGGCATGGTGTCCAACGTGAACGTTGTTGTGGGGACGTTGAGTCAGTTGACGAATATGGTGACGCAGGTGGAGATATTGACCAACTCTCTGAGTCGGATATCGGCGTTGACCAACATGTCGGCGCAATTGAACTTTGTCACTAACGTCATCGGGCAGATCACGGCGATCACAAACCTTGCGCCTTCGTTGGGAGTGATGACCAACATGATGGCCGGGTTGGGACCCTTGACGAACTTCGGGCCGCAAATGGTGTACATGACCAATATTGTTGGCAAGTTAACCACCTTGACGAATATTGGCGACCAGATGTCGGCGGTGACCAGTGCTGTTGGCCGTGTGGCGGCGGTGACCAATTTGCTTCCGCAAGTGGCCTATCTGACCAATGCGGTTGGACCGTTGGCGGGGTTGACCAATATGCCCGCAAAACTGGATGGGGTGGTGGCGGCGATCGGGCAGTTGGGAGGCCTGACCAATATTGGGCCGCAGGTAGATGCGTTGTCGGCATCGTTGGGCCAGATCATTGCGTTGACGAATATGGCGGGTCAGATGGATATGGTGGCGGCGGCGGTGGGGCAACTAGGAAGCCTGACCAATATAGGCCCACAGGTGGACGCGTTGTCGGCGTCGTTGGGACAGATCATTGCCTTGACCAACATGGCGGGTCAGGTGGACATGGTGGCGGCGGCGGTAGGGCAACTGGGGAGTCTGACCAACCTGGGACCGCAAGTGGACTCGCTGTCGGCATCGCTGGGCCAGATTATTGCGTTGACGAACATGGCTGGGCAGGTGGATGCGGTGGCATTGGCGGTGGCGCGATTGGGGAGTGTGACGAATCTTGAGCCGCGAGTGGATCAACTCGTTGCCGCCGTGGATCAACTGGCCCTGGTGACGAATGTGATTCCGCAGATTGACATGGTGGCGGCGGCGATCGGGCAACTGGCGAGTGTGACGAATCTAGGGCCGCAGGTTGACCAGTTGACGGCGGCGATGGGCGATATCCTGGCATTGACCAATGTGGCCGGGCAGGTGGCGGGCGTGGCTGACGCCGTGGCGGGGTTGGGTAGTCTGACTGGCATGGTGGGGCAGGTGGGCGGATTGGTCACGGATGTGGCGGCGTTGATGGATTCGACGGCGGCCTTGAGCAATGCGCTGGCGTCTTTGTCGGCGTCGTTGAATGCCATAGGGGCGGCTAGTACGAATCTGACGGGGTTCAGCGACTTGCAGGTGACGATGACCGGTGTGGCCGAGATGAGTTCCAACATGTTCTACAGTCTCGAGGGCAGAATCGGAAGTGAGTCGGATCCGGCGGGGATGGGGACGGTGTTTGGTCAGTTGGCGGCGATTGAACAGAGTGTGACGGCGGTGGGCGGGCAGACGGCATCGGCGATCTCGAAGGCCAGCGGCGCGCGGTCACAGGCGAGCAGTGCGGCGTCGGCGGTGACGAGGGTGAAGCAGGCGGTGAGTTCGGGGAATCTGGGGAAGGTGACGGCGGATGTGGATGAGATCAAGAGGTCGCTGACATCGGCGATGACGCAGATCAAGGCGATTCCGGGTGAGATGAGTACCGAGGGGTTGGTGAAGTCGTTGCGGGAGGCGATGGGTAAGATTGATGAAGTGGCGAAGGGGAAGGGGTTGCAGCCGCTGGGTCAGCCGGCGGAGGAGTTGAAGGCGGGGTCGTTGAATGATCCGCAGACGCTGGCGAAGTTGTTGAATACGATTGCGGAAACGAAGGCGATGATGGATGCCATGCGGGTGTTGATGGATGACGCGGTGAATAAGCCGGTGGTGGTGGATTGGCTGGAGGGAGGGAAGTAGGGGGGAGGGGGGGAGGGGGGGGAAGAATGGTTAATGGTTAATGGTTGATGGTTGATGGTTGAGGAGGGGGTGAGGGGGGGGGAGCGAAGAGCAAGGAGCGCCGAGTGCCGAGAGGGGCGGGGAAGGAGCGAAGAGCAAGGAGCGCCGAGTGCCGAGAGGGGCGGGGAAGGAGCGAAGAG
>CAZHRU010000012.1:0-1352 GCA_964535015.1 uncultured Verrucomicrobiota bacterium | reverse complement strand
CAAGGAGCGCCGAGTGCCGAGAGGGGCGGGGAAGTAGCGAAGAGCAGGGAGCAAGGAGCGCCGAGGGGGAGGGGGGATGGGGGGGAGTAGCAAAGAGCAGGGAGCGTAGAGTGCCGAGGGGGGGAAGGGTGAAGTGAGGAATCCAGAATTCAGCCTCCTTCGCCAAGGCCACGGCGGCCAAGGAATTCAGAACCCAGAATGGATGGACAGGATGGGGATTGGGGGTTGTGAAATCGCCTCCTCTTGCCTGCCCTGAGCATGGTCGAAGGGCTCTTTGGATTTACTCCCAGAGGGGTTGCGGGAATTATGGCTGCCGGTGCTCCGGCAGACGGAATACCCGCAACATTTTCGAGGAAGCAGGGAATTCTCGGTGCCTCCGTGTCTCTAGTCCCGACTCGCCAGAGGTCGGGACGGGTGGTGAATCTGAATTGATTGGGCGAATGTAATAATCACTCATTTGATGAGACAGCACCCTAACAGTCTAATCGCCTAACAGCCTTGCATCCCTGTGGGTTCTTGATCAGTGTCAATCAGTGCAGATTAGTTTGCCCGCCGTTTTGTCCGCCGTAACTTCAGCGAAGGCGGAAGTCCCGCGCCTGCGGGACGAAGGAGGGTGGTGAAGTCTTCTCTGCAATAATCCTGTGTATCCTGACTATCCATGTTGGATTCTTGATTTCGTGATTTACATTCAGACGTCTTAATGTATAGTATAACATCATGAAGTTGCGGCCATATTGGTGTGAGAGGATTCGCAGGCTTTGGACTGAGCGGAACCTTGTTTGGCTTTCTGGTGTGCGGCGCACTGGAAAGACGTCGCTCTGCCACCAAATTCCGGAGGGGCTCTTTTTCAATTGCGATTTGCCTTCCGTCAAGAGGCGGTGTGCCGATCCGGAGTTCTTCCTGGCCCAGCAACCTGTTGGTACAACGTTGATTCTGGATGAGGTACACCGTCTGGAGGATCCCTGTCTGCTTCTGAAGATTGCTTCGGATACCCGCCCGGATTTACACATTCTTGCCACCGGATCATCGACACTGGATGCCACCCGTAAGTTCAGGGACTCCCTTACGGATCGCAAACGTACCCTGCATTTTCCACCCGTTTTGTGGAGGGAATGTCTGTCTGAGTTTGAAGTTCCGGATCTTGACCGGCGTTTGCTCCGGGGAGGGTTCCCGGGACTTCTTCTGGCCGGACAACCAGATCCCGATTTTTTCGAGGACTGGATGGATAGTTTCTATGCCCGCGATATCCAGGAACTCTTTGGAGTGCGTAACCGCACGGGTTTCCTCAAAGTCCTTTCCTTGTCCTGCATGCGGAACGGAGGACAACTCGACATCACCGATCTGGCCAAGGA
>CAZHRU010000011.1:0-44379 GCA_964535015.1 uncultured Verrucomicrobiota bacterium | reverse complement strand
TGGCCCAGATTGAGGCGGACGGCGCGATTCACTATTTCCATGCGGACGAGAACGGCTCGACGCTGGCACTGACGGATTCCGCCGGAAACGTGACGGACCAGTTTGCGTATTCCCCCTGGGGCGAGTTACTCGGCAGATCGGGCACCAATGAGACGCCGTTTACCTTTGTGGGTGGCGGTGGCGTGACGTGGGAAGGTGGCGCACTCTATCGGATGGGGGCGCGATATTATGACGCCCGCCTGAAACGGTGGCTAAGCAGTGATCCGGCGGGTATGGCTGGCGGGGCGAACCTGTACCTGTATGCCAACGCAAACCCGCTCATGTGGGTGGATCTGTTGGGGTTGTGCGGGGAGGTGTATTTCCAGAATGCCCGACCTGATTTCATGAACATTGATCCGCCGGTGGAAGGGCCGGGACTTCTGGGGGGTAGCGTACCAATGGTTGGAGCGATGCGGCAGGCGGCGGCAGACCGGATGAATGGGGATTATGGCTGGATGGCGGTGAATACCGCGTTCGCCATGGCGGATGTGATTAGTCTCGGACGTGCAACCGCACTGCGCGAGGCGGTTGGGGTTGGTGTTCGAGAAACGGGTGAGGTACTGGCGAGGGATGTGGCCGAGTACGGAGGATTCACCTCCATGTACCGTGCTGTTTCCAAATCTGAGTTGAACGACATCGCAGTTCGAGGTTTTCAACTGAAACCGGGAGGGTACGAATCAAAGTTGTTTGCCACAAGTGCGGAAGACGCCGTTGCTTTCGGCCGAGACCTCTACACACTTGATCATGTGCCGTTCCATGTTGTCGAAACAAAAGTGCCGAATCCAGTTTTCAGTCAGTTTGAAAGAATGCCTCTTGACTTCAAACCCGCCGTTAATGTTCAAGGTTCGATGTTGCCACAACTAAACAACTCCATGACATGGAGTGAATTGTTGACTATACCGATTGGGAGGTAAACATGCGTGAAGTCAATGCTGTCCTTACACTACTCCGAACAGAAGATGGCGGACGAAAGACAGCGATTACCACAGGGTACCGTCCGTCTTTCTACATTGGCGCCCTGCAGACTGATGGCGCCATCGAATTACTAGGGATTGACAAACAAAATCCTGGTGAAACGAAACCTATTCGAATCAAGTTACTGCATCCAGAAAACTTTGGCAAGGTGCTTGCGGTAGGTGTGGACTTCGAGATTCGCGAAGGTTCAAAGATGATCGGGCGAGGAAGAATCAAGGAAATGTGACATGAGTGCGCCAATAAAACGAACACTCCACTCGACATTCGACAATGATACGTCGTTCAGCATGACCTCTCCGTCTCGATATGCGACAAGGCGACAGGAATGAACCGAACACGACATAACGTAGTAGGCTTTCTACTGGGATTGATGGGTTTTGCGTTATGGGCGCAAGCATCCCTGCCACGTCAAGTCGTGTCCGCCGTTGATCTTCAGGAGGCCGTTCAAACACTGTCGCGACCCTCCCCTCGCGCCCCTCACCCGTGTAGTGTTGTTTCCGCCAATACTTTGACATGGAACGACGCGGGGCGATTGACGGGGTATACGGGATTGCGGCAGACGAACCTATGGACAGAAACGCCGCCGATGCCGACGGAAGGCCTGGAGTTGGGGTATGACGGATTGGGGGCGCGGACGGTCAGGACGGACGACTTGGTGACACGGCGGGTGTTGGTGGATCGGGTAGGGCGGGTCAAGGCGCCGTTGGCGGAGTTGGATGAGAACAATGCGCCGGTGCGGTATTGGGTGTGGGGACCCGGAGTTGGGTTACTGGCCCAGATTGAGGCGGACGGCGCGATTCACTATTTCCATGCGGACGAGAACGGTTCGACGCTGACGCTGACGGATTCCGCGGGGAACGTGACGGACCAGTTTGCGTATTCCCCCTGGGGTGAGTTGTTGGGCAGGTCGGGCACGAACCAGACGCCGTTCACGTTTGTAGGCGGGGGCGGGGTGACATGGGAGGGTGGGGCGTTGTACCGGATGGGGGCGCGGTATTATGACGCGAGGTTGAAACGGTGGTTGAGTAGTGATCCAGCGGGCATGACGGGCGGGGCGAACCTGTATCTGTATGCCAACGCGAATCCGCTCATGTGGGTGGATATGTTGGGGTTGTGCGGAGAGGTGTATTTCCAGAATCCCTCGATGACGTGGGACGAACAACAGGAGTCAATAGTGCTGCGGGCGACGCCGCAGGAGCAATTTTCCCATGTGTTAGATGTGGCACACGACCTTCGGAATACTCCGGGATTGGCGTCAACGATTGCGTATTCTCCGTCGGTTCAACGTGCATTCGAAATGAATCAATCGTTCGATCAGGCCATGGCGGCGGCGATGGGTAGTGCCGGAGGACTTCGGATGGTCGGGGGTGCACAGACTGCTGTGGTCGTAGGAGAGAACATGGCCCGCGTCGAAGGCTATGCTTCGCGAATTGGTGCGGAAACTTTCCAAGGAATGGGCATGGAGGCAAACCGCCTCTGGATTCAAGAGGCAAGGTTGGCCGGCAAACAGGTCGTTGACATCGGGCCTGATTTCGCTCGACGACTTCAGCGCGTAGAAAATGGAATTCGTCCCGATAGTCCGTTCTATAATATGGAGCGCATCGAGACGACAGGGTACGAAAATTACATCAAGGTTTTTGAGCGAACAGGCAAATACCAAGGCCGGGTGCCGTAAAGTGATTGAGGTAATATGGACAAACAACTCGCCAACTGCTTTTTTGAGGAAGCGTCCAAGGTTTTCGCCTTCGTGACGACTGAACACTCCTTCAAAGCCCCGCAACTTGAGATGCACGACAAAATCAACTTCGCGTTCGTCACTTTCATGGGGAAACATCTCGCCATCGAATGTAACCTTGACGAACGCGAAGGCGACATCGCTTGCATAGTCGCCCGTGTCATTGATGGCAAGCGAGCCACTTATTACGACGCGATTGATGAACGGGACGAACAAGGAGTGCGAGTCCGCGAACACCTGAGTAGTTTCTTGAGAAGGCGAGGTGTCAGGGAGCGTGTTTTCACATGTGTTGACGGATTGGAAGTTCGCGAGCGAATCAAAGTCACATTGGGCGACTATGCTCAAATGCTCAAGAAGTACGGTCAAGACGTTTTGGATGACTCTCCAGCGGCGTTGACGTAGATTGCGGGAAACATGCTGAGTGGACTTCACGTTTCGACATTCAACGATTACACCAGAATGGGCCGAACACGCAATAATCTGATGATTCAGTTGGTATGGTTGATGGGACTGGTGTCATGGGCGCAGGCATCCACCCCTCGTCATACCGCATCCAATGCCGAATTGCGCCATGTCGCGGCAACCCTTTCGCAACCCTCCCCCCGCGCCCCCCACCCGCGTAACGTCGTTTCCGCCGATGGGGTGGTTACCTATACGAACGATGCGGCGGGGAATCTCACCGGCATGACGGATCCATGGGGGACGGGGCCGTCATCGGCCGCCTACGAGAATGCCGGACGGTTGGCGTCGTGGACGGACCACCATGGGGCGACGGTGCAGTACCATTACAACAAGGCCGGGGCGGTGACGAACATCAGTTATCCGGGCAATCTCTCGGTGAGTTATGGGTGGGATGTTGGCGGCAGGTTGGCGTCGGTCAAGGACTGGGCGGGCCATACGTGGACGTTTGCCTACGACGGGGCCAACCGGTTGACGGGTATTGGGTATCCCAATGGGGTGAGTTACACACGGGCGCACAATGCCGACGGGCAGATCACGAACTATGTTTACAGTAAGAGCGGGACGGCGTTCGTCAGTCGGGGCATTGACCGCAATGCGGTGGGACTGAAGCCCCGTGAGGTCATTGGCGCTGGGTTGGCTGGGCGACTTAACCGGGTATTGACAGTGAGGCAGGGGTTGCCCTAGATTCCCACCCCATAACAACCTTACGAGAGACCGGATCAAGCGACCTGAGAGCAGGTGCGGCTGGGCCTGAACGGCAGTGGGCGTCAAACCCCGCGGGACTATGAAGTCTCGCGGGGTTTTTTGTTCAGGAGGCGGCATGCATACGGGTTCTGTCGAGATGCACCAGCGAAAAGCGGGGGTGGCGGCGCTTTCGATTGTTTCGAACGCCCTCCTTGTCGGGCTGAAGCTTCTGGTCGGGTTGTTGATTGGTTCCGTTTCCGTTCTTTCCGAGGCGATTCACTCGGCGGTGGATCTGGTGGCCTCGGTAATCGCCTTTCTCTCGGTCCGGACCTCAGCGAAGCCTGCCGACGCCCGGCATGCGTTCGGGCACGGCAAGTACGAGAATCTGTCGGGCGCCATCGAGGCCCTGTTGATTTTCGTGGCGGCTATCTGGATCATTGTAGAGGCCATCCACAAGTTGATTGCTCCGCAACCGCTTGAACGGGCGGGTATTGGTGTGGTCGTGATGCTGGTGTCGGCCGTTGTCAACTGGCTGATATCCAGGCGGCTCTTCAGGATCGGGCGGGAGACGGAGTCTGTTGCGTTGCAGGCGGATGCGTGGCATCTGCGGACGGATGTGTATACGTCCATCGGGGTCATGGCCGGGTTGGCGGTGATCTGGATCGGGTACTGGCTGATGCCCGCCCGGAATCTCAACTGGGTGGATCCGGTGGCCGCCCTGTGTGTGGCCGTGCTGATTCTGAAGGCGGCGTGGGAACTGACGGCGGAGTCGGTGAAGGATCTGCTGGATGCGCGGCTTCCGGACGAGGAGGAGGCGTGGATTATCGGGCACATCAAGGAATTTCATCCGATGGTCCAGGGGATGCACGATTTGAGGACCCGGCGGGGCGGGGCGATGCGGTTTGTGGAGTTCCACCTGATGGTGCCGGAGCAGTTGACGGTGGTGGAGGCGCACGACATCAGCGACCGGGTGGAGGAGGCCATTATGGCCCGTTATCCCGCAACCCATGTGACGACCCATGTCGAACCCTGTCGGCGCCCCTGCACGGAGACCTGTCTTGGCGGGTGTTTCCGGGGCGGGGAGGCGGGGGGGTGGGGAGTGAATAGTGAATGGTGAGTGGGGGATGGTGAATAGTGAATGGTGAATTTCGGATTGAACGCGGGTGGGTTATGGGTACACTCTGCACGGGTTTCAACTTATAGAAGAGAGGATTCAATCATGGCGCGAGTATTCAATTTTGGTGCGGGTCCCGCGGTGTTGCCGGTGGAAGTCTTGGAGGAGGCCCAGAAGGAACTGCTGGATTTCAATGGATCCGGCATGTCGATCATGGAGCACAGTCATCGCGGCAAGGAATACGATGCGGTTCATCAGGAGGCGGTGGTCAATCTGGGCAAGTTGCTCGGGCTTTCGGATGACTACACGGTGTTGTTCATCCAGGGCGGTGCGAGCATGCAGTTTGCCATGGTGCCCATCAATCTGCTGGGGGCGGGGCAGACGGCGGACTACGTCAATTCCGGCGCCTGGGCGGACAAGGCCATCAAGGAGGCCAAGTTGGTTGGGGCCGTGAATATAGCGGCCAATACGGGCAAGGACATTCCCACGCGGATGCCGAAGAACGAGGATTTGAAGCTGACGAAGGGCGCGGCCTACGTCCACATCACCTCCAATGAAACGATTGCCGGGTCGCAGTGGAAGGAGTTTCCCAAGACCGAGGCGCCGCTGGTGGCGGACATGTCGTCCGACATCCTGTCGCGGCCGTTCGACATCAACCGGTTCGGGTTGATTTATGCCGGGGCGCAGAAGAATCTGGGGCCGTCGGGCATGGCGGTGGTGGTGATGCGGAAGGATTTGGCGGAGCGGGTGCCGGCGACGGCGCCGACGATGCTGAAGTACAAGACGCACATTGAGGAGAACTCCCTGTACAACACGCCGCCGACCTTCGGCATCTACATCCTGATGCTGGTGACGCGGTGGATTCTGAAGATGGGGCCGGAGACGCTATACAAGCGGAATGCCGACAAGGCGGCCAAGATCTACCAGGTTCTGGACAGCAGTTCCTTCTACAAGGGAACGGCGGTGAAGGAATTCCGGTCAGACATGAACATCACGTTCCGGTTGCCCACCGAGGCGCTGGAGGAGCAGTTCATCAAGGAGGCTTCGAAGGCGGGGATGAAGGGGTTGAAGGGGCATCGTTCGGTGGGGGGGATTCGCGCTTCCATCTACAATGCCTTCCCTGTGGCGGGCGTGGACGCCTTGGTGTCGTTCATGAAGGAGTTTGAGAAAAAGAGTTGAACGGGACCAAGAACTGGTGCGCCTGGCAAGGATCGAACTTGCAACCTTCAGCTTCGGAGGCTGACGCTCTATCCAATTGAGCTACAGGCGCATTAAAGAAGGGCGTGAGTCTGGATTACCAGGCCGGTTCTCGTCAAGCACGGAGTGTGGGTGATGGGGCTTGATTGGGAGGGGTATCACGGGTACCCTATGCCCTGCCTGTAAGCCTTGGATGCGTGGTTCCCAGTAAGTCGGGGCCGGTGTTGAGAGTCAGGCCTTATGCAGCGGAGACCGACAAAACCCCGTCAGGACCGGAAGGTAGCAGCGGTATGTTGGGCCTCCGGGTGCCGTAGGGATACTGGCTGGAGCCGGTTCCCGGCTTATTGGGTACCGGGGATCCGGGGGATGGGCGATGGGAAATGGTTAATGGTTGATGGGGGGGGTGAGGGGAGGGGGAGGCGAATGGTGAATCGTGAGAGGTGGGGGTATCATGGCGTACGAAGTTCTTGCTCGGAAGTGGCGTCCGAAACAATTTGAGGATGTGGTGGGGCAGGGGCATGTGACGCGCACCCTGCAGAATGCGATCCAGACCAAGCGAATCGCGCATGCCTATTTGTTTGTGGGGCCGCGCGGGATTGGCAAGACCTCGCTGGCCCGCATTTTCGCCAAGGCCTTGAACTGTGAAAAGGGGCCGACGGCCACGCCCTGCGATGTCTGCGACTCGTGTCGCGAAATCGCCGCCGGCACCTCGTTGGATGTGATGGAAATCGACGGGGCCTCGAATAATGGTGTGGAGCAAGTCCGGGAACTGCGGGAGAACGTGAAGTTTGCCCCCACCCGCGGCCTCTACAAGATTTACCTGATCGACGAAGTCCACATGCTGAGTTCCGGCGCTTTCAACGCCCTGTTGAAGACGCTCGAGGAGCCGCCGGCCCATGTGAAGTTCTTCTTCGCCACGACGGAAGCCCACAAGATCCTGCCGACGATCGTGTCGCGGTGCCAGCGGTTCGACTTGCGGCGCATTCCGGCGGGGTTGATTGTGGAGCAACTTCAGAAGATTGCCACGGCGGAACAGGTGAATCTCGAAGGGGATGCGGCGCTGGCCATTGCCCGCGGGGCCGAGGGTGGCATGCGGGACGCGGAATCGGCGTTGGACCAGTTGATTGCCTTTCGCGGGAACGACATCAAGGAGGCCGACGTGTTGTCGGTGTTCGGATTGGTTTCGCGCCAGACGATGGAGTCGTTGGCCGAGGCGGTGTTGCAGGGGAATGTCAGCGAGATTGTGAGGATCATCGGCGACCTGGATGCGGCCGGCAAGGACATGCAGAGGCTGGTGCTGGAGTTGCTGGACTATTTCCGGGCGCTTCTGGTGCATCTCTGCGCTTCGGACGTGGCGGGCAAGGAGGATCTTGTTGCGGCGCAGATCGCGACGTTGAAGCGGCAGGCCGGGTTGACGACGGCCGATCGCCTGTTGCGCATCGCGGATATCCTGTCGCAGACGGAGGATCGGCTCCGGTTCGCGTTGTCGCGGCGGACGCAGGTGGAGACGGCATTGATCCGGTGTGCGAAGACCACGGCGGTGTCGATCGATGATCTATTGCGGCGGCTGGAGGCCCTGGGGGCAGGCGGTGTGGCGGCGGGGGTGGCGGGGGTTACCCGGGCGGCGGCAGTGTCTCCGGCGGCGGCTCCGGTGGCGGCTCCGGCACGGCGAGTCGTGTCGGTGGCCGGCGAAGCGCCTTCGGCGTACCGGGCACGTGCGCCGGTTCCCGCGGCGTCGGCGCCGGCGGTGGAGCCGGCGGGGGCAAAACCGGTGGCGACGGGGAACGAGTTGGACCTGTTGATGGCGCAGTGGCGCGGGATTATTGAACGGGTCAAGGGGGTGAACTCCTTGACGAGCGCCATGCTGATGGATACGCGGCCGTTGGCCGTGACGGCGGACCGGGTCGTGATTGGGTTTGACCCTGAGTTTTCCAAGAACCGGGAGAGTGTGGCGAAGAACCAGGCCCATGTGCGGGCCATCCACGATGTGTTGCTCCAGGTGTTGAAGCGTCCGGTCAGTCTGGATTTCCAGTTGATCCAGGGGGGCGGGACGGCGGATGTGCCGGCGGATCATACGGCGGAGTTGGCGGGCGGGCCGGCCGCGGGCCGGGTCAAGGGTGCGAAGTCGAAGCAGGAATGGCAGAAGGACCCGGTGGTGCGCAAGGCGCTGGAGATTTTCAACGGTGGAATTGTCGATGTGAGGGAATAGGAGTGGAGCTATTGCTATGAACATCATGAAGTTGATGAAACAGGCGCAGACCATGCAGAAGGACATGGAGCGTGTGCAGGCGGAGTTGGCGGGGAAGCGCGTGGAGTTCTCAAGTGGCGGCGGCATGGTTTCGGCCGTGGCGGGGGGTGACGGGTCCATCCTGGAGATCAGGATTGATCCCAAGGTGATCAACCCGGCCGACAAGGACTTGCTCGAGGACATGGTTTTGGCGGCGGTGGACGGGGCGATCAAGAAGAGTCGCGAGATGGCGGCGGTGGAGATGAAGAAGGTGACGGCGGGAATGGGATTGCCGCCGGGAATGATGGGGATGTAAGGAGTGCAGGCTGCAGACGACGGACTACGCCTATGAATGGGATGGAGCATCTTGACCGGGTGGCGGGGGCCCTGGCGAAACTGCCGGGGATCGGGCGCCGTTCGGCGGAGCGGATGGCGTACAGCCTGGCGTGGAATTCCGGCGAGACCCTGCGGGAATTGATGGAGGCGTTGAAGGCGGCCTCCGACCAGGTGCGGTTGTGCGAACGGTGCGGGGGAATCACGACGGTGGCCGAGATGCCTTGCCGCCTGTGTGTGGGGCCGGGTCGCGATGCCAGTGTGGTGTGCGTGGTGCAGGACCCCGGGGATATCGTGGCCATTGAGCGGACGGGCAGTTACAAGGGGCGCTACCATGCGTTGATGGGGGTGATATCGCCCCTGCACGGGGAGAGTGTCCGCGATTTGCGGCTGGCAACGTTGCTGAAGCGGGTTGAGGACGAGGGGTTCGCGGAAGTGATCCTGGCGTTGGGGATGGATGTGGAGAGCGAGGCGACGGCGGGGTACGTGGCGGAGTTGATGAAGGCGCATCGGGTCCGGGTGACGCGACCGGCGTCGGGGATTCCGGTGGGCAGCGGCATCCGGTACTCGGATGCATTGACGCTGGCCCGTGCCCTGAAGGGGCGTCAGCCGGTGTGAATGATGGATGGTGAATTGTGAATATGGATATGGATAACCGGCTGGGCGAGATCCGGCGGCGGATGGAGCAGGCGTGCGTCCGTGCGGGTCGCGCGGTTGACGCCGTGCGGCTTCTGGCGGTATCCAAGACCCAGGGGCCGGAGGCGGTCATGGAGGCGGTCCAACTGGGTTTGACCGAATTTGGCGAAAGCAAAGTGCAGGAGGCCCGCCAGAAGATACCGCAATGTTCATCCGTGGCCCGGTGGCATTTTGTCGGGCATCTGCAGACGAACAAGGTTCGTGAAGCGGTGCGGCTTTTTGAAATGGTTCATGCGGTGGATTCGTTGAAGTTGCTGGAGGCGCTGGAGCGGGTTTGTCAGGAGGAGGGGCGCAGTCTTCCGGTATGCCTCGAAGTGAACGTCTCGGGTGAGCGCAGTAAATTCGGGATGGCGCCGGAGGAGGTTCCCGCCGTGTTGCGGGCCGCGCAGCGGCTGTTCCGGGTGCGGGTGGTGGGGGTAATGACGATCCCGCCGGTTGCGGAAGATCCGGAGGAGGCGCGACCGTTCTTCCGGGCGTTACGAGAGGCTCGGGACCGGTGGCAGGCGGAAAGCGGGGTGGGGTTGCCGGAGTTGTCGATGGGGATGTCGCACGACTTTGAAGTGGCGATCGAAGAGGGGTCAACGTGGGTCCGGGTGGGGACCCTGTTGTTCGGGGCGCGCAAGAAGGGGGGCGGCGATGGGCAGGCGTGATTCTGATGATGACTGGGACAAACCCGTGCGTTCGCCGCGGCGGCATTTGCCGATGCTGGGATGGCTGACCCTGTTCCTGTTGTTTCTGGCCATTGTGCTGGCGGGGTTGGCGGTGGCGGTGCAGACCCGCAGTGGATGCGAGATGATCTCGAACTATCTGAAAGCGCAGACGGGGTTGGCGTTGACGATTGGCGAGGCGCGGTTGAATCTGCCGTGTGATCTGGTGCTTCGCGAGGTGTCGATCAAACCGGAGCAGGCGCCGGAGGGGGATTTCCGGGCCCGTGAAGTGCGCATGGGGTGGCGGCGTGGCGGTCCGGTACTGGAGGCGACAGGCGTCCAGTTGGACATGGTGAAGGCCGCGGATGGGTGGTTGCCGGAGGTGTTCGCCCGGATTGGCGGGCTCCGCGACGTCAGGGAGACGGCCGGTTTATTTGCAGATGCCCCCGCGGGGTTCCGGGTTAGCATCCGCGACAGTTCCATCTTCTGGCGGGGAGCGGACCGTGAGGCGACGGCGTTTGTGCAGGGGTTGAACTTCTGGTCCGGGGTATACGGGACGCCGACGACGGCGTTACGGATGTACGAGGTGGAGGCGTTGGTGGTCCGCCGCGAGGGGCGGGTGGATGGCAGGGCGATCCAGCGCAAGTGGGTGAGTGTGGAAGGGGTTCCGTACGCGGAGATTCTTTACAAGGGAGTCTGGGACGGTGATGGTCGTCGTGTCAGGGATTGGTGGAGTGTTCCGGAGGGTCATTAAATGAAGGCAGAACGCGCCAGGGCGTTGATGGATGTTTTTCGGCGGCAGCGGATTCTCGTGGTTGGGGATCTGATGCTGGACAAGTACATACACGGCAGTGTGGAGCGCATTTCGCCTGAGGCGCCGGTTCCGGTGGTGCAGGTGAATCGTGAACGCGCGGTGCCGGGTGGGGCTGCGAATGTGGCCTACAATATTTGTGCGCTGGGGGCGCAGGCCTGTGTGGCGGGGGTGGTGGGCAATGATCTGGCCGGCACGGAATTGCTGGCGATACTGAAGGATCGCGGGATCGGGACCGAGGGGGTGCGGGTCATTGCGGGCCGCCCGACGACCGTCAAGATGCGGGTGCTGGCCGATCGCCAGCAGGTGGTGCGCGTGGACTGGGAAGGCCATCCGGAACTGCCTGACGCGGATGTGCGGGCGTTTTGCGCGATGGTGGATGCGGAAGTGGCCCGTTCCTCGGGTGTGGTGGTTGAGGATTACAGCAAGGGCGTGGTGCGGCAGGAGGTCATGGATGCGGTGTTGGCGGCGGCGCATCGGCGCAAGGTGCCGGTGGGACTGGATCCCAAGGACAATCTGGATCTGCGGATTTCGGGGTTGACGCTGGCGACGCCGAACTACAAGGAGGCCCATGCCTGTTCCGGATTGCCGAACCGGCCGCCGCCGCCCGGCGATCCATTGGATGACGTATCCCTGCGAATGGCGGCGGAGTTACTGATGAAGAAATGGACGCCTGAGCAGTTGATCGTGACGCTGGGGCCGAAGGGTATGTATGTGACGTCGCGGGGGAAGGCGCCGCATGTGATTCCCACGCGGGCGCGCGAGGTATATGACGTCAGCGGGGCGGGCGACACGGTGATAGCCACCTGTGTACTGGCATTGGCGGCGGGGGCGTCCTGTGATGAGGCGGCGGTGTTGGGCAACAATGCGGCGGGGGTGGTGGTGGGTAAACTGGGGACGGCGACCTGTTCGCCGGAGGAACTTCTGGCCAGTGTGGAGGCCAATGAGCGGTAAAGCACAGGGTGTGATTGGAGTGATTCCCGCCCGGTGGGGGTCAACCCGGTTGCCCGGCAAGGCGCTGGCACCGATCTGCGGTAAGCCGTTGATCCAGTGGGTCTTGGAGCGGGTGCGTTTGGCCAAGTGTCTGGATGAGGTGGTGGTGGCCACGGATGATGAGCGGATCGTCAGCGCTGTGGCGCGGATGGGGGGGGTGGCGGTGATGACGCGGCCGGATCATCCGTCGGGGACGGATCGGGTGGCGGAAGTGGCGTCCCGATCCAAGGCGGGCGTTGTGATCAACATTCAGGGTGATGAACCGCTGATAGATCCGGAGTTGATCGATCGGCTCGCTCAGGTTATGGTGGAAGGGTGCGAGTGGGAGATGGCGACAGCGGCCACGCCCATTCGTAGCGCGGAGGAACTGCAGAAACCGTCGGTGGTGAAGGTGGTCTGGGGTGAAAACGGGAGGGCCATTTATTTTTCGCGGTCGGTGATTCCCTTCGTGCGTGACGTGATGCCGGCGGGATTGCGGTACTGGCGACATATCGGCATCTATGCGTACCGGCGGGCGTTTCTGGACCGTGTGGTGGCGGCGCCGCCCTGTCTGCTGGAGCAGGCGGAGAAGCTGGAGCAGTTACGCGCGTTGCATCTCGGGGCGCGGATGAAGGTGGTGGAGACGCAGGAAGTGGGGCTTGGGGTTGATACGCCGGAGGATGTGGGTTTGGCGGAAGCGGCGCTCCGGGCGGCGGGGTTGGCCATTTGAGGCGGCGATAACTAGACAAGGACTGAAGGCATGGCAAAGACGATCAAGATTGGCGGGATCAGCATGGGGCAGAGCCGGGGGTTGGCCCTGATTGCGGGACCCTGTGTGATTGAGAGCCGGGAAGGGTGCCTGGCGATTGCGGAACGACTGGTGAAACTGGCGAAGGCGCAGCGGATACCGCTGGTCTTCAAGGCATCCTATGACAAGGCGAATCGTTCGTCGGTGCGGTCTTTCCGGGGGCCGGGGATTGAGCGTGGTCTTGAGATTCTGGCGGAGGTGAAGCACCGGTTCCAGGTGCCGGTGCTCACGGATGTCCATACGGTGGAGGAAGCGGTTCGTGCGGCCAAGGTTGTGGATGTGATCCAGATTCCGGCGTTCCTGAGCCGCCAGACTGATCTACTGGTGGCGGCGGGGAAGACCGGGGTGGTGGTGAACATCAAGAAGGCGCAGTTCATGGCGCCGTGGGACATCAAGAATGCGATTGAGAAGGTGGAGAGTACGGGCAACCGGCAGATTCTGCTGACGGAACGGGGTGTGTCGTTCGGGTACAACAACCTGGTGGCGGACATGCGCAGTCTGCTGATCATGCGGGAGTTCGGCTATCCGGTGGTTTTTGATGCAACGCACAGTGTGCAGAAGCCGGGCGGGGCGGGGGACCGCAGCGGGGGCGACGGGCGCTGGGCGCCGGCGCTGGCGCGCGCGGCGGTGGCCACCGGTTGCGACGGGGTGTTTCTGGAGACGCATGTGAAGCCGGCGGAAGCGTTGTCGGATAAGGATAATACCGTGCCGTTGGCCGTCTTGGGCGGCTTGTGGCGCACGTTAAGGACGATTCATGAAACGGTACGGCGCGGATAGAGGATGGGGTGTGCTTGGGGGCGGGGTGTTCCTGGCGCTGGCAATGGCGGCGTGGGCCCAGTTGCCTCCGGGGCCGCAGATCATTAGCGATTTCCGGGTTCCGGAATTTGATGAGAATGGCGTCAAGAAATCGGAAGTGGTGGGGCGTCAGGCCGAGATCCTGCCGGACGGGCAGGTCAAGATCACGGACCTGAAGATTGTGATGTTCAAGGATGGGCAGGTGGAAGCCACGATTCTTGCGGACCAGTGTACGTTTGATCGCAAAGAGAAAAGGGCGTTCTCGAATTCCGCCGTGAGCATTGACCGGGGCGGCAGTATGCGGGTGACGGGGCGGGGCTTCCGGTGGTCCTCGGTGGGGCAGCGCATCGAGATTCTCAATGAGTCGCGCGTGGTGCTGAAGAACACCAGCGTATGGAAAGAAGTGGAGCGAAAGTAGCATGCACAAGCAATGGATAGTGGCGTCGGTGGCCTTGGTTTTGGCAGTCCGGGGATGGGCGGGAGAGAAGGCGGCGGGACTGCCGGCTTTTCCTTCGGCGGGGACCAACGAGACGGTGATCACGTCGCGGCGGCTGGACTTCGATTATCCCAGGCGGACGGCGGTGTTTGACGGTGATGTGGTGGTTACCGACGTGCGGGTGACCATCCGGTCGGACCAGATGACGGCGCTGTTCAGCACGAACAACCAGCCCGAGATGATCACAGCGGTCGGCAATGTGCTTATTGACCAGCAAGACCGGCAGGCGACGTGCGAGCGGGCGACGTACAGTGTCCGGTCAGGGTTGCTGGTTTTGACGGGAAAGCCTATTGTGAGGCGGGGAGCCGAAGTGATGTCGGGAACGCGGATTATTTTCAGTCGGGACGATGACAAGGTGAAATGCGAAGACGCCGTGCTGCGGATTGCGCCGGGGCAGGGGAAACTCGAAGACTTCATGAAACGGTGAGGCTCACGTGGAACCATTGGTGAGAACAGAAGAGTTGGTGAAGTCCTACCGGGGCAAGACGGTGGTCCAGGGGGTCAGCATCAGGGTTCATCCCGGAGAGATCGTCGGGCTGCTGGGGCCGAACGGCGCGGGTAAGACGACCACATTCTATATGATCGTGGGGTTGATTCAGCCGACGGGGGGTAAGATCTTCTTCAAGGGGAGGAATATTTCGGCGATGCCGATGTTTGAACGGGCGCGCATGGGCATGGGGTATCTGGCCCAGGAGCCCTCCATCTTCCGCAAGTTGACGGTGGAGGACAACATCATGGCCATTTTGGAGACGCGGAAACTGACGGCGCGGCAGCGGAAGCAACGCTTGCAGGAACTGATGGAGGATCTCGGGATTGCCAGCCTGGCGAAACAGATGGCGTTTACGTTGAGCGGCGGAGAGCGGCGGCGATTGGAGATTGCCCGTGCGTTGGTGACGGAGCCGGCGATGATCCTTTTGGATGAACCGTTCAGCGGGGTGGATCCGCTGGCCGTCTACGACGTCCAGGAAATCGTCCGGAGTTTGAAGAAGCGGGGGTTGGGGATCTTGATTACCGACCACAGTGTGCGGGAGACGTTGTCCATCGTGGATCGGGCGTACCTGATTTGCGAGGGGCGGGTACTCCGGGAAGGGACGAGCGATTTCCTGATCAATGATGAGGTTAGTCGGGAGTTGTATTTGGGGCCGAGATTCAGTATGTAGTTCTTTGGAGGGCAAAACCATGGCAGTTGAAATTACCGGGCGACATGTTGATGTTTCTGACAGTATGCGGGACTACGCGCAGAAGCGCGTTGCGAAACTGATGGATGAATTTCCGCATGTGGACAAAGTTCATGTGATCATGGATATTCAGAAGTATGTGCACATGGCGGAGGCGATCGTGCATGCCAGCCGTCATATTCTCGTGGAAGCCAAGGCGCAGTCGGAGAATATGTATGCGTCGATTGACGAAGTCGTCGACAAGGTGGAGAAGCAGTTGCGTCGTACGATTGATAAGCGCCACGGGCACAAGGGTGACGAGAAACTCCGGGATGTTGAACCGGTTCCAGAAGTGTGAGGTGACTTCCCATGAGTGACTCCGGGGTCCAGAGGACGGTGGTAACGGTTGACGACTTTTTGAAAGCCGGGCGGTCCCGTCTGGATCTGGACTTGGTGGCGGGGGAGGCCGGGTTGAGCCGGAAGATTGATGAGGCGGCGGTGAACCGGCCGGGCCTGGCGTTGACCGGGTTCTTCAGTTATTTTGCCCCCCGTCGGTTGCAGACGTTCGGGCATGCGGAGATGGCCTATCTGCAGTCGCTGTCGGATGACGAGCGGCGCAAGCGGTTGAAGCAATTGTTTGAGCGGCATATTCCCTGCCTGGTGTTGACGCGGCGGCATCGAGTGTTGCCGGAGTTGGCGGAACTGGCGGAGGAGTTCAAGACGCCGGTGTTGCGGACGCCGATGGTCACGAAGCACTTTGTCAATGCCGCAACGATCGTCATGGAGAACCTGATGGCGCCGCGCCAGGTGATTCAGGGGACGATGGTGGAGATTCTGGGGTTGGGGGTGTTGCTGACGGGGAAGGCGGGGGTGGGCAAGAGTGAAACGGCGTTGTCGCTGATCAAGAAGGGGCACAGTCTGGTGGCGGACGACGTGACGTCGTGCCGGGTGGATAGTTCCGGTACGGTGGTGGGGGCTCCGATGCGGGCGACGCGGTATCACATGGAGATTCGCGGGTTGGGGATCATTCATGTGCCCAGTCTGTTCGGGGTGGCGTCGGTACGGAATGAGAAGCGTCTGGATCTGGTGATTAACCTGTGCAGCATGGAGTCGGTGGTCTCCGATGATCGGAGCGGCCAGACGGCGGGGATGCGGAGCATTCTGGGGGTTGAGGTGCCGTGCATCAGTCTTCCAGTGGCGCCGGGGCGAGATGTGGCGAATGTGATTGAAGTGGCGGCCCTGGACCAGATGTTGAAACGGCTGGGGCACGATGCCGCGAAGGAATTGGACGAGAAGTTGATTTCGATGTTGGCGGACGGAGGACAGGCGGATGAGTAAGCGTGAGTCAAGCCGCGCCTCGTCCGGTCGGATAATGGTCCGAGAACTCAAGATTATCAATCAGCTTGGGTTGCACGCACGGCCGGCGGCTTTGTTTGTCAAGACGGCCTCGCGGTTTGACAGTGATATTTCGGTGGCGAAGGACGGCAATTCGGTTTCCGGCAAGAGCATCATGGGGCTCATGACGCTGGAGGCGGGGTTGGGTTCCGTTTTGACGGTGACAGCCGAGGGGATGGATGCCGAGGAATCGTTGAACGAGTTGCAGCATTTGGTGGACAGCAAGTTCTTCGAGGAATGACAGGCGGGCTGTGAAGAAGCAGCACAACAACGGCCAGGACGAAGTTCTCCTCCAAGGCATTGGCGTATCCCCCGGCGTAGCGGTGGGCCCGGTTTATCTGGTGAGGGGCGACGAGTCGCCGGAGGCGGACCGGACGCTGGCGCCGGAAGATGTCGCGGCGGAGATCATGCGTTTTGAGGCGGCGGTCATCGAGACCCGTCGCCAGATCAACATCATTCAGCGCAATGTCCAGCGGGTCATTGGCGAGTACGACGCCAATATTTTTGATGTTCACAAGATGGTATTGGATGATGGCGCCTTCATTGAGGAGACCATCCGCAAGATCCGGGATGAGAAGAAGGGTGCGGAGACGGCCGTCCGGGTTGTGACGGCGCGTTACAGCGAGGCGCTGGCGATCGTGGAGGATGATTACCTGCGGGAGCGGGTTGCCGACGTCAAGGATGTGGCGCGGCGGGTGTTGCGCAACCTGGCGGGCGAGGCGGTTCACGTGCTTGATGGCCTGCGCGAAAAGAGCATTGTGGTGGCCGCGGACTTGTCGCCTTCCGAGACGGCCACCTTGCGCAAGGATCTGGTGATGGGGTTTGCGACGCACCAGGGCAGTTCGACGTCGCATACGGCCATCATGGCGAGGGCGCTGGGAATACCGGCAGTGGTCGGGTTGGGTGACGTGACGCATCGGCTGAGTTCCGGGGAGGTGATCCTGATGGATGGAACGGCGGGCGTCATTCTGCTGCATCCCTCCGAGAAGAGTCTGCGCAAGTACGGGCAGATTGCGGAGGCCCGCAAGGTGATTCGCGACGGCTTGAGTTCGTTGAAGGATGAACCTGCCGTCACGAAGGATGGGCAGGGGGTGGTGCTGTCGGCGAATCTTGAGTTACTGGATGAGGTGCCGGATGTGAAACGGCATGGGGCCGATGGCGTGGGACTGTTCCGGTCCGAGTACCTGTATATTTCGCGGGAGGACCTGCCAAGCGAGGACGAGCAATTTGCGGCCTATCGTGATGTGGCGGCGATGTTGGCGCCGGCGACGGTGATCATCCGCACGGTGGATCTGGGCGGGGACAAGTTTGCCTCGGCCGTCAAAATGCCGGAGGAGATCAATCCGTTTCTCGGGTTCAGGGCGATCCGGTTCTGCCTGGCGCAGCCGGCGATTTTCAAGACACAACTCCGGGCGATTCTCAGGGCCAGCGCGCATGGGAAGATCCGCATCATGTATCCGATGATCAGCAATGTGGAGGAAGTGATCCGGGCGAATGCGATGGTGGAGGCGAGCAAGGCGGATCTGCGGAAGCAGGGGGCCCCGTTCGATGAGGCGATCGAGGTGGGGGTGATGATTGAAATCCCGTCGGCCGCCCTGACGGCGGACCTGCTGGCGCGTCACGTATCATTTTTCAGCATTGGGACCAATGACTTGATCCAGTACACGCTGGCGGTGGACCGGATCAACGACCGGGTGGCGCATCTTTACGAGCCGACGCATCCGGCGGTGCTCAAGTTGATCAAGGCGACGATAGAGGCCGGGCATGCGCGGGGAATTTGGGTGGGGGTTTGCGGACAAATGGCCGGTGATCCGGTGATGACCGCGTTGCTTCTGGGATTGGGGATAGACGAATTCAGCATGGTGCCCTCGTCGGTGCCCCTGGTGAAATCGGTTGTCAGGAACGTCACGATGGTCCAGTGCCGGGAGTTGGCGGCGGCGGCCTTGACGGCGGTGACGGCCGTGGAGGTTCTGGAGAACTGCCGGACGCTGGCAGGCCAGGTGGCGCCCGAAATACTTGAACTGGTTCAGTAGTTGGACTAGACTCTATGTTTTCCATGCCCGTAGGGGGCGGGTTTGGGAAGCAATAACCCGACAAAAGAGAGGCTACCATGGCGGACAAGTATCTTTTCACATCGGAATCGGTTTCGGAAGGGCACCCGGACAAGGTCGCGGATGGTATTTCGGATGCGGTTTTGGATGCCAATCTGCGGCAGGATCCCAAGGCCCGCGTGGCCTGCGAGACGCTGGTCAGCACGGGACTGGTGGTGATTGCGGGGGAGACGACCAGCAAGGCGATTGTGAATTACACGGACGTTGCCAGGGAGAAGATCAGGCAGATCGGGTATACGGATGCCACGTTGGGCTTCTCGGCCGACAGTTGCGCGGTCATGGTGGCGATGGACCGGCAGTCGCCGGATATTTCCCAGGGGGTGACGGCGGGTCAGGGGCTTTTCAAGGAGCAAGGCGCCGGCGATCAGGGAATGATGTTCGGGTACGCCTGCGATGAGACGCGGGAATTGATGCCGATGCCGATCATGTTCGCACACCGTCTGAGCCGGGCCTTGGCGCAGGCGCGCCGGAAGGGGGTTCTGCCCTTCCTGCGTCCGGACGGAAAATCCCAGGTGACGGTGGCCTATGAGGATGGCCGTCCGGTGCGGGTGGATACGGTGGTGGTGTCTTCGCAGCACTCCCCGGATGTGTCCTACAAGACGTTGCGGGCGGGGATTATCGAGGAGATCATTCAGAAGGAGATCCCGGCGAAGTTGCTCAAGCGGACGAAGTTCCTGATCAATCCGACCGGGCGTTTTGTGATTGGCGGTCCTCATGGTGACAGCGGGTTGACCGGGCGCAAGATCATCGTGGACACCTACGGCGGGATGGGGCGGCATGGGGGCGGCGCCTTTTCGGGGAAGGATCCCTCCAAGGTGGATCGGAGTGCCGCCTACATGGTGCGGTATGTGGCCAAGAACGTGGTGGCCGCCAAGTTGGCCCGGCGTTGCGAGGTTCAGGTGGCGTATGCCATCGGATATCCGGATCCGGTCTCGGTGCACGTGGACACGTTCGGAACCGGGATCGTGAAGGATGAGAAGATTGCCAGGGCGGTGCGTGAGGTTTTCGGGCTCAAGCCGGCGGAGATCATCAAGCAGTTGAACCTGTTACGTCCGATCTACGAGCAGACGTCCTTTTATGGGCATTTCGGCCGGACGGCGAATCTGGATGTGTTCACCTGGGAACGGATCGACAAGGTGAAGGCCCTGTTGTCCGCCATCTGAGAAAAAACGCAGGGAGAGGTAATGGCTATGGCGACGTTGGATATACAAGAAATTCTAAAACTACTTCCGCACCGGTATCCGTTCTTGCTGGTGGATCGGATCATCGAGTGTGACGACCAGAAGCGTATTGTGGGGCTCAAGAACGTGACGATCAACGAGCCCTTTTTCCAGGGGCATTTTCCGGGGACGCCCGTGATGCCGGGGGTGTTGCAGTTGGAGGCCATGGCGCAGACCGGCGGGATTTTGATGAACCGGCTGGCGGGTGGGGGCGAGCGGGTGCCCTATTTCATGGCGATTGACAAGGCGCGGTTCCGGCGTGTGGTCAAGCCGGGTGACCAGATGCGGATCGAGGTTGAGTTTCTGACGATCAAGAGCAAGTTGGCCAAGTTCCAGGGGAAGATCCTGGTGGACGGGGAATTGGCGTCGGAAGCGGAACTGATGTGCATGATTTCGGATAAGAAGGTGACGGCATGACGCGCGTGCATCCTTTGGCGGTGGTGCAGGAAGGCGCGGAGATCGGGGTGGATGTGGAGGTGGGGCCCTATGCGGTGATCGGCCCGCACGTCAAGGTGGGGGATCGCTCGAAGATCATGCCGCATGTTTTTCTGGATGGACACACCACGCTGGGGCCGGAGTGCACGGTGTTTCCGTTCGCGAGCATTGGTTCGTTGACGCAGGACTTGAAATACAAAGGCGGAACCACGTTTGTGGAGATTGGCGCCCGTGTGACCCTCCGCGAGTATGTGACGGTCAATTCGGGGACGGCGGATGGCGAAGTTACCAAGGTGGGGGATGGGTGTCTGATCATGGCCTACTGCCATGTGGCGCACGGATCCAAGGTGGGGAACCGGGTGATCATGGCCAACGGCGCCTCGCTTTCGGGTGATGTGCTTGTGGAAGATGATGTGACGATTGGCGGGATGACAGGAATTCACCAGTTCACCCGGTTGGGCCGGTTTGCGATGGTAGGCGGAATGTCGCGGATCACGCAGGATGTTCCCCCCTACATGCTGGTGGAGGGGAATCCGGCGGTTGTTCACGGGATCAACTCCGTCAAATTGCAACGGATGAATGTTCCGGTGGAGACGCAGGCATTACTCAAGAAACTCTTCAAGATACTGTACCGCGAAGGACTGTCAACGCGCCAGGCGATGGAAAAGATCCATGCCGACGTGACGGTGACGCCGGAAGTGGAGCATATTGTTAAGTTCATTGAGTCGTCCGAACGGGGCATTGTGAAGTGATGCCCTGCCGGTTGACGGGAAGGGGTTTCGAGCGAATGCCGGTTACAACCGCAACGTCTATTGGAGGGTGGTGCCGCCGCGGGGCGGTAGTTGCCGGTCTGATTTTGTTGCCGACGGGCGCCGCGATCCCGCAGGACGCCGTGAAGGTGCCTGTGGCCGGGGTGAATGACGCGGCCACCCTGAATCTCAGTTTCGACCATGTGGATGTGCGGACCTTCATCAAGGTGATTGGTGAAGTGACCGGGAGGCGGTTTGTCGTGGATGAGGCGGTGAAGGGGCAGATCACGGTTCTGGCGCCGCGGATTCCGATTGTCGACGTGTATGCCCTTTCCCTGAAGATTCTGGAGTCCACCGGGTGTGGGGTGGTTGAGGAAGACGGGATCAACCGGGTGGTGTCGCTGGGGTTGCGGACCACGCCTTCGGCGCCGGTGATCGTGGAGGGGCGCCCGGTGCCTGCCGCCGGACTGGTGACGCGGGTCATCCGCCTGCGCAACACGAGTGTGGCGGATATGCGCAAGGTGATGGAGGCGCTGGCGGGGCGCGACAAAGGCGGATCGGTGGCGGTTCTTGAAACGACGAACCACCTGATTATTACCGACACGGTTGACAACATCCGGCGTTTTGAGCAGGTGGTGGCGGAGATTGACAAGCCCGGATCGGGGACAGTCAGCGAGGTCTACGCGATGAAGTACGCCAGCGCGGATGACTTTGTTCAGCAGTACAGCAGGGCTACGGCGGCGCAAGGGCAGCGCGGGATGGTGCGGGAGGGGGTCTCCATTGGCAGGACGCCCTTAATGCTGATTGCCTCGCCGCACTCGAACAGCATCATCATGGTGGGGTCGGCCGTTGAAGTGGCTGAAGTCGTCAAGATCTTGAAGTTGATTGATGTGGAGTCAACGGCGGGGCGCGGCACGTTGCACGCTGTGTTCCTCAAGTATATTGCCGCGGATGAGGCGGCCAAGAGTTTGAACGCGCTTTTGCAGAAGACCTTGGGCAAGGAACCCAAGGCAGGGACCGAGCAGCGGTTGGCGATCGAAGCCCTGGCGTCGAACAATTCCCTGCTGGTGAGCGGCTCGCCGACGGAATTTGAGTATGTGCGGGCGCTGGTGGATGAACTCGACCAGATGCCGCAGCAGGTGATGATTGAGGTTGTCATTGCGGAGGTTGGGGCGGATGAGTCGTTGGATGTGGGGGTGGAACTGGCGGCGATCAACATGCCGTCCAAGGTCGGGGATACGGTGGTGCAGGGTGCCAGCACCCTGAATGAGGGGGCGAATTCCCTGATGAACGCGATCCAGAGCGGGGTGTTTCCGCGAGGGATCACCGTTGGACTGGCGCGGGGCACCCGGGTGGATGCGGATGGAAAAATGGTTTCCGGGTTCCCGGCGGCGGTGAACATCAATGCCCTTCAGAAGAAGGGGAAAGTCAAGATCCTGTCGAGTGTGCCGTTGCTGTCGCAGGACAACAAGGAGGCCAGTGTCAGTGTGGTGAACAACATTCCGATTCTCAAGTCCACGATCCAGGGGGGCTCGGGAACCTCGCGGGATGTGATCCAGAATATTGACCGGGTGGATGTGGGGATCAAGTTGAAGTTGACTCCGCACATCAATCCTTCCAACGAGGTTCGGATGGTGTTGAATCCGAGTATTGAGGCGATTATTGATCCGGGGCCGTCGGGGCAGTTTACGCCGACGATAGCCAAGCGGTCGGTGTCGACGACGGTGACCGTTCCCGACGGGCGCACGATTGTGATCAGCGGATTGATTCGCGAGGACCGGATCAATACGGTTCGCAGGGTTCCCCTGCTGGGATCGATTCCGATTCTCGGAATTCTATTCCGGCACAAGGTGGACAGCGTGGAGCGGACGAACCTGATTATCTTTGTGACCCCGCATGTGCTGGGGGATGCGGCGGCGGCGGAGGCGATGACGCGGAACTGGAGCCAGCGGACCGGGCTTAGCGCGACCAACGCGACTGATGGGGCGGCAGGCGCCTCCCTGGCCCCGTAAACGGTTGATGCGATGGAAAACACCACGGATACGCATGAGGGGTTGATCCGTCAGGCGGCGGCGCTGGGGGTGCCCTTTCTTGCCGAGGTGGGCGATGAGGTGCTGGACGCCACGCTGATTGCCGGGATTCCTGTGGAATGGGCGCGGACCCATGTTGTGTTGCCGATCCGGCGTGATGGGGAGTTGTGCCTGCTGACCGACGATCCGGCCGATTTGCGCAAGCAGGAGGATGTGGCGTTGGCGTTGGGGAAAGAGTTGCGCCCGGTGGCGGCGCCGCGCGCCGCGATTCTCAACGGCATCGAACGATGCTATTACAGTCAGACCGGGACGGCCGCGGATTTTGTCCGCGGCTTGAGCCGGGAAGGCGGTGGGGTGGTGGAGGAGTCCCGGTCGGATGATCTGCTCAAGTCCGCCGAGGACGCGCCGGTGACGCAACTGGTGAACCTGATTTTGTTGGAAGCGCTCAAGGCGCGGGCCTCCGATATTCATGTGGAGCCGTTCGACTCGCGACTGCGGGTGCGGTACCGGGTGGACGGGCTTTTATACGAGCAGGCGTCGCCGCCCAAGCGGTTGGAGAGGGCGCTGGTGTCGCGCATGAAGGTGATGGCGCATCTGGATATTGCCGAGAAGCGTCTGCCGCAGGATGGATCCGCGCGGGTCAGGGTGGGCGAGCGCGAAATTGATGTCCGGGTGTCCACAATTCCCGTGGGTGAAGGCGAGCGGGTGGTTTTGCGATTGCTCAACCGGGAGTCGTCCGTGTTGCCGTTGTCGGCGTTGGGAATGCCGGCGGGGTTGCAGAAGACGTGGGAATCCCTCCTGCGCGAGGCGCACGGGCTCATGATCGTCTGCGGACCGACGGGGAGCGGGAAGACCACGACGTTGTATGGGTCGATCCGGCAGTTGGATACGAAGGGCCGCAATGTGCTGACCATTGAGGATCCGGTGGAGTACCAGCTTCCGGATATCGGGCAGATGCAGGTCAAGCCCAAGATCGGGCTGACGTTTGCCGGCGGGCTTCGCCACATCCTTCGGCAGGATCCGGATGTGATCCTGGTGGGGGAAACGCGCGACAACGAGACGGCCGAGATCGCGGTCCGGGCGTCACTGACGGGGCATCTGGTTTTTACGACCTTGCACACGAATGACGCGGCGGGTGCCATGATCCGGATGATGGACATGGGGGTTGAGTCCTATCTGCTGGCGGCGGCGTTGCGGGGGGTGCTGGCGCAGAGGCTGGTTCGGAAACTTTGTCCGGCCTGCCGGCGGCCTGCGAAGGTGCGGGATGAGGAGCTTGTGTTGCTGGGGGCGGCTGGCCGGTTGCTGGCGGGGCAGACGATCTACGAGCCGGCGGGTTGTCCGGAATGTCTGGCAGGGTATCGCGACCGGATCGGGATTTTTGAATTGCTGGTGGTGGACGAGGCGATGCAGGAGGCGATGCGGGCCGGGAAGCTGGCCGGGCGGCCGTTGCAGGTGTCGCCAACGGAAGGGGCGCGGCGGACGTTGTTGGATGACGGACTGGCCAAGGTCCTGGAAGGCGGGACGAGTCTGGCGGAAGTCCTGTATGCCCTGGGGATTTCCGGCGCGTGAAGACCTATGTTTACAAGGGGTATGACAACACCGGAGCGGTGCGCCGCGGTCTGGTGGAAGCGCTGGATTTGAAGGAAGCGCGGGAGAAACTGGCGGCCCGGGGCGTGTTGCCTGAATTGGTGGCGACGGCGGGGAGCGACGGGGGCGCGGGGCGGCGGTTTGGGCGGCAGGGGTTCGATCCTGAGACGCGTGTGGCGTTCTATCGCGAAATGAGCGTCCTGATGACCTCCGGTCTGCCTTTGGTCAATGCCCTGGAAATCCTGATTGAGGCGCCCGAGTTGGGTGCATCGGCGACGATGCTGGCGGGGGTGCGGGACCGGATTCGGGAAGGGGCCTCGCTGGCGGCGGCCTTGAGTGAGTCATCGTCGTCGATCAAACCGTTTGAGCGGGCCATCCTTGAGGTTGGCGAACGGTCGGGGAGTCTGGATGCGATGCTGGACCGGTTGGCTGGATTCCTGGAAGAGCAGCAGCAACTGAATGAGCGAGTGGTTTCGGCGATGATCTATCCCGGGATCATTGTGGGGTTCGCGATAGTTGTCGCCGTGGTCATGCTGGGGGTGGTGGTGCCGTCGGCGGCGAAGGTGTTGGGTGAGCATGGGGGGGCGGGGTTGCCGATGTTGACGCGTGTGATGATGGCGGTGGGGCGGGTGTTGTTGTGGGGGGCGCCGGTGCTGGTACTGGGGGGAGTGTTGGCGGTGGGGTATGTGCGGCGGCGGCTGGCGGCGGATGTGGACTGGAGTTGTCGTGTGGACCGGCTGCTTTTCCGGGTGCCGGTGGTGGGGCGCGGTTATACGATTGTGGCCAATTTGCGTTGTGCGAGGACGATGGCGATTTTATTGAAGGGTGGGGTCGGGTTGGTGGATGCTTTGGCGCTGGCGGGGCGGGCGACGGGGAGTGTATGGGTGGGGCGGTTGGCGGCGGAGGAAGCGGAGGCGGTGCGGCATGGGAGCAGTCTGGCGGATGCGATCCGGCGGATTCCTCCGCTGGCGGCGGCTCTGCCGGCGTGGATTCAGGCCGGAGAGGCCAGTGGGGCGCTGGAAAAGTTGCTGGATACGGCGGGGAGTGCGATGCAGCACCGGTGGAATCGTTTTGTGACCCGCACGTTGAGTTGGCTTGAACCGGCGCTGATCTTCGGGGTGGGCGCGTTCGTCCTGCTGGTCGTGCTTTCCGTCCTGTTGCCGATCGTGTCCCTTAACCGCCTGATTGGCGGTTGAGCGGTGAGCGTCGGCGCATCTCTGCGGTTTTGGAACCCACGGTGTTTCGCGTCATGCCATGACGCGCTACACAGGTGCAAGGATGTGGGACCGCACGGTGTGCGGTCGATTTCTTTGCTCAGCGATGAGCCCGTGAGTGGTTGCTTCCCGTTGGGTTTCAAACCGGAGCAGGCAGTGGGGCGCTAAAGGGTTGGCGGGCGCAGTAGTGGCGGGAATGTGTGTAGCCTGCCTCGCGGGCCAGGGCCACGGCCATCTCAAAGGCATAACCCACGTCCTCCGGGGTGTGGGCATCGGAGCCGAAGGTGATGGGGATTTCGCGCTCCTTCATCAAACTTAAAATCAAGGGGGATGGGTAGGCCTCGGCCACCTTGCGGCGCCAGCCGGAGGTGTTGATCTCGATGGCCATTCCGGATTTGGCGACCTTGTCCAACAAGGGACACACCATCTCGCGCAAATCGTTGTCCGGTATCCGGTGGCCGAACTTCTTGGGCAGGTCGAAATGGCTGAGGATGTCGAACAAGCCCAGGCTGACGAGGGAATTGAGCAGGGAGAAGTATTGGCGCCATACTCCTTTGACGTCCACGGAGTCCCAGACGTGGAGGGTGTCGGGGCTGTCAAAACCCCAGTCCTTGATGTAGTGAACGGAGCCGAGGACGAGGTCGAAGGGTTGGTGCGGCAGCCAGTCCCGGAGGAAGGGTTCGGCGCCGGGATAGTAGTCGGCCTCGATACCGAGGAGGACTCTGGGCAGTTTGCCGTCCTGGAGGGATCGGATCATGAGGAGGTAGGAGGGGTATTGGGTGATGGCCATGCGGTGCTTCAGGTCGTAGCCGGACGGGTCGGGGCCGTGGTCGGTGAAGGCCATGGCTTCCGCCTTGCGGATGGCGGCGGTGGCGCGGTAGGCATCGGGGGTTCCGATGGCGTGTTTGCACAGCGGTGTGTGCATGTGGTAATCGGGCGGCAAGGCCATTGTCGGCATACCGGGTTTGGTGTTGTTCATCGGGGCCCCCTTCTGGATGTCAGAAAGCGGGAAAGATACAATCAACAAGACGGACGGTCAATTTTACATCTGGTGCGCCGGGAGATGCAGTGGCATAGTCTTTCCAGCAGGAAGGCCATTCATGAGAGATATTGAGGCGACGTTGATCCGGTTGTATGCCATGCGGACGCATGGGATCAAGCCCGGTCTGGAGACGGCGGTGGCGTTGACGGACGCGCTGGGCAACCCCGAACGGTCGTTTGCGGCCGTGCATGTGGCGGGGACCAACGGCAAGGGGTCGGTCTGCGCCATGCTGGATTCCGTCCTTCGCGGGGCGGGATTGAAAGTGGGTCTTTATACATCGCCGCATCTGGTGCGGTTCAATGAGCGGATCCGGGTTGACGGGGATCCCATTACGGATGGTGAGTTGGCGGAGTTGTTCGAGGTGCTGGAGCCGTTGGCGGAGAAGGTGACGCGGGCGCCGGGTGGGCGGGAGGTCACGTTTTTCGAATTCACGACGGCGCTGGCCTTTGAGTATTTCCGGAGAAAAGGGGTGCAGGTGGCGGTGGTGGAAGTGGGGATGGGCGGGCGGTTGGATGCCACGAATGTCCTGTTGCCGTTGCTGTCGGTGATTACCCGGATCAGTCTTGAACATACGCAGTACCTTGGGGGCACGGTGACGGCCATCGCGGGCGAGAAGGCCGGGATAATCAAGGCCGGGCGGCCGGTGGTCTGCGGGGCGATGCCGGAAGAAGCGGCGGGGGTGGTGCGGGAGACGGCGAAGCGGCTGGGGGCCCCGTTGGTGGAGGCAATGGAGCGGGTTTCGGTGCGCCGGGTATCGCAGGGGTTGGAGGGGCAGAAACTGGCCATCACGGGGGCCGGGGGTGAGTACGGGACGGTGACGCTTGGACTTCTGGGTCGGCACCAGATTGAGAATTGCGCGACGGCGGTTGCGGCCCTTGAGGCGCTGGCAGACTATTCTCCGGTGGTGATTCCGGTCGGGCTCGTCAAGGAGGGGTTGGAGTCGGCAGTGTGGCCGGGGCGGTTACAGGTGTTGTCGCGGGACCCGCCGGTGTTGCTGGATGGCGCGCATAATCCCGACGGGGCGCGGGTGTTGGGGGCGGCGCTGAAGGAACTACGCAAGAAGCGCAAGGTGGGGTTGATTTGGGGGATGTGTGACGACAAGGATGCGCTCGGGTTTGCGAAGGCGCTGGGGGGGCAGATCCACCGGTGTTGGACGGTGCCGATCAGCACAGAGCGGAGCCAGGCGCCGGAACAGTTGGCCAGGATTGCCAAGACCGAGGGGTGGGTGGCGCAGGCCTCCCTGCTGGATATGGCGATGGTGGAGGCGCGGGACTGGGCGGTGCGAGAGGGTGGCCTGGTGTGTATTGCGGGTTCGCTGTTTCTCGCCGGGGAGGTGTTGGAGAGGAGGCGGGGGAGTGAATGGGGAATGGTTAATGGTTGATGGTTGATGGTGAATGGGGAAGGGTGAAGGTGAGTTGTGAAGAAGACGAAAGTCATTGAGGTGCTGGTGCGGGGGGTTTGTGTCAAGGGCGGCAAACTGCTGGTTTGCCAGAGCAAGGGGGCGGGGAACACCTATCTGCCGGGTGGGCATGTGGAGTGGGAGGAACGCGCCGAGGAAAGTCTGAAGCGGGAAATCAGGGAAGAGTTGGGGGTACCTGCCAGGGTGGGTAGATTCCTTGGGGCCGTGGAGCATACGTTCATGCAGAAGGGACGGCGGCACTGCGAAATCAATCTGGTCTTCATGATGGAGATTCCGGGAATGAAGCCGGAGTTGACGCCTGAGGCTTGTGAGGACTGGATCACCTTCCGCTGGATTCCGATGAACCGGCTTGGGCGTCACTTGCTGGAGCCATGGCCATTGCGCAAGTTGATTGCGTCATGGTTACGGAAGGACGAGGGGCCCCGGCGATGGGGAAGTACGATGCCGGGCTGAAGGCAGGGTGTCCGGCAGTGGGCGGATAAACTCTTCCCCTCACGGTTGGTGAGCCCATCGTCATGACTTTGTTCCTCGCGTTCCCTCTCGTGGGCAGCGGGCGTGGCTTTCGAGCAACTTTCGGAGGCGGGGCGCCTCCTGACTCTTCAGCCAATTCACCCGTGTCACCACCGATTCCTTGCGCAGGGCGCGGAACGGGCAGGACTTTGAGTTGATCTTATCCGGGCAACTCAACAGAAGCGTTACGCACTTGAGCCGCAGATTGATCACGTCGCTGTCGTCACATCCCGAGTATAGTTGTTCAGAGATCATGGGTTTCTTTCCTTCCTTATCCGTGGACATCATGACACGGGGGGTGGTACAGATAATGTCCGTCTGAAATACAATCATACGGACACTATTTGACCGTGTGGGGCTGTCATGATGGAGGGATGATAAGTATGGATCGGAACAAGACGCAGTTTTCCCGGCTGATGGAGTTGGATAGCCAGATCCGGCAGGGCCGGTATCCCAACTGTCTCTCCTTTGCGACGGAGTGGGAGGTCTCCCAGAAGACCATCCAGCGCGACATCGACTATTTACGCGACAGCCTCAGGGCGCCGATCGAGTATGACCGGGAGCGCAAGGGATTCTACTACACCGATACGCACTGGTTCCTGCCATCCATCAGCGTGAGCGAGGGCGATCTGCTGGCCATTCTGGTGGCCGAGAAGGCGTTGGAGCAGTACCGGGGGACCCCCATTGCCACCACATTGGAAAAGGTCTTCAGCAAGATCACTGATCTTTTGCCTGAGAAGATCACCATCCGGCCGGAACTCATCTTCAACAAGTTCAGTTTCACAACACCGCCGACGCGTCCGATCGATATGGAGGTCTGGTCGGTGGTGGTCCGGGGGTTGGTGAACCAGAAGTTGCTGGCGATGGGATACCGGGCCCCCGAGAAGGGGGTGACCAGTCCGTGGGTGGTGGCGCCCCTGCACATGGCCAATTTGCAGGGCGAGTGGTACCTGTTTGCCAAGGCGGAGGGCGAGGACCATATCCGCCAATTCTCCATTGGACGGATTCAGTCGGTCAAGCCGACGGACCGTCCCTTTGAGATGCCGGCGGGGTTCGATCCCAAGGCGCTGTTGGCCAACACATTCGGGAGGTTTGCGTTGCATGATCACGACCACACCATCCGGTTGTTATTCGACCGGCACGTGGCGCCGTGGGTGCTGGAGAAGCAGTGGGGTCCGAAGCAGGTCATCAAGAAGCGCCGGAATGGCGATGTGGAACTGCGTTTTTCGGCCGCCGGCGTCTTTGAAGTCTTCCGGTGGGTAATGGCCTGGGGCCGGTGGGTCAAGGTGCTGGGCCCCGCGGAACTCAGGAAAATGGTGGATGATGAGATCCGGGCGATGTGCAAGGGCCGCCGGATCAGCAGAACACGGACATAACATCTGAGTCACGAATGCGTGAACAAGGCGTCCACAGGGGTGACTATGAATCCAAAGGACCGTTACCGTGGTGCCCTGATTGGGTTAGCTGTTTGCGATGCCTTGGGCGCCACGCTTGAATTCAAGTCGCCCGGCAGTTTTAAGCCGATTACCGACATTGTCGGCGGCGGGCCATTCGGCCTCAAACCCGGCCAGTGGACGGATGACACCTCCATGGCGCTTTGCCTGGCCGAGAGTTTGATCGAGAAGCGGGGATTCGATCCGGTCGATCAACTGGAGCGGTATGTGCGCTGGTTTCGGGAAGGTTACATGAGTTGTACGGGTACATGCTTTGATATTGGCGGAACGACGCGGGAGGCATTGTCGGAGTTTGAACGGACCCGGAAACCGTATTGCGGCACAACGAATCCTCGTGCCGCCGGCAACGGGAGCATCATGCGGCTGGCGCCGGTGCCTTTGTATTTCTCCGCGAGTCCCAGGGAGGCCATTGAGCGTTCCGGGGACAGTTCCCGAACCACTCACGGTGCCGCCGTCTGCGTGGATGCCTGCCGGTATATGGGCGGACTCATTGTCGGTGCCGTCTACGGGGTCGGAAAGGATGAATTGCTGGCCGACCACTACACCCCGGTCTCGGGATACTGGCGTCAATCTCCGTTATGCCCGGAAATTGACGAGATTGCCGGGGGTTCGTTCAAGCGCCGTCATCCGCCAGAAATCAGGGGCACGGGATACGTGGTCCGCTCGCTGGAGGCCGCCCTATGGGCATTCCGCAAGGGCAAGGACTTCCGGGAGGGTGCGTTGCTGGCGGTCAACCTTGGTGATGATGCTGACACGACCGGTGCGGTTTATGGCCAGATAGCCGGTGCCTATTACGGGTATGAGGGGATTCCGACGAACTGGCGCGACATGGTGGCGATGAAGGCTGAGATTGAGGAACTTGCGGACAAGTTGCTTGTCCCTTGGTAGGGCGCATCTCCTGGTTTTGGCACTGTCATGGTCAGAATTTGACCGCATGCCATGCGGTCCCACATTTTCGGAGCAACATACAATGGATGCCAATACTCAGGGATGCGCGATCCACCCTTGGCTGACTTCTGAAGACTCTGGTTGACGCGATGCAATATTATATTATCCTGATGGCATTCATCGGTGCTTGTTATCAGGATGAAAACAAAGGAGATGTCATATGAAAACCTTGCGACTGTCGGGATATATTCTGATGCTGGGAGTGCTAGGGGTCCAGGCGGCGGGCCTGGCGGGAGATGCGGAGGCGGTAGCCCATGGTGATGAGGCGGCCAGCGTCCAGTTGGTTCGGGAAACGGAGCAGAAAACAGAAGACTTCGTGTTTCGCCAGTATAACCTCGCTGTGCTCTCCCATTACTCGTACCTCGTCGGCAGCGGTGGCGAGGCCATGATTGTGGATCCCGCGAGGGATATCAGCCGGTATTTGACGGACTCCCGGGAACTCGGGCTCAAAATCACGAAAGTCTATCTGACCCACTCGCATGCCGATTTCGTGGCTGGACACATGGAGTTGGCGAAGGCCACCGGGGCGGAGATCATCATCAATGCCGACACCCAGGCGACATTCCCTCATAAGCCGGTAAAGGATGGGGCGTCCATTACCTTCGGGAATGTTCGTGCCGTGGTGATGACGACACCCGGCCACACCCCTGATGGGACCTGCATGGCATTGCATTATCCCGCCTCGCAGGTGAATCCCGGCATCCTGCTCACCGGGGATACGCTTTTCATCGGTAGCGTCGGCCGCCCCGACCTGATGGGGGAAGGCATGAGTGCGGCCGCCCTGGCCGAGATGGGGTTTCATTCCTGGAAGGATAAACTCTCGAAGCTGGATGATGCCACCCGGATCTTCCCCGCGCATGGAGCAGGCTCGCTCTGTGGTGCTCACTTGAGTGACAAGCCGGTCTCAACCATCGGGGAGCAACGCCGGGAAAACGTCTATCTCCAGCACAAGGATCTGCTTTCGTATGTCATGGCGGTCATTGATGGTCTGCCGGATGCCCCCCAGTACTTCAAGCACAATGCCAGGATGAATCATGACGGGCCGCCGGTGGTGGATTGGGATAAGGTCATGCCCGTGGACGTCCCGGCGGCCGAGGTGTCTGCGCAAATCCAGAAAGGCGCCTGGTTGATCGATGCCCGGGACGCCGGGCCGTTTGCCGCGGCCCACGTCAAGGGCTCCATCAATATCGGGATCCGGGGACGATTTGAGACGTGGACCGGAATTGTCATCCCGTGGGGCGAGCCGTTCATCCTGACAGGGTCTGATGACGAAATACGTGAGGCCGCCGCCCGGTTGAAGCGGATCGGCTATGACACTCCGGCAGGTGCTCTGAGGGGCGGATTGGAGTCATGGAAGAAGGCCGGGCTTTCACTTGGATCCTTGAAACTCACGAAGCCCGCTGAACTTTACCAGCAGATGCAATCGGGGACGGCTCCGATCATTGTGGATGTTCGGCTTCCGAGCGAGTGGATGGCCTTGCGGATCGGGAATGTCCTGAATATTCCCCTGAACAAGATGTTCACGGACAGCAAAAGGCTCTCCAAGGAGATGCCGGTCCTGACGGTATGCAATTCCGCCTATCGCTCCAGCATGGGCGGCTCGATCCTTCTCAAGATGGGGTTCAAGGAGGTCATCAACATGGAGGGTGGCAGTGAGGCGTGGATTGCCTCCGGGTTTCCCACCTTCAGTGCTGCGGGTGCCTCCCACGGTTCAGGGGTGGCGAGTGTTCGCGCCGTCAGGCTGCCGGACCGGATGGCTGTCGCCGAGTTAAAGCGCATGATGATGGATGTCCCCGGGACGTTCGAAGTGGTGGACATACGGCCGCCGGAGCAGATGGCGGACTACAGTCTGCCGGGCTCGATTCATGCCGATATTGCCGACGTGATCGCTAATCCCGCCTACCTGAACGGAACGGCGCCCCTCGTGATTGTCGACCGGGACGGCTCGTTGGCGATGGCGGTGGGCGGTATTCTTTCCCAGAAGACCTCGCGCCCCATCAAGGTCCTCTACGGCGGGCTTGAGGCCTACTGGAACGAATCCGGAGCCCCGGCGGCACCGGCTCCCGGCGCTCCAGCCGTGCGCGCCGTCCCGTCGCCCGCCCCGGTCAAGGCGACTTCCCCGGCCACGGCACCTTCGGCCCCGCAACCGGCCAAGAAGAAAAGTGCGGGGTGCTGAACCATGAAAACGCAAACTGACACGATAAACGGGCCGAAGCCCTACTCGAACCCTTATCTGGCGGGACTCCTGCTGGGATGTGTGTTGCTGGCCTCCTTTGTGATCCTGGGGGCAGGACTGGGGGCATCCGGCGGAATGGCGAGGGTCGGGGCATCGCTATCGCTGTGTGTTGCCGGGCCTCACACCCTGGGAAGCGAGTATTTCGGGAAATGGGGGACCCGGCCGTTGGACTACTATCTGGTGTTCATGTTGGCGGGGAGTTTTATCGGAGCGCTAGTTTCTGCCGTGCTGGCCAACAGGGCGCGAATCCAGGTTGAACGGGGTGCCGCTTGTTCCACGAAACGGCGGCTCGCCTATGCCCTGGCGGGTGGGGTGGTTGTTGGTTTTGCCAGTCGTCTGGCGCAGGGGTGTACCTCCGGGCAGGCCTTGAGTGGTGGGGCGCTACTGCTTACAGGCAGCCTCGTCTTCATGCTCTGCCTGTTTGCAAGTGGCTATGCCGTGGCATGGTTTGTCAGGAGGCAATGGCATGATTAATACCTTCTTCAGTCAGGATGCCCTGGGGACACCCCTGGCCTTTTTCCTGTCCTTGCTGATTGGCTTCGGTTTCGGGTTTGCGCTCGAGCGGGCCGGTTTCAGCAGTTCACGCAGGCTGGCCGGTCTGTTCTATTTCACTGATATGGCGGTGCTGAAGGTGATGTTCACCGCCTTGATTACCGCGCTGCTGGGGCTGTCCTACATGATGGCCCTGGGCTGGATCCAGTTGGATCAGATCTTTCTGATGCCAACCCTCTATGGCGCCCAGATTGTGGGAGGCCTGTTGTTTGGCGTTGGATTCGTGATGGGGGCCTGGTGTCCCGGTACGGCGGCAGCAGGACTCGCAGCGGGTCGGGTTGACGCCCTGGTGTTTCTGCTGGGCGCCATAGGCGGAAGTGTGCTGTTCAACGAGGTCTTTCCTCAAATCCGCTGGCTTTACACGGCGGGCGACCAGGGTGTGCAGTTTGCCTATGATGCGCTGGGGCTGTCGAGGCAGGCGTTTGTCCTGATGTTTACGTTGGTCGCCGTGGGGGCCTTCTGGCTCGCGGAATGGGCGGAGAAGGTTCGCAACGGGCGCGCCCCTTATCTGGGCACGCCGTTCCTGAAGGCATTCAGCCTCATCCTGGTGGTTGCCGCGGGTGGGTTGTTTATCCTGTCGCGGGGACCGGAGGTAACGGCGTCACCCCTGGCGGGTGAACAGGCCCTCTTGGCGGGAGTGGATGAAGCCAAGGACCACATCGAGCCGGAAGAACTGGCTGACCGCCTGATGGCCGGGGATCCTGATCTTCTCGTGGTGGATGTCAGGTCGGCGGAGGAGTATGGCGGGTTCCACATCCGCGGGGCAATCCATGTGCCGCTTGCCGGCTTGGCGGAGGCTCTGAAATCGTACAGGAACAAGGGCCTGATCGTCCTGTACTCGAACGGGATGGTCCATCCGGCCCAGGCTCGTGATTCGCTCCAGCGGCAGGGCTTCACGAATGTTTACATCCTGACGGACGGCATCCAGGGATTCAAGGATCGTTGCCTCAAGCCCGTGTCGCTACGTCCGGAACCGTTGCCGGCCTCGATGATCGAGCGGGTCAATGCCTGGCGCGTATTCTTTTCGGGTAGTCCTGCTCCGCTGGCGGCCCCCGACGTGCCGGCCGGGGTGAAGTTCCCGGATGCGCCCTCCCTTGTCGAGCCGGAGTGGGTTGCGGCCAGGCTGGGGGTCCCGGGTTTCGCCGTGATCGACCTCCGGCCCCAGCCGGAATACAACACCTCGCATATTCCCGGATCGCTCAGTCTCAATGTGGAAAGCCTGCGCGGCAACATCGGCGGCGTCCCCTCCATGCTGCTTCCGGCCACCTTGTTGGCGGCGCAGTTTTCATTGATGGGACTGGCCCCCGACGATACCGTGGTGCTGGTGGCGGGTGAGAAGTTTCACGATGCAACCCTTGCGGGTATGGCCTTTGAAAGGCTGGGTCACCGGAAGTATGCCGTGCTTTCGGGCGGGTATGCGCGTTGGCAGGGGGAAGGTCGGCCAGTCACGGCGGCGTTGCCGCGGGTTCTGGCCTCGCAATACCCCGTCCGTGAAGCGGGTGATTTTTTTACGGTGGACTCCAAGGCGGTGGCCGGCGTCCTGGGCAAACCTGGAGCCGTGATTCTCGATGTCCGGCCGGCCGATTTCTTTTCGGGCGTGAAATCGGATGAAGCCCGCGCCGGACACATTCCGGGTGCTCTCAACCGTCCCTATACTGACGATGTTGTGATCAGTTCCAACAAGGTGGTTTCATTCAAGTCGTTGGCGGATCTTGAAAAGGTATATCAGCGCTTGATCCCCTCGAAGGCGACGGAGGTCATTGTGCAATGCCGCACCGGCCATCAGGCCAGCCAAACCTGGTTCCTCCTGACGCGATTGCTGGGCTATACCAATGTCCGCTGGTATGACGCCGGCTGGACCGAATGGGCCGCCCGCATGGATCTGCCAGTCGTGAATCCCTCACGTAAATAAAGGAGTACTTATGATAACCCGATTCATTATTGGGGCTGTATACCGACACGATGGGTTACTCTATATCTGAACCCGTCGTCGTGACCGTCAGTTTTCCATGTTTGACACCACGGGCCGCTATGAGTTGATCCGACACAAGTCGCACCAAACCTGCCTTACCCCGCACCGCCAGCACTTCCATGCAATTGTGATGATCAAGATGGACGTGGAGGGTAGCAATGATGACTTCCTGATGGTCATGTTGAATATCAGTCAGGAGTGCCTGGACATTTCTCCTATGGTGGTCATAAACCAATGTAATGGTGCCTGCGATCTCGCGATCCCCTTCCTCCCCCTGGTGCTCCACTAAATGGGCGCTAACCATGTCGGCCACTGCCTGAGAACGGTTAACATATCCCTTCATCTTTACCATTTGATCGAGTTGGCGCACCAATCCGGCTGCCATGGAAAGGCTGAACCGACTAGCAATTTCTTTTTTCATAGGAATATCATGCCAATTTCATACGTGCTTTCAAGGCAAAGCCGATTAAGCCCACGATGGCAAAAGTAAGTACGCCCCCCACGAGTCCCGAGACTGAGGTTCCGGCATTCACAGAGGGCCAGGATACTGGCGTTGCCCCGCCATGATCTGGTGAGACTTGTTCCTTTGGGGTAGCCTTAAACCCGTAGTCGGGCAGGATGGCAGTTTTCGACTGAATCGCCGCCAATTGTTTATGCAGTCCATCGGCTATGCCTGCAAACTCTTCCTTGCCAATGATCTTCGTAATGGACCATTCCAGGCCGTCAGGATGCGTGGATGCAAACCAACTTGCCGCCCCCCCAAGAATTGCTGCGCCTACGAGTAGGCCTATCAATACAGGCTTCAAACTTCGTTCCTGATTATGCATTGCGGTCGCCACCCCTAAATCCATGGCCTCCGGCCTTGCACGGGCAACAAAAGCGACCACCACCGCCGTAGCCAGCCCCTCCACGATCCCGATTGCCAGATGGATGGGTTGCATGATCAGAACGAACATTTTGAACGGTAATTCTGAGATACCGGACATCTTGGTTTCCACTACCACTCCAAAGGCACCCAACTGCAGTCCAATGATCCCAGCCACTAACGCCGCGCTCCAGGCACGCGCACCAATCCTGTTTTTCCCAGCGATCAGTTTATAGAACACCGGATAAGCAATGAAGGCAGGGAAAAAGCCTAGGTTAAAAATGTTACAGCCCAACGCCAGTAGGCCGCCATCGGCAAACATCAATGCCTGCACGGTCAACACCGACGCAATAACCAGAAAAGCCGCGTAAGGGCCTAAAAGGATTGTCAAGATCAAGCCTCCACCCAAATGTCCGCTTGAACCCGTAACCGGGATAGAAAAATTGATCATCTGGGCGGCGAATATAAAGGCACCCAAGACCCCCATCATCGGGATCAAGCGATCATCGCGGGTTCCTTTTACCTTCCGTGCAGACCAGGTTATCAATCCGGCTGTTACCGCCCACATCGTCCCGCCCACCACAGGTGAAATCAACGCATCCGCCATGTGCATAAAATGATCTTCCTTTACTTGCTGTCTTTATTGTTGTGTCCGAATGCCCAGGTCAATCCAGCTGTCCCCATGAAGTCCGGTGCCTCCTCACCGATTCTGGAGCCAGCGGCGACATCAAGAGTCAAACCATCCGCTGGATTCCACCGGAAGCCTACCTTGTATTGAGTGACGGCATCCACGCCACCGGCGAGTTCTGTCTCGGAAAACACCTCGCCTACCCATTGAACCGAAGCCATAATCTGATAATCCATCGCCACACCGTAATGCAGAATGTCGGCGTCCGGACCGCCGATCCATGAGTAACCGGCGTTGAAATGCACGCCAGCTTTATCCCCGACAGGCCGTGACACAATCCATGTAACATCGTTATCCGGCTCCCCGCTCCCGAGATCCTGCTCGGTATCTGCTGTTGGCAGTTTCAGCGAAAACGCCAAGGCATGCCGCGCCCCGAGCGGACATTTCTTGATGGCCAGCCACTTCGCGCCAATCGTCAAATCGCCGAGGCCCTGCGCACGGGTGCATTGTTCGGTTCCACTTTTCTCCAGGTATTCAGTCCGTTCCTCAAACTGGCCGCCAAACCCTACGCTCCCTTCCACTGCGGGAGCGAGACCGGCGACAAATCCCACTGGATAATCCCAGTGTTTACACCCGGGATACTGTTTATAGGCAGCCCCCGCCTCAAATTCAAAACGACCGGGCTCCACCGGGTCCGCATCATCTATGGCCAGCGGACGCCCGGCGTGAGCCGAAGCAGCCATTCCGACCACACACACCAGCGCCGAACCTTTCACTAACCAATTCTTCAACACCGTCATGAAGCTCTCCTAGTAGTGTTACGTCTGTGAAGAACCGTAACACGCCCAACAAACAGCGTCAATACATTCTTCATGAGTATTCGGGCTGCCGGTGTGATCGCGCAGCCAAGAATGACAGGGAAAAACGCCACCATCGGATCGCGTGCGCGACAGGCATATAACATTCAATTATGTGCCTTTTTCAGACTTTTCTATTAAATTATCCTCTGGCGCGAAACCCGAGTAGCTTGGCAGTGGAAGCCAGCAACAAGGTCAGCCCAAGTGCGCATACAATAGCTGCGCCTGTGGGGAGATCGAGACGATAGGAGGCATACAATCCTCCTACGCTGGCCAAGGTCGCCAAGGCCCATCCGAGCACTAGCCGTATACGCATCGTTGTCGCGAAAATGTTGGCACAGACTGCAGGGATAATGAGATAGGAGAAAACCAGCAACACGCCCCCCATCCTGACGAAACTCGTCACGACAATGCCGAAAAGCACGTAGAACAGGAAATCCCATAGCCAGAGCCGTAGGCCTTCTGATTTTCCCTGCTCCGGCGAAAATGAGAGCATTAGAAACTGGCGGCGGAAAAGGAAATAAACAGTTCCGATGGCGGCAAACAAGGCAAAGGTTCGCAGCACTTCGCCCGGTTGCACCAACAGGATTTCGCCCACCAGTGTCCGGCGCAATTCCTCGTTGCCTTCGGGACTGCGGCTTAAGAGCAGAAAACTCGCCGCTGCCGCCACGACGTACACGATGCCAATCAGGGCTTCCTGCGGGATTCGCCTCCCGCTGGTCCGGGTCAGCGTCAGAACCGCTGCGCCTACGAAGGTGAATCCACCTGACCATGCAGTAGTTTGCCAGTCGTGCGCGTCATGACCCAAAAGGATCGCCATGCAGATTCCCAGGGCTGCAACCTGGGCAAGCGCGAGATCCACAAAGATGATCTCGCGCCGCACAATGTGCAGACCTAGGTACACCAGAAGCCCCGGAAGCAACAGACAGGCCAATAAGGGCCACATCATGATTTGAAAGACTTCACTCATTTGGTTGTTCCTTTGTTACATGCAGGCTGTAACGTGGTCGAGTTTTTGTGTCGTTTTGTCACCAAAGAGTAGAGAACCGAAGCCTGCTTCATAGAGCATTTTTCTGCATGCCGGCATGTCCAGACCACGGTGTCCTGTTGTATCAGAGGCAGTATCACGCGGGTTCGCGCCGGTTTCCGCATAAACCGTGTTCGCTCCAGCCACAAGACCAAGCAGATTAGGTTCATGAACTGCAATACTTTGCGTCTCCTTAACCTCTAACGTGGCAAGCGACACAACGGCCACAACCTGAGCCAGTCTGCGTTCTGTAATCTGTCCAAAATCAGCCAGGGGAGATGACGGCACATAAACGCGCCGCATTGCTGCATGCTGGAAACACCCTAATTCAAGACCCACAAATATCTGGTTGACCAACTCCTGAGCGGTGTGTTCAGGCCCTATTGGTTCGCAGCAATAGTACAAGTCCAGTCCAGCCTCCCGGATCAACTGCATTGTCGCGACCCGTGCCTCGGGATTCAGTTTCGTGTCTATACCCTCACGTAGGCGCAAGACATGATATGCGCCACGCACCCCGGCAGCCCTCAGCTCACTTGCTTTCACCCGATCAAAGTCGCCGATATTTACTACAATCTGCACCTGCGCAGGAACGACTTTCTTGACTAAGGTTGCCACCCGCAGGAGGTTCTCGAAGCTGAACTCATGCATGGTCATTAAAAACAAGGCAAACAGATCTCCGTTTTTTGTAAACTCTACGGCCCTACGCAGGATTTCCACGTCAGGCATTTGATGCTTTGGGAAATTCGTGTTGTCTTCCCCAAATGAGCAGAACTTGCATCCACCAGGACAAGGTGAAGTCTCGATCCCGATTTGCCCCAATAGAACCCCTTGATTCCTGAACTTCTCACGAGAGATGGCATCCGCAGCAATTTTCAAGAACCCAGCTTCAACGGAATCTTCGGGAAGATCCAAAAGCAAGGCGCAATCTTCTTTTGTAGGTGAGGCGCCTTCCTGAGCCCGGAACATAATCCTCATTACTTCCTGTTGCATGTTCATAATAGTTTCCTTAGGTTAATCACATATACTCGAGCCTGAATCCCTTCAGGGTCTTCCCGTTTTAGCCAGCTCATTTGCCAAAGAGCCAACCAGATAATCCATTAACTCAATGTATCCGGCGCCAGTCCCCTTTATGCCGCCGGGATACTGGGTAAAGTCAAGAACCACGGCACCGGTTTTAGCCGCCACGGTCTCCGCAGTCTTCCGGTTCTGGTATGGTTCGATCAGGATCACCCGGATTTTCTCACGCTTCATGGTACCGACAATATCAGCCAAATGGGAGGGAGATGGCGGAATGCCTGGTCGCGGCTCCAGAAAGAGATCTATCGTAAAGTTGAACCGGCGCGCGAAATAGGGCCACGAGTTGTGGAAGGCCACAAGACGCGTCCCTTTAAACGGCGCCAATTGCTTCTGCCACATTGCCAGTTTCTCATCGAGGCGTTTGGTGAACGCAACCAGTCCCGCTCGGTATTGTTCAGCGTGTACGGGATCCTCCTCAGCCAAGGCGTTGCCAATCCGTTCCGCCACCTGTCGTGCATTCACAGGATCGGTCATGTAATGGGGGTTACCCATGGCATGGATGTCGCCTTGGGCACGATCCCGGATGGACGGGACCTCAAGGAGCGAAAGTCCCTCCGAACAGGCAACGTGCGCAGGACGGCCCAGGACCAACCGTGGATTGCGTGATCCTTCAATCAACGGCGGTAGCCAACCAACCTCAAGTTCCGCCCCTCCCTCGATCAGCAGGTCGGTTCGCGAGAGTTTGGCGATGTAACTCGGTTTTGGGGTGACGAAGTGGGCGTCTTCCCCTGGTTGGGCAAGGACTGTGACAGCGACGGCCTCGCCTCCGATCTCGCGGGCTATGGCCCCAAAATCAGAAGTGGCGGCGACCACATTCAGCCGCTTTCCGGCGGCGAAAAGTGGCTGGCAGAGGAACAGGGCGACAATGAGTATGGTGATTACGTGCTTATTCATGGTGATGATTCCTTTCGATTAAAACTTGTGTGCGGCATGGGCTCCAAGGGACAGCATCCACTGGAGGTAGACTTCAGCAACATCCTGTTTGCCGTCAGCGGTCTCGTATGAGCCTTCGTTGACTTGCAGCCGGATCCGCGAAAATTCAGAAGGCGAGAAGTCGACCATAACACCGGTCCGGTAACTGCTCCCGAAACTTTCGGATGTCCCGTCCGGCAATTCGGATTCGTTTATCAGGCCGACCTGTTCCCAGCGGAGCCCGCCGCGCCAGCGTGGCAGGAATCCATATAGCGCCTGGACATAATAGCCATCCTGGTTATCCGTCCTGCTGTTGCCAACGAGAGTAGGCGCCAGATCATGGGCCACGACATTAAGCGCCTTCTGGCGATTGAAATATTCGCCCTGCAGGATGAAATCGCCTTGGCCATAGGCATAAGGAGCATTGTATTTATAGACAACGTCCCCTCCCCAGAAGGAGTTATCACCAGCAAGCCAGTGATCCTCGACGCCGTCCCCATTCCCGTCATGGGCTTCCTGATGTGTTCCGGAGGCGCCGAACGCGCCGAACTGCAAGGCATGGTTTCCCGGCAAATTGGGTCCACACTTAAGCCACGCAACGCCTACCCGAGGGCCGGCCTCGCTTGGCAGGGGAGTTTCCCCGCTATAGGCAAACATCGTCTCGTTTTCGCCCTGGAAGGCCTCGATCCCTGCGAGAAGGTAAAAAGGAGTCGGTGCCAGCCAGGTTGCTTGAAGCCCCTTGTCATTCAGGCCGTGGTCCCCCAGGCAAAGCTTGTAGATGAGGGGCTGATCAGTGAAATCCCACTGGTGCGAATGTTGGGAGTTCAGGTATCCGAAATCGCTGAAGAACTTCCCGCCTTTCAGTTTGAACCCGTAGGGGAGGCTGGTGGTTTCCATCTCGGCGGTTTCCAGCTCCGCGCCATCTGTGTCCACCGCGGCGATGGCAGAGGCCTTGAAATAGGGATCCGCGTTGGCTGAGGCTTGGAACTCCACATGCCGCAGGTTGAATCCCTCCTCAACGCCGTGATGGTGGTGTCCTTCGGCGCCGTGGGTATGGCCGAACCCGGATAGTTCCTCCAGAATATGACTAATCCCCTCCTCCGAGTCATCGGCGTGATAAAACATATCGATTACCACCGAAAGGTCAGGATTAAATGCGGAAAGTCCACCGGTTTGAGGGGTGCCTTGGGCGAAAGCCGATGGCCTCCCCGCGATCATGAAGACCGCGAAAAGAAAAAGAACGGAATAGAAACGAAAAATCATTAGAATCCTCCTGATAATAAAAAGTTACGGAATTTGGGCATGAGCCTGATGTTTGACAGGATGCAACACGTGAAACGTTGTCAGCCTGCAGGAGGCGCGCGCGCCTGGGAGGAAGTGCGAATCGACGCGGCCACAAAAATCGCGCACTCAAATTGAATGGAATCAACGACGATCTTATCGCTAATGATCGCATTGATCGGGAGAGGGGCAATACAAGGAGTGGCTGCAACCTGGCAAACGAGACAATGGGTATCGCTCCCGGCAGCAAGATGATCCTCGCAGTGAACCCTGTGGAAAGCGGGTACGAGTATTGCCCCCGTAGCGAACAACAGAATCAGGAAAAGACCTCGGATGTTTGTCATTTCCGTTTGCATAACATTAGCTTTGTTACAGAATTATGTCTTTTCGCGCAAGGTGTATTTCGCATGATGTCCGCCGCATGGCGGATCATGCGTTCGGTGGCCTCCCATCCGACACATTCATCGGTGACTGAAATGCCGTATTTCAGGGCTGGTGAATTGTCAAAGATCTTCTGGCTTCCTTCGGACAGGTTGCTCTCCAGCAACATTCCGATGAGCGCGGGGTTCCCATGACAACGCTGCTCCAGGACGGCATTCCAGGCCAGTTCCTGTTTTTCAAAGCGCTTGTTGGCGTTGCCGTGGCTGCAGTCAACCAGAATGTTGGGTCGCAGCCCTGACGCCTGCATGTGCTCTGCAACGAGCGCAACGCTTTGACTGTCGAAATTGGTCTTATTACGGGCACCACGTAGAATCATATGCCCTCCAGGGTTACCAGCCGTGCGAACAATGACGGTACGACCATCTCCGTCAATGCCCAGGAAGCTCTGAGGATGCCGGGCGGCTTTTATGGCATCTATCGCCACCTGCACATCGCCGTCGGTCCGATTCTTGAATCCCACCGGCATGGAGAGTCCGCTGGCCATTTGGCGGTGTGTCTGCGACTCGCTGGTGCGAGCGCCGATGGCTGTCCAGGCCACAAGATCGGCGACGTACTGCGGCACAATGGGATCCAGCATCTCTGTACCCGCAGCAAGTCCAAGTGCGTTGATGTTCAGGAGCAGTTCGCGCGCTGATCTCAACCCAAAAGCAATGTCGGCAGAACCATCCATGAGTGGGTCATAAATTAGCCCTTTCCAGCCAACGGTTGTGCGGGGTTTTTCGAAATACACACGCATAATGACAAACAGCGTGTCTGCAACTTCATCAGACAGGGCTTTCAGTCGTCTTGCGTAGTCTATCGCGGCGACGGGATCGTGGATCGAGCAAGGCCCCACAATGACCATGAGTCGCTTGTCCTCGCCAGCAAGAATGCGTCGAATCACGGCGCGTGCATCGATTACAGTCTTCAGGATGATGGGCGATGTAAGGCATTGACGCTTCAGTTCTTCAGGCGTCACAAGCGGCACCAACTCAAGAACGTTGAGGTTCTCCGTTATAATCGATTCTAAAGCTGTGTTCATTAAGATCCTTTTTGCATTCGTGAGAAATTGTGTACTGCACAGAAGTCCTTACCACACATGGAACAGTACTCTTCTTCCTGATTACAGCGGCCCAGTTGATATCGCGATCGTGCCGTTTCGCCATCCAGCGCAAGTTCGAACTGCTTATTCCAGCCGAAATTCTTGCGGGCGTGCGAGATCGCATCATCGCGATCCCTCGCGCCAGGCAGTTTTTTCGCAACATCTGCGGCGTGGGCTGCGATGCGAT
>CAZHRU010000010.1:23265-51517 GCA_964535015.1 uncultured Verrucomicrobiota bacterium | reverse complement strand
GCCAGCCCCTCTCCACAACCTGTAGGGGTTACCCACTTAAAACCCTGAAGCCCCTATTATTTGGGGATCATACCCCGCTTATTTAACGGAGGAAACCAGCCTTCTCATCCTAACTCTTCCTTCAAATCCTCAGCGAAGGAGATGATAGAGACCAAAGGGGTATCGCCTCCACCAGCGTTGTTGCGCCCCGGACTATCCACGCTCGGACGCTTACGTTAGAAGAAAACCCTCAGCGACCGGTGCGCCAGAGATATTTCTGACCGCGGACATACATTCGGGTTCCTGCAAAGACAGGCGACGACCGGAATTATTCAAGACTGTTTTGCGTCACTGCTTCGTATTGGCGGCCGGCTTTGATGTTATGGTGATTTTATTCTCGGCGCTCCGGCCTCTTCTTGGTAAACGGTGGGTCCGGGTAGCAAGAAACCCGGGGGAGGCATGAATTCATGATTTTAGACCACATTAGCAATGCGGAACGGTATTATTCATCGCATCCGGGATTCAAAGCCGCGTTTGAGTGGTTGCGGCAGAACGCGGCGACAATGCGTCCGGCCGGCAGGACGGAAATTGACGGGGAGCGCCTGTATGCCAATGTGGTGACGGAAAACGGACGGGGGAAGACGCGGGCGTGTTTTGAAACCCACCGCCTTTATATCGATATCCAGTTCATGGCCAAAGGAAGCGACGTGATGGGGTGGCGGCATCTTGACGGGCAAATGCGAAGCAGGGGATATGGTGCGGAGCGGGATCTGGAGTTCTATGAGGATGCCCCGGAAGTGTGGGTGTCGGTTCCCGAGGGGCATTTTGCCGTTTTCTTCCCCGAGGATGCCCATGCGCCAATGGCGGGCGAGGGTCCGATGTTCAAGTTGGTGGCGAAGGTGGCGGTTGACCCTTGAGAGGGATAGGCAGGCCGGCGGCGACGAAGACCACGGTGTCGGCAATAGCGGCGACGTCCTGATTGAGCCATCCCTGCAGGTCGCGGAATTCGCGCCCCATTTCCGATTCCGGGACGATACCCATGCCGACTTCATTGCTGACGAGGATGACGTCCGTGGTCGGGGCGGCCAGCACCTTCAGTAATTCCGTCTTGCGGGTCTTGATGGCGGCAGTGCCTTCCTGCAGGAAGACGTTGGAGAGCCACAGGGTCAGGCAGTCCACCAGAATGACATCGCGGCCAGCGGGGGGGTGGGCGATGACGGTGGCGATATCGAGCGGGGCTTCGACGCAGGCCCATTGGTTGCCGCGTTTGACCTGGTGCATCCGGATACGTTCCGCCATCTCGGCATCGAGAATCTCGGCGGTGGCGAGGTAGAGGGGGTTTTTGAACTGTTGCTCGGCAAGGCGTTGAGCGTACGAACTCTTGCCGCTGCGGGCGCCGCCGAGGACGAGGGTGATGGACGGGGTGGTATTCATGGTTATGCTGTCAATGCGATCAGACGTTCCAAGGAGGCACGGGTATCGTCGTAGCCGAAGGTTTCCAGGGTGAGGACTCCGGTGTAGTCGGCGACGGACGAGAGGAAGTCACGGGCCAACGGTTCGGGGGTGAGGGTCAGGGCGTGGTGGCGGCTGGTGTTGTCGGCGCCGTAGAGGTGGATGATGCGGGTGGTGGGCAGATGGGTTTGGACGTGTCCATGCCAGTCATAGTTCATCTGCCACAGGTGGCCGATATCGAGGCAATGCCCGAAGGGGGCCAGGTCGAGAACGGGTTGGCACCATTCGAACGGGTAGCCAAGGTTCTCGACGCAGAGCAAGGCGGGGTCATCCACGGCGGCCCAGAGGCGGGCGACGAGGGGGCGGAGATCCCGTTGCCAGTCTGCGATCCGGGCGGGAGAGTCGGTGGGCGTGATGCCTTCGAGGTGGAGGATCCATCCATGGGGAGTCAAGGGGTGGCAACGGGCGATGATCCGGAGCATCTGGTCCAGGACGTGGAGGCGTTCGTCGCGGGAGGGACTGCCCAGGGCCTTGTCGATGGGGAAGTGGATGGTATAGGTCAGGTTATGTTCCCTGGCGAGGGTTGCCAGTTCGCGGACTTCCTCCGTGGTGGGGAGATTGGAATCGGCGCCCGACTCAAAGAAGACCAATTCGACATCGTCGGCAACGGGAGCGAGTGCGCGCACATTGGGGAGAAGCGCATCTGGATAGACGTAGGAAGTGACGCCGAGGCGGAAAGGGAGCGGTTGAGCGGGTTGTGGAAGAGGAGGGAGTGTTTTGGACTTCATGATTTTTTATGAAGGTAGTGGACGACTTGAACTTTTTCAAAGGTCACCAAACCGCCGCAACCGGCTTCGTCGAAGAGGGTTTGGAGCCGGGGGAGGAAGGCATCGATCTTTGCTTCGGAGTCGACGATTTCGGTGACGACGGGGAGGTCGGAGGAGAGGTCCAGGATTTTGGTTGAGCGGATACGGGCGGTGGCGCCAAAGGAGAGGATGCCGCGTGTGACGGTGGCGCCGGCAAGGCCGGCGGCACGGGCCTCCTTGACGATGCATTCGTGGAGGGGAAGGTGGTGATGGGAGTCGCCTTCCCCGGAAAAGATACGCAGCAGTTTTGCCTCGCCGTTCAATGTCATGGTTGGATCTCCCGGTTATACGATTCGCAAGACGGCCCTGACGCAGGCCACGCCTGCGATGAAGGCCAGCGCCGCTCCGATGAGGGTGCCGTTCAGATAAAGCAGGGCATAGAACCATTCCCCGGCCTTGATCATTTGGGCGAGTTCGTAGATCAGGGAGGAGAGGGTGGTGAATCCGCCGCAGAAGCCGGTGGCGAGGAGCAGGCGGGTGGCGGGGGAGAGGAGTTCGCCGGCGGCGCCGATTTCCGAAACCATACCGATGATGAGGCAGCCGGCAATATTGGACGTCAGCGTGCCATAGGGCATGGTGAGGGAGGTGCGAGCGAGGAACAGGGTGGTGCCGTAACGGCAGATACTGCCGACCAGACCGCCCAGACCGACAAGGAGATAGGGTGGAAGCCGGCTGAACATGTGGATATCGGTAACAAATTGGAGCGGTGAAAGTCGAGGAAGTAGTCAGGGGCGGGTTCCGGGCGTTTTACCGTGGAGGAAAGGCCGCATCGAAGCGGAGTTCGAGCGGGCGGGCCGGGAGGTCCGCATTGTCCTGCATCGCCTGTTTCAGGTCGGCGGCGTTATCGTCGTCATGCCACCACAACCAGTAGGCGGCGCTTTCGTTGCCGTATTTTCCCAGGAGGGTTGGGGGGGTGCCGAACTTGTTCCAGTACAGCAGGCGGGTGTAGTTGATATTCCAGAGGAGGATGTAGGGGTGTTCGGCGTAGACGACACGGTCGATTTCGCGGCAGATGGCGTGGCGTTCCTGGACATTGAAGATGGATTTCTGTTTTTCGATCCATCGGTCCACGGCGTCGTTCTTGAAGCCGGTGATATTGATGCCGCCCTTCCGGTCCGCCTCCTTGGAGGACCACATGCCTTCCGGGTCCTTGAACACGGAGGCGCCCCAGGCGGCCCAGGTCATGTCGTAGTTGAATTCGTCCATATCGCGGGTCCAGGAGGCCCAGTCTTTCTGTTCGACGCGCATCTCGATGCCGACGGCGCGGAGATCCTCGGCGAAGATGGACAGGAATTTTTCCGATGAGGCGTCGCGATTCAGGAAGCGGAAGGCGAACGGTTTGCCGTCCTTTTCGAGCAGGCCGGTGCGGGGATTGGCTTTCCATCCGGCGTCGGCAAGGAGGGTGCGGGCTTTTTCCTTATCGAACGCCATGAGCGGGTTGGGGCAGGGATGCAGGGCGTCATAGAGATCCTCGAAATAGGAACGGTGCAGGAAGTACTGGTTGTACATCAGGGTGGCGTTCATCCGTTCGCGGTTCAGGAGGTGGCAGAGTGCCTTGCGGACGCGCAGGTCGTTGAACGGGGGGCGGCGACTGTTCATGGCGAATCCCTGGAATCCGACAGGGTTCTGGTTGAAGACCTGCTGTTTGACGATCCAGTGGCGGTTGAATTTTTCACCGGTGGTTTCGTTCACCCAGAGGCGGGCCATATAGACGGCGAAGAGGTCAATTTCGCCTTTCTTGAAGGCTTCGAAGGCGTTCTCCTGTTCCTCGAAAAAGCGGAACTTTATCCGGTCGAAGTTCGACATGCCCTGCGAGGAGGGGGCAACGCGGTGCCACCAGTCGGGCCTGCGTTGCAGTGTGGCGTGGAGGCCCTCCTTGATTTCGCCGAGCCGGTAGGGGCCGGAGACCACGGGGAAGGCAAAATTGATCTTGTTGAAATCAACATCCTTGAAAACGTGGTGCGGGAGGATTTGAAATCCTCCGATGGCGTTGAGGTTGCGCCAGTGGACGGCCTTGGCCTTGAAGCGAATGCACCGTTCATTGATCACTTCCGGCGGGTGGAATGTTTCGAGGGCGACCTTGTGGGGGCCGGTCATATTGGTGGGGTTCAGGATGGCCGCAAAGGTCCACTGCACATCGGCGGCGGTAACGGGGGTGCCATCGCTCCATTGGGCGGCGGGATTGATGTGGAAGGTGAAGATGGTTTTGTCGTCCGAGATGGACCAGTGATTGGCCAGGGCGGGTTCGTAGTCCAGGGTGATCGGGTTCATGGTCAGGAGGGTTTCGTAGAGGGCGCCGAAGAGTTCCGCCGAGAACGAGTTATTGTCGAGGTAGTAATTGAAACTGCGGGGGTATTGTCCGGCGAAGACGCAAAGTTGGCCGCCGGACGGGGCGTTGGAGTTGGCGGCGGGATTGGGGAGATCGCGCCACTCCGGCTTTGGAAACTGTTCGTCAGTTGCCTGGGCTGGTGCGAGGAGGATGGACATCCAGAGGAGACTGCAAACGCCGGTCAGAAATGTTTTCATAGGGCGGGATGGTAGCGGTCCTGGTGCCGGGAATCCAGTCTGCAATGACGAAATGGACTCAGAAAAACCCTTAGTCAAAATAAGGTTTATTCTGATTGCGGAAAACGAGGGGATGCGATTCAATTGGCCTCGTCAACGGGTGAGCAGGCTTGACCTTGTTCTGTCGCATCCCCCCTGTGGCAGTGGCTCATAGCTGTTCCTCCGCAAGCGCGAATGCTTAGAGCGTTAACCGTCACCCGTTGACACTTCTCCCTCCTCTCTCTCCTCTTCGCCTGAGGGGCGTCTTCTCGTTCCTTGTCTTTGCGTCCGACCCTGTTTACACTGCGACTGCATTGGATGGGTTGAGTGGAAAGGCTGGGTCAAGGTATGGGTGGAATGACGGAAAACCAAGGTGTAGGTCATGATCGGATTGGGATGGAAGTCCGCCTGAAGGGCGTTCCCATCAGTCCCGGGGTGGCGGTGGCGCGGGTCTGTTTGTTCAATGACAGTCGTCACAATGTCATTACGCCTTCCCTGATCGAGTCTTCCGACGTGGAGGCGCAGGTTGGGCGTTTGAGTGGCGCCCTGGGGACGGTGGTGGCGTTACTGGGTGAGTTGAAGGAGAAGGTGGCCCGCGAGGTGGGAGCGGCCGAGGCGGAGATTTTTTCCGCGCAGAAGATGATGATCGAGGATCCCGGCATCCAATCCAAGATGATGGCCGCGATTCGCGACGACAAGATGGGGCCCGAGATGGCCGTGATGCGGGTGTTGGATGCCTATGAGGCAAGGATCAAGGCGCTCGACAACCAGTATTTGCGGGAAAGGGCCTCGGACATTGGTGAACTCAAGCGCCGGTTGCTGGACGTGTTGGCTGAAACGCGTCCCGGGTTGCAGTGTGAAGGGCGGGGCGGGTGTTCGCATGGGCGGGGGCGGGTGGTGGTGGCGGTGGAATTGACGCCCAGTCTGACGATTGATCTTGAGGCGGCGCAGATCCGGGGGTTTGTGACTGAGCATGGCGGGGTGACGTCGCATGCGGCGATTCTGGCGCGGGCGCTGGGGATTCCGGCCGTGAGCGGAGTATCGGGGATTGCCGGCATGATCGCCTGCGGGACCGAAGTGCTGGTGGATGGTGATGCCGGCGAGATCATTCTCTGGCCGGAGTCTGCCACGGTGGATCAGGCCAGGCGGCGGAGTGTCGGGGTTGGGAGTGTCGCGGCGGAGGATCCCGTTCCGGCCCTGCGTGTGATGGCCAATATCAGCGTGGCGGCGGAAGTGGTTGAGGCCGTGGGAATGAAAGCCGAGGGTATTGGGTTATACCGGTCGGAATTTGAGTTCATGGCGGCGGGAAGACTTCTGAACGAGGACGAACAGGTTGAGCGGTATGCCACGGTGGTGAAGACCATGTCGGGGTTGCCGGTGTATCTGCGCCTGCTGGATATTGGCGGGGAGAAGCAGGTTCCGGGGTTGGTCATTCCTGAGGAAGCCAACCCGGCCTTGGGGTTCCGTGGTGCCAGGCTGTTGTTACAGCGGCCGGATTTGGTGGCGACGCAGGCGCGCGCTATTGCGCGGGCATCGGTGTTCGGGCCGATCCATGTGACCTATCCGATGATTATTGATGTTGACCAGTTCCTCAAGTTGAAGCGGTTGTTTGAGGAGGCGGTGGTTGGTATTCCGGCGGGGACGTTGAGGCACGGGGTGATGTTCGAGGTGCCGTCGGCCTGCATCGAGGCGCGTGAGATTCTGCGGGTGGCTGATTACGGGTGCATTGGCACCAATGACCTGTTCCAGTATTTGTTGGCGCTGGATCGCAACAACGAACTGGTGGCCGGGGATTGCCGTCCGGATCATGCCGCCTTCTGGGCATTGCTGAGGCAGATGGTTGCCGCGGCGGCGGAAGCGGGGAAACCGTTGTCGGTCTGCGGTGAAATGGCGGGTTGGCCGGAATATGTGGTCCGTCTCGCCAAGGTGGGCATCACGACGGTCAGTGTCAGCACCCGCCTGATGTCGGTGGTCCGCAAGGCGATGCGGTAACGGGTGCAGGTTCCCGGTTCAATGCCTGCCATCCAGGATTTTCAGGATGGCGTCGCCGTAGGCTTCCAGTTTTGCGGGGCCGACGCCGGGGATGTTTTCCACCGCGGCCAGTGATTCGGGTTTGGCGATGGCGATGGCCTTGAGGGTGCGGTTGCTGAAGATCGTGAAGGCTGGTGCCTCATTGAGCATCGCCTCTTCCCGACGCCAGGCCTTGAGCGCCTCGAAGATACGGTCTTCCTCTGCGGAAAGCACCAGACGTTCGTGGGCGGGTGGCGCGGCGGGCTTGCGTGACGAGGCCTTGGGGTGGGTGGTTTTGCGGCCCTTGCGTGTCTTTCCGCTCCATGGCTGGGTGGTGAACGAGGGAGCGGGCGCCTCCGTCATTTTTCGCGTCGGCCAGAGCAGTTGCACGGATTGGCGACGCCAGGCCACCTCCCGTCCCAGAGGAGTGATTTCGACCACATGGTAGGGGGGCGGTCCGAAGGCGATGGCGCCGGTCTTGACCAGTTCGTCGAAGATGGCGCGCAGATAATCCGCCGGCTCGTCCTTCAGGATGCCGTAGGTGGGGGTCTGGTCCAGATGATGATCGGTTACCGACTTGGCGGTGGACCCCTGGGCGAAGGCGAGCAGGGTGGTTTTGCCGAAGCGTCCGTTCAGGCGGCCGACACAACTCAGGAGTTTTTGAACGATCACCCATTCGCCTTCGGTGGGCGGGCGCGGGGGCAGGGCGGCGCTGAACCCGCAGTAGTCGCAACGGCCGCAGGAGGCGACCTTGGCGGCGGGGTCCCCAAAGTAATCCAGGATGAAGCGGTGCCGGCAGTTCCGCGAGTGGACGTAGTTGACCATGATGTCCAGTTTGGATTGATCGCGCAGGCGTTTTTCCTCGATAGCCGGCAGCATGGCCTCCAGGCGGGCGATGTCGGCGGTCTTGGAGAGGGAGGTTGTGTAACAGCGGTTACCGGCCGTCACGGTGCGGTCGATCAGGCCGGCGCGGTCGAACAGGCCCATGCAGGTGTGGACGGTGATCTTGTTGTCGGAGGCGAGGACTTGTTCGCCCCATTCCTCCAGCGTGCAGGTTTGGGGGCCCCCGGCCAGAATGGCGCGGACCTCGCGCCAGAGGGCAAGGACGAGGTGGGGGGCGGGGTTCGACCCGTCGAGGAAGAACTGCTGGGTGCTGACGTCGGCGTAGTTGTAGAGCAGTTCGCAATGGGAGAGGGCGCCGTCGCGACCCGCGCGGCCGACTTCCTGGTAATAGGACTCGATACTGCCGGGGATATCCCAGTGGATGACGAAGCGCAAATCGGCGCGATCCACGCCCATGCCGAAGGCGTTGGTGGCAACCACGACGGGGACCTGGCCGGTCATGAAGCGATCCTGGGCCTGGGAGCGTTTGTCGTCGGCCATTCCGGCGTGATAGATCATGTGTTTGACCTTGAGTTCGCCCAGCATTTGTCCGACGCGTTCCACCTGTTTACGGGTACTGCAGTAGATGATGCCGGTTGGGAATCCGGAAAGGACCTTGCGGATGCGATCCAGTTTCAGTCCGTGTGAGCGGCAGGGTTCGACGACGAGGCGCAGGTTATCGCGCCGGAAGCCGCGGACGAACACTTGGGGGACGGGGCGGCCGGCGGTTCCGAGTCCGAGTTGTTTGACGATATCGTCGCGCACGGCCGGGGTGGCGGTGGCGGTCAGGGCCATGATGCGGGTTTTGGGGAGGGTTTTGACGACTTCGCCGAGGCGGAGGTAGTCGGGCCGGAAATCGTGACCCCACTGGCTGATGCAATGGGATTCATCGATGGCCAGCAGGGTGATATTGAGGTCATTCAGCAGGGATTGGAAGCGGTCGTTGCGGAAGCGTTCGGGGGCGACATAGACGAGGCGGGTTTCGCCGCGGCGGAGGGAGGCGATGCGGGCGGCGGTGTCGTCCATGGAGATGGATGAATTGAGGCAGGTGGCGGGGATGCCGCGTGCGACGAGGCTGTCGACCTGGTCCTTCATGAGGGAGATGAGGGGCGAAACGACGAGGGTGATGCCGTCCATGGCCAGGGCGGGGAGTTGGAAGCAGAGTGATTTACCGGAGCCGGTCGGCATGACCACGACGGCGTCGTCGCCGGCCATGATAGCCTCGATGGGTTCCCGTTGGCCGGGATTGAAGGAGGAAAAGCCGAAATGCCGTGAAAGGAGGGTGGTGAGGGGGTCGGCGGTTGCGGTGATGGTTGTTGGATTTGGCATCGGCATGGGAATCTACCACAGGTCTAAAGAATGCCAATGTTTTTGAGGCAGCGCGGATGCGAGGATGCGGTGATGGCTTGAGGAGGATGATTTTTTATGGCTACATCAGGGCCGTCTGGCTATAAATGTTCCGCGATGAGTGACAGTTATCCCTGTATTTCGCTTACCCCGCACGGGCATTTGGGCTGGGTGCCGCACGGGGGGGGTGTTTGGCCCGTTGCGGCGTCGGTTGCGCGAATCGAGGCGGCTTTTTGCCAAGGCATGTCAGACGGGCTCGTGCACTTGGCCACCCGTGAGGCGGACACCCAGCTTCCGTCCGTCCCGGCCTATTGGCGTAAGTTGGCTAAACTTTACTTGACCCAGTTTTGCCACCGTGACGAACTGCTCTTATTGGAGGCGGCCACCCGTTTGCCGCCAGTGGAAGAGATTGAGTTACTCGTGGATCATGCGCCGCCCATGATGGGGGGCGAATATTTGTCGGTCGAGGTGATCGCGGGCATATGGGCCTCCCTGGATGATTACGTCAGGGCGGCGGCCAGGAAATATGTAGGAGGCGTGGAGGCCTATCTCAAACAACTGGGCTCCATCTGGGGCCAGGTTGGCCGGGTGTGTTTCCACCTGGGTGAAAATCCGAAGAATCCGGATTATCCGTTTGCCTTCCTTGCCACCTATTCGATGGGCTTATCGGCGGGCGGGCAGATCCAATACCAGCCTTTGGGGCAGGCCTTGCGCGAGAATGCCGGAGAAAAACAGAAGGTCGGACTATTGAAGTTGTTGGCGCCCGTTAACCGGGCGGCCACGGAAAGTCCCTGGCTTCAGGGGCTGGTGGAGAGTGGCAGTCTCTATAAGCCGTTGGCATGGAAGCCGAGGCAGGCCTTCGAATTCCTGCGCGAGATCCCGGTTTTCGAGAAGCATGGCGTGGTGGTGCGCATGCCCGACCGTTGGGGTGGAAAGCGGCCTGCGCGACCCCAGGTCAACGTGACGGTTGGCGAAACTCGCAAGGCGGGTCTTGGCATGGATGCCCTGCTGGATTTCAAGGTGGGGGCAACGCTGGAAGGCGAGACCTTGACGGCGGCGGAGTGGGCCACCTTGATGGAGGCTTCAAGCGGGCTGGTCTTGATCCGGGGCCGCTGGGTTGAGGCGGATCCGGATAAACTCAAAACAACCTTGGAGCAATGGTCCAAAGCCGAGAAGGCCATGGCCGACGGGGTCTCGTTTGGGGAAGCCCTCCGGATGCTCTCCGGGCTGGAAGGCGCAACGCCGGGAGGGTCGAGCCCGGTGACGACACTCGAAACCCGTGAGTGGACAGGGCTCAAGGCCGGCACATGGTTGGAGGCTACACTAGCCTCGTTGCGTGATCCGAACCGGGTAGGCGGTGGCAATGTTCCCCACGGTTTGGATGGGGTTTTAAGGCCGTATCAGCATATCGGTGTCGGATGGCTCAGGTTCATGGCCTCTTTGGGACTGGGGGCGTGCTTGGCCGATGATATGGGTCTTGGGAAAACGATCCAAGTATTGGCCTTGTTGACCGCCCGTAAAGCCGAGCGGGGCAAAGCCGACACGACATCGACCAGTTTGATGGTGGCGCCGGCTTCCCTGATGTCGAACTGGCAGGCCGAAATCCGAAAATTCACCCCGGCTCTCAACTGTCGCATTTTCCATCCTTCGGAGATGTCCGCCGAGGCGTGGCAAAAACTTCAGACGGGGGTTGAAGAAACCGTTGAGGGGGTTGATCTGGTGGTGACGACCTATGGTATGGTGACGCGCTGGGAAGGCTTGAGGAAATTGGACTGGGATCTGGTCATCCTGGATGAAGCCCAGGCGATCAAGAATCCGGCCACCCGCCAGACGCGGGCGGTCAAGGAGTTGAAGGCCAGGCAGCGGCTGGCCATGACGGGTACACCTATTGAGAACCGGCTGGGCGACTTGTGGTCGTTGTTTGATTTTCTGAACCCGGGCCTGCTCGGTTCGGCCAAGCGGTTCAGTGATTTTGTCAAGAATAACGAGGGGAACGGCGAGGGGCTGGGTGCCTTGCGTTGCCTGGTTCGTCCCTATATCCTGCGGCGGCTCAAGACAGACCGCCAGATCATCTCGGATCTGCCCGACAAAACTGAGGTCAAGGCGTGGTGTGCGCTGACGGGCAAGCAGGCGGCGCTCTATGAGCAATCAGTCAAAGAGATGCGCGTCAAACTGGAGTCGGTTGACGGGATGGCGCGACGCGGGTTGGTGCTGGGTTACATCATGCGCTTCAAGCAGATCTGCAACCATCCCTCGCACTGGTTGCGGGATCAAGGGTTTGGGGGGGAAGAGAGTGGCAAATTCGTCCGGTTGCAGGAACTGGCGCGTGAGATTGCCCAGCGTCAGGAGAAACTGCTGGTGTTCACCCAGTTCCAAGAAATGACCCGGCCTTTGGCGGCTTGCCTGGCCGAGGTCTTCATGCGGCCCGGATTGGTTTTGCACGGGGCGGTTCCGGTCAAGGAGCGGCGCCAGTTGGTGGAGTCGTTCCAGGCGGAAGGTGGCGCGCCATTCTTCGTGTTAACCACGAAGGCCGGGGGAACCGGGTTGAACTTGACGGCGGCCTCGCACGTCATTCATTTTGACCGCTGGTGGAATCCGGCGGTGGAGAACCAGGCGACTGACCGGGCCTTCCGGATCGGGCAGAAGCGCAACGTTCTGGTTCATAAGTTCGTATGCCGCGGGACCTTTGAAGAGAAAATAGACGCCTTGCTGGAGGAAAAGGCGGCTTTGGCGCGGGATGTGGTGGATGGTGAAGGCACCGAGGTCAAGTTGACGGAGATGAGCAACGAGGAATTGATCAACTTTGTCTCGCTCGATATCGAGCGGGCAGGAGCACGGGAGTAAATATGGGTTACTGGGGAAGAAGGAGTCGGCGGGATCGTGGAGGTTACGGATGGGGCGGTTTTGCCCCGTATGTGCCGGTGGCGGAGCGGCGGGCCAAAGCGGCCAAGGAGTTGCAAAAACTCCGCGGAAAGAGCGGAGTGGTCCATCAGCCGGTGCATATCGAGGGGCGCCAGATTACCCGCACTTTCTGGGGAAACGCCTGGTGTGAAAACCTGGAAGCCTACAGCGATTTTGCCAACCGGTTGCCACGGGGCCGGACCTATGTGCGTAATGGCTCGGTGTTGCACCTGGATATCCGCAAAGGAGCCATCGAGGCGCTGGTCAGCGGCAGTTCGCTTTACACGATCAAGATCGGGATCAAGCCATTGGCGAAGGCGCATTGGGAGAAGTTGCGCAAGCAATGCGCGGGTTCCATTGGATCGGTGGTGGAATTGTTGTCGGGGAAGTTGTCCGAAGCCGTCATGGGAAAGATGACCCATCGTGAGTCGGGTTTGTTTCCCAAGCCGTCGGAGATCGAACTGGATTGTTCCTGTCCTGACTGGGCCGACATGTGCAAGCATGTGGCGGCGGTGTTGTATGGGGTGGGCGCAAGGCTGGACGCAAAGCCGGAGTTGCTGTTCCTTCTCCGCCATGTGGATCATCAGGAATTGATCAGCCAGGTAGGCGCGGTTGAGGCGCTTACGGCTGGCAAGGGCGCCACAGGCGAGGTGGTGCTGGATGGGATCGATGTGGCGAACGTGTTCGGTATTGAGTTGGGCGGTGAGCCGCGGGATCCTGTAGCCGTGGTGGCCAAGAAAGAGGGTCCGGAGCGCAAAACCAAGACCAAAACCAAGGCAAAGACTAAAGCCGCCAAAACGACCAAAGGAAGGCCGGTAGTCGTTCGTAAGGCGGCGAGCAAACCGAAACCCCGCGCCGGAGGGACGAAGGGCAAGCAGGCCGGGCGGAGAAGGTGAAGGTGGTCGTCGCAGATGCAGAACGGGATTGCGTTCCGGCCGTGGCGTGATAGCCTTTTCCCATGAGACGGGGTGATGTTCAAGAAAGCGTTCGACAGGTAGTTGCCCAGATTGTGAATCTGGTCCATCCGCTCCGGGTTATTCTATTCGGTTCCGCCGCCAAAGGAAAGATGGGTCCCGATAGCGACTTGGATTTTCTGGTGGTGGTTGCGGACAAGCGGCAGGTGACCCGAGTCGCGGATTGTCTCAACAAAGGTGTCCGCGACCGGCCGGCACCGTGCGACTTTGTGATTGTCGCCGATTCCACATTGAAGAAACATGCTTCCAATCCCGGGTTGATTTATGGCGAGGCGCTCGAACATGGCAGGGAAGTGTATGTCGGTTAAGCCGACGGAACCTGGTGCTCCGCAAGACTGGTTGCGCAATGCGCGGAGTGATCTGGCTTTAGCCGGTATGAGTGGGGACCGAGGGCGGTTTCCATGCGCCACAGGTGATCTATCAGTCCAACCGGTATGGAAGCCGGTTGAATTACAACCTTGCCGGTGTGCCTAATGGGAATTACACGGTGCGTTTGCATTTTGCCGAAACCTATTACAGCGCCGCAAATTTGCGGAAGTTCAATGTCAGCGTCGAAGGAGTATCAAAACTGACAAGTTTCGCCATCTTTGCGCAGACGGGTGGTAAGAACAGGGCAGTGGTGAAGATCTTCGACAATGTGACGGTGAGTGGTGGTTTGCAGGTTGACCTGGTTGGAACATTATCCACCGCGCAAATTAACGGCATTGAGGTGATAGGCGCTGGCGCTAAGACGGTAAATTATGGAACGACCGCCGTGACGACAAAGTCTGCTTCGGAAGAAGCCGCTGTGCTCATGGTTCCGCAAGTTTGGACTAGCGGAAACTGGTCCGATCAGTTCACTGGAGCGAACTTGGTGGATGGCGATACCAACACGGTTTGGGTCGGTAATGCTGGAGGTGTACCGTGGAGTATCTCCGTGGCTCTTGATCAAGTGCTGAATCTTACTGGGGCGGTGCAAGTTATTTACCTTGATGAGGCGTGGGAGAATGCCGGGGTCATGGGGAGCAGCAATGCTCTGGAATGGTACGACTTTGCGCGGTTAACGAATTGGCCTGTTCCTTGCCGGTATATCTATCTGAACCTCTGGAATGACGGGAGTGAGCAGAATATTGTCCCCGCCATTCGTGAAATCCAATGGGGTGGTTTGCCGGTTCCGCTAGTGAAGTGAGTCGGCGTAAGGCAAAATTCTGGCAAACGGCCCCTTGTAGTAGCCGCTGGGGACAGCGGCTACTACACCGCTTGAAGAGGAATTTTGTCCTGCATCCTTGGGAGTAGCCTCGTTGTTGCCTTATCCCTCCTGCAATTCTCATTGCATTATGGCGGGAGGTAGGCCAGAAATACCGGCCATGCGGATTGATTTTCACAGAATGGCGTTGTCCGGAGTAGTTACAGGCCTGTGTGTATTGACAATGCCCCTGCCTATCGCCGCCCAGGAAGTGAACGAGTTGCCGCTCAAGGCGGTCATGGAGGCGGGTAACAGGATTGACGCGGTGTCGAATGAAGCGGTCCGCGGTTATCTCCAACGGCGGCTGGAGGGGATTCTGGGACAGGCGGAAGGGGCGGACCGGAATGAGGCGCTGGATCGGTTCCTGGTGGAATTGCGGGCGGCGTCGGTGATTTCCGCGGGGAATGGCGTGCTGGCACCCGTAGTGCCGGGGGGGGGCACGACCAATGCCGGTTCGGTGGAGAAGGATATCGAACTGATCAACCTGTTGACCCGGTACGCCTGTATCCTGCAGGACTTGGATGGGCGCGGTTTTGTGGCGGTCCGCCGTGAGTTGGCGGACAACATCAAGTTGGCGGGACTCAGTCCCGATGCCATGTTACTGCTACGCCAACTTATTCTGGTCTGTGATGAGGTTGAGCGTACGCTCAAGAATACGGGTTACATTGACGAGGATATTGCCGGGGCGGCGAAGTCGTTGTACATGCAGAACCTTGGGACCTACGGGGCGTCCAGCATCATGGCGGGGAATCCGTTACCGCTGCTACAGGCGGCGGCGGCCATCGTCAAGGGGCGGTATGTCCTGTCCAAGGAGAAAGACCGCCAGATGGGGATTGAGATTCAGAACCACCGCGGGCGGTTGGCCAACTATCTGTTTGAGTTGGGGGTGCGTCGGTCAACTCTGAGGGCGGTGGCGGGGGTGGGTGACGGGGTGTTTGTGGGGAAGCAGGACTATGACCAGTTACAGGAGGCGCTGGCGGAGCCGGATCTTCGGAAGCGGGCGGCGCTACTGGCGCGAGGGGTGGCGGCGTGCCCGGCGTCGCGCGAGACGCTGTACTGTCTGGCGGCGGTGTTGCAGGAGATGGGGGAGCCGGTGGAGGCGGAACGGCATTGGCGTGATCTGGCGGAGCGGGAGTCGCGTCTGCTGCATCATGACGGGTTACGGGCGATGGCGTATGACCAGTTGGCTGATTATGCGTTGTTACGGGGCGACTACTCCAACACGGTGGCGCTGGCGCGGCAGGCGTTGGGGTGCGACCCGCAGGTGGCGGGGGCGTTGAACCATCTGGCGCTGGCATGGTTGAAACTGGGTGATGTGCCGGCCGCCTACAGCAACGTGGCCGGGGCGCTCAGGTTGGACCCGATGAACGGCGCCTATCTATGGACAGCGACGCAGGTGGCGGCGGTTCGCGGGGAAAACGACCTGGCGCTGGCGTTCCTGAGGGCGGCGGTCGTCAATGGATTCCGTGATGCCGGCGCCATCCGCGGATGTGCCGTGTTGCGGGAGGCGATGGGCACCCCGCGCGGGCGGTTGGCGGTGCAACCGCCATTGACGACCTACTGCAACGAGCAATTGCTGAATCATCATTTCGCGGTCAGTAATATGGCGGGGTATGCGGTCAGCGGGATGGTGGTGCGTCTGACGGTGCGGTATGAGACGGGGGATCGGCCGGGGCGGGCGGAGTCATTTTCGAAGCGGGTGCCGGTATTGCCGGCGGGCGGATTGGTTGGGTTCGCGATGGCGGGGGCGCCCAAGGGGCAGTTCCGGTGCCGGATGGAGTTGGAATATCAGTGTGCGGACTATCCTGAGTTGACGTTCCGTTCCGTGGCCTGTCACAACATGGAGGGGCGGGGGGAGAACCTGGAGTGGCCGGAGTACTTGCAGCGACGGGCGGTGGAGGCGCTGAAAGACGGGGACAGGAAGCGGCAGGAGGAAGGGTTCCGTCAGGCGGTGGAGGCGGCGGAGTGGACGGCATCCGGCGATGCCGAGATTCTGGGATCATGTGCAAGGTTGGCGGCGGCGTTGGGGAACGACGAGGCGGTGACCCGTTACTCTGCGGCGGCCCGCAAGGCGATGGCGTGCCGTCCGCTGCTCAACAGTGTGCTGGTTGAAGCGGCGGTCAAGCGGTTGGGGGATGGAGTGCGGGGGCAAGGCGAGGGATCGCGAGTGGCGACTGGTGAAGGGACTGAGTAAATTCACAACAAGGAGAATCCGATGAAACATGGTCTGATGGCGTTGACGGTCATGTGGGTGGTGTTGGCCGGGGTAGCCCGTGGCGAAGGTGAGTCGCGCCGGGTCTTGTCGGAGGAACTCATGGTCTTGATGAAGATCCCTGAGAACATCGAGAAGTCCTTTGCGATGGTTAAGAAGATGCTGCCGACCCAAATGGAGCAGATGGGGAAAATGTCGGGGCAGACCAACATGCCGCCGGAGGCGCTGGGTCAGTCCGAAAAGATCATTGATCTGGTGGCGGAGGAGTTGAGTTGGGAGAAGGTCAAGAACGACTACATTACGCTCTATGCCGAGACGCTGACCGAAGACGAACTCAAGGCGGCGATCGCCTTCTACAAGACTCCGGAAGGGCAGGCCTTTGTCGCGAAGCAACCTGAACTGATGAAGCGTGCGATGGAGTTGAACCAGAAGTTGATGGTCAAGATCATGCCGCGCCTCCAGGAAATGACCAAGGACATGCGGACGATCACGGCGCCGCGGTAAGAAGCGCGAAGTTGGTGGCCGCCGATGTCCCAGCGGCGGAACTATGATGATGCGTCCGCCGGGACGGCGAACGCCACCTTTGGGAGGGGTGAAGACGTTGATCGGAAAGGAAGACTATGCTGAGTCGGACGAATTTTCTCATCAAGGAACGAATCGGATTTCTCAAATTGACCGACCGGTATGATGTTTATGCCCCGGAAGATGGGCGACAGATCGGGTTTGCCCAGGAGAAGGTGGGGTGGTTTAACCACTTGATGCGGTTACTGGTGAACAAGCAGATGTTGCCGACCTGTATTGAGGTCCGGGAACAGGAGGACACCGCGCCTTTGCTGACCCTCCGGCGGGGACTGACGCTATTCAGGGCCAAGGTACACGTCATGGATCACTCGGGGAAGCCGGTGGGGTATCTGAGGAGCAAGGTGTTGTCATTGGGTGGCGGATTTTACGTGTTTGACATGGGGGATCGACAGGTGGCGGAGGTCAAGGGGGATTGGAAAGGGTGGAATTTCCAGATACTGGATGCGGGGGGGAAGGTGCTGGGAACGGTCACCAAGAAGTGGGCCGGGATTGGGCGCGAGCTACTCACGTCGGCAGACAACTATATGATAGCCCTGAGCGATTCGACGCAGGCGAATCCGGCACTGGCGGCGTTGCTGTTGGCGGCGGGCCTGGCGATTGACATTGTGTTCAAGGAAAAGGGATGAGAGGGGTTGTGTGAAATTCCTGGAGATCAACTGGGAGACGTGGGTGCCGAAGGAGCGGGCGACCCTGATGATGATTCTCCGGGATGGCGAGGTGCTGCTTATCCATAAGAAGAAGGGGTTGGGGGCCGGCAAGTTCAACGGGCCGGGCGGAAGGATTGAGGCCGGTGAGACGCCGTTGCAGGCGGCGATTCGCGAGGTGCAGGAAGAAATCCGGGTGACCCCGGAGGGTGTCCGATCCGCGGGCGAGTTGATGTTCCAATTTGCCGACGGGCATTCCATTCACGGGTATGTGTTCACGGCCACCGGCGTGGATGGAGTTCCGCAGGAGACGGAGGAGGCGGTTCCCCACTGGTTTCCGGTGGTGGCGATTCCGTACCATGCGATGTGGGCCGATGACCGGATCTGGATGCCGTTGTTGCTGGAGGGGCGGTGGTTTACCGGGCGGTTCCTGTTTGACGGCGACCAGATGGTGGGAGGGGAGATAGAAGCGGGGAGGTGAAGGCGTTCCTTCGTGTAGAATCGTTGTGCGGGGTGGTTCCGACGGGTTACAGGTGTCTCGATCCCTTGACTTTGCGTAAAATCGCCACCGGTGCGGTGTGCTTGGGATTAGTGTATCAAGAGGTCCTTTTACGGAGGATCTTCTCGTAGATGAAGCACGGCGATTCCAGTACAAATGACGGGGCACATTTCAAGACACCTTGCGATGACGGTGATTTGTTGTCGCAGGGTGGAAATCATCATGCCGCCGATGGACAGAACATACGGGAGACGTTTGCGAGGAACCTGAGGTTGTGGCGCACCTGGCGTGACATTCCGATGAAGGTGATCGCGAGCGATGTGGGGGTGAACGAATCCACCTACTGTTTATGGGAGGCCGGCAAGCGCTTTCCGAACGCGGAGAATCTCAACGCCATCGCCATGTATGCCGGATTGCCGATCTGCCGGTTCTTCAAGAATGGGGAGAGTTCCTGTGGGCGGCAACCTTTTGAAGAGATTGGCGCCACCCGAAGCGTTCAGTCCAGTTCTGACCCAGCGGGGCAACCAGGGAAACAGGCGCCGAACGCATAACAAGCGTTTGAAATGAATGTCGAACCCCGCCTTGTGATTCTGGTGGATTTTGTGAAGAGGATGGTATTTTTCTGACTGCAGGTGATTACAGTGATGCTGATGAAGCGACGGAGTTGAGAACCCGGTGTGTCTCGTTCCTGTTCGAATGTCCGGCGCAAGCGCCGACGGAGGATTGTCCCTTTGCTGACATCCGGAAGCATGACATCATGGAGCGGGTACGGTGGTTGAGGGCCAAACCGGCGAAGGAACTCAAGGCGATGCTCAGGAAGCATGCAAAGTGCATGGGCGAACGCTGAGGGCCCAACGGCAGACCTGATCTCTGGGAGAATCCCTTCGTTGATGCGGCTCAGCCGGCCCGTGAGTGCCGCGTTGCGGCACAACGTGCCGCTTACGCGGAGGCTTTGCCCTACCTGAAAATCCATACAGATCGAGCCGCTGTAACAAGGGTGTCCCTGGTCCGATGTGGCACACTTGGCACCCACCGTGTTTGGCGTCACACCGTAACGCCCTACAAAATTCCGCAGGATGTAGGACCGCACGGTGTGCGGTCGAATTGTGAGCATGACAGTGTCACAACTTGGAGATGCGCGCTCGATTCATTAGGCGAGTTGTTGTGACTGGACGGAAGTGATGTTGGATGGCAGGATGTCATCCATCCATGGTCATGAGCGGTTCGTCCACAGAGGTGGTGATGCGGGAGGAAAGGCGGGAGGAAAGTCCTGCTGTGCCGGGGTCGTTCCCGATTGTCATCAACGGCGACAAGGAAATCAGGGTTGAGGGTGGCCGCTCACTGTTGATGGCGTTGAAGGAAAAGCAGATTCTTATTCCCTCGGCCTGCGGCGGGCGCGGGTTGTGCGGCATGTGCAGGGTCAAGGTGCTGGAAGGCGGCGGTGAACCGTTGCCTTCCGAGATGCATGTGCTGAGTCCCCGGGAGCGCAGGGAGCACGTCAGGCTTTCCTGCCAGGTCCAAGTCAACCGGCCAATGCGGATTGAGATTCTGCCGAAGGTGTTCAAGGCGCGGCAATTCCGGACCCGGGTGGTTCGGATGCGCGACCTGACCTATGACATCAAGGAAGTGACTCTGCAACTGGCTGAAGGCGAAACAATTGATTTCAAGGCGGGCCAGTTTGTGCAATTCCGGGTGCCGCCCTACGCGCAGGCCGCTGAGGCGACGGATCGGGCCTATTCCATCGCGTCGAGTCCTTCGGCACGTGATCGCGTCGAGTTGGAGATTCGCCGGGTGTCCAACGGGATCGGGTCGACGTATGTGCACCAGTACCTGAAGGAAGGGGATGAGGTGCTCATCAAGGGACCCTTTGGCGATTTCTATCTTAACGAGTCCGACCGCGAGATGATCTGTGTGGCGGGCGGATCGGGCATGGCGCCGATCAAATCTATTTTGTTGGGACTAAGCGAGGCGGGATCCACGCGGCGGATTCGCTACTATTTCGGGGCACGCACCGTGCGAGACCTGTTCCTGGTGGATGAGATGCGTGAGTTGGAAAGGACGTTGCCGGATTTCCGGTTCATTCCCGCGTTGTCGGCGCTGGAGTCCGGCACGGGATGGACGGGCGAGACGGGATTGATTACCGAGGTGATTGACCGGCAGGTGACGCCGGTGGAAATGGCGGAGGCATACCTCTGCGGGAGTCCGGCCATGATTGACGCCTGTGTGGCGGTGTTGCGGAAGAAGGGGATTTCCGGGGATCGGATCTACTACGACAATTTCGGGTGACGGGTATGAAAGAGACACCACAGAACAAGACAGTGCGTGAGAACATGCGGCCGGGGAAACTGAGTCTGTCCGGGTTTCTAGGGGATGACCCGCGCGACTTGGCGCTATTGATGGAAGAGGACAAAGCGGTGATCGAGCGGCTGGGGGTGACGCATGCGGCGGTGGCGGCGCGCATGAGGGGGTTGCGGGACGCCGGGGTGGCCGGGTTGGGCGAGTTCAGAACCGTGGCGGGGCACTTCGAGGTGCGCGTGGACTCGGTGCGAGGGCGGATGCCCTGTCCGTTTGGCGACCGGGGTTTATATTCCAAGGCCAGTGTGGCGGTCCGCAATCTGGCGACAGGACGCGAGATCACGTTCACGGATTTGCACATTCACTTAATCGAGGCGCACGGTTTTTACGAAGGGCGGGGGTCGCCGTTCCGGTTGGAACCCGAGGCGTTGGTGGCGGTGCTGGAAGTGGAACGGGCGGTCACTTAGGCGGGGGCGGGACAAAGCGGTTGTTACGCCAGGTGCCGATCAGGGTGGTTCCGTCGGCGGCGGTATAGGATCCCTGTCCGTGCAGTCGGTCGTTTGCCCATTGCCCTTCGTATTTGTCGCCCTGGGGAGAGGTGTAGACGCCTTTGCCTTCCAGGAGTGATCCGCGTTTCCAGAGGCCATCCAGTTTTCCGCCGGTGGCGAAGGTGTAGACGCCTTTGCCGGTCATGAGGCCGGCGCGCCATTCGCCGGTGTAGGTATCGCCGTTGGCGTGGCGGTAGACGCCCTGTCCCTCGCGGCGGTTGCGCACCCAGTCGCCGGCATAACTGTCGCCGTTGGAGTAGGTCATGGTGCCGCGGCCTGTCTTGGTTTCATTCAGCCACTGGCCGGTATAGCGGTGTCCGTCCGGATAGGTGAGGGTGCCGGAGTAGGGAGAGGAGGGGTTGACAGGTTGACCCTCGTAGCGGCCGCCATCCTTCATGATGATGCTCACTTTGTCCACGGTTGGCGGGGTGGAGGGACCCGATTTGGCGGGTAGTGCCGGCACAGGTTGCTTGACGTGTGTGTCGGGTGCGTTGGCAACGGCTTCGCCGGTGGGGGCTTCCTGGCCGGGGTCGGGGGTCGGGTTGCGGCTGAAGAGACGACTCAGCATGCCGGGTTGTTTCGGCGCCAGGGCGGCGATGGCTTTGTCGGACTTGCGGTCGGCGGCCACGTCGGCGGGGGTCTGCCCGTTGTTGTCCTTGGCGGCAGGGTCGGCACGGAAGGCAACCAGTAGGTCGATCATGTCGGGGGCATTGTTATAGGCGGCCCAGTGGAGGGGGGTGAACCCGTTAGAGGCCTTCAAGTTGACATTGGCGCCCGCCCGGAGCAGGAGTTTGGCGACCGTGGTATTGGCGTTATAGGCGGCCCAATGGAGCGGTGAGGAACCCTTGGAGGTGGGGGCGTTTACCTCGGCGCCCTTGGCCAGAAGATATTTCACCATGGTTGTCTGGTTCTTGTTCACGGCGTAATGCAGGGCGGTGAGGCCGCTGGGTGAGGCCTGGTTGACTTGGGCACCGGCGGCCAGCAACAACTCGGCAATTTCCATGGAACCCTGGGCGGCCGCCATTTGCAGTGGCGTGTTCTCGTCGGCATCCAGGGCGTTGATCAGTTCCACGGTGGTGCCGGAGGCCAGCAGTTTGACCTGCCGGGCATCGTTGCGGCTGACGGCGTCGTGTAACAGGTTTGCCTGGACCGACGGGGTTCCGGTCAGGGCGGCGGTCAGGATGGCGAGAAGGATGATGAATTGGTTCATGCTGGACTCTCTTATTGGGTGACGTTTTTCTTCAAAACTCTTGCTCGACAAGAGCGGAGAGTAACATAAGACTATGTGCCCGTGATAGCAATCGTTGACTATAAAGCTGGAAATCTGACCAGCGTGCGCCTGGCGTTCGAGGTGCTGGGAATCGACGCGCAGGTCACGGACCGGTCTGCCGACATTCTGGCGGCGGACCGGGTGGTATTTCCCGGGGTGGGCGCGGCCGGGGCGGCGATGAAGCATCTGGAGTCCTTGCAACTGGCAGACACCCTGCGGGAGGTTGTGCGACGCGGGACGCCGTTTCTGGGGATTTGTCTGGGGACCCAGATCATTCTGGGGTATTCGGAGGAGGATGGCGGGGTGGCAACCATCGGGTTGGTGCCGGGGCGTGTGCGGTTGTTCCGGCCGGTGAACCGCGGAGACAAGGTTCCGCAGATTGGGTGGAACGGGGTTCGGTTGCGGCGTCCGCATCCGGTCTTTAAGGGGATTGACGATGGGAGTGAATTCTACTTTGTGCACAGTTACTATCCTGATCCGGAGAACCCGGGGGATGTGGCGGGGGTGACGGACTATGCCGGGGTTGAGTTTGCCTCCGTTATCGGGCGCGGCAACCTGATGGCGACGCAGTTCCATCCGGAGAAATCCGGGCGGATCGGATTGAGACTGTTTGAGAACTTCAGCCGGTGGGACGGACGATGTTGACGAAACGGATTATTCCCTGTTTGGACGTGCGCGACAAGAAGGTCACCAAGGGCGTCAAATTTCAGAACAACGTGGTGCTGGGCGATGCGGTGGCCCTGGCGGCGAAGTACTATGAGGACGGTTGCGACGAACTGGTGTTTTACGACATTACCGCGTCGGCGGAGCGGCGTCCGATTGACATCGAGATGGTGAGGGAAGTGGCGCGGGCCATTCATATTCCATTTGCGGTGGGTGGCGGCATATCCACGCTTGAGGATATGTCGCGGGTGTTGTTGGCGGGGGCGGAGAAGATCTCGGTCAATTCGCTGGCGGTGGTGAATCCGCAGATCATTGCGGATGGGGCGAAGGCGTTCGGGTCGCAATGCATTGTGCTGGGGATGGATCCGGTGCGGGCGGAGGATGCCAAGCGGTTTCCGTGCGGGTACGAGATTACGACGCGCGGGTTCCGGGAACGGACGGGCATGGATGCGCTGGAGTGGGCCAAACGGGCCGAGGGGTTAGGGGTGGGGGAGATCGTGGTCAATTCGGTGGACGCCGACGGGACGCGGGGCGGGTTCGAGATTACGCTGACGCGGATGATCGCGGAGAATGTGCGGATCCCGGTGGTGGCGTCCGGTGGGGCGGGCCGGCCGGAGCATCTGGTGCAGGCGTTTCGCGAAGGCAAAGCCGATGCGGCGATCATTGCCGGCATGATTCACACGGGCGAGTATACGATTCCGCAAATCAAGGCGGAGTTGATAGCCGCCGGCATTCCCATACGCCGGAAGTGGTAGGGCGACGGGTTCCCTCGGTCAACGCCGCCGGGACGTTGGCGTTGACCTTCCGTGAGTGAATTGAACCGCAATATGGAATCGTTCCGGCTTAGGAAAACAGCGGCAATAAAAAAGTTTACACTTTGTCTTGCAAAGTCCTTTGCAGTTGTGATACCCATGATTCCGGAAGGCGGGAGAACCATGATTGCACACCATATCCATGACGCGTTGGCGCAGGTGCGAGTCCTGCAGGAGTTCATCATCGAGCGGAACCTGTTCAAGGGGTATTCCGGGAAGGCGCGGATTCTGGCGGGGTTGACGGCGCTGGGCGGCGCCTGGGTGCTGGGGTCAGGGTGGGTGCCGGCCGATCCGTGGATGCATCTGGCGGGTTGGGGGGTGATCCTGGCGGTGGGGGTCGGGGTGAATTACGCCGCGTTGTTGTACTGGTTCCTGTTTGACGGCGAAGTGCGGCGGAACCCCATGATGCTCAAGCCGGCGATGGATGCCATTCCCGCGCTGGGGGTGGGGGCGGTGCTTTCCCTGGCGCTGGTTCTCAAGGGCGAGTTTGACCTGCTGTTCGGGATGTGGATGTGCCTGTACGGGTTGGCGCAGGTGGCGTACCGGAGTTCGCTGCCCGCGGGGATCTATTGGATCGGGGTGTTCTATATTGTGTGCGGGACGGTGTGTCTGCTTTGGCCGGGGATCTCGTTTATCGAACCCTGGCCGATGGGCATGGTGTTTGTGGCGGGGGAATTGGCCGGCGGGGCGGTATTACTGGGGGATCATTACCGCACTGTCGGCAAGACAACAGTGGAGGCGGACGATGAGTGACAAGGAAAATACGGCAGGTGATGCGCTGGAGCGCATCTTTCATGAACCGGCGCGGTTGGCCATCATGTCGGCCCTGGGTGCGGCGGGCGGGACGGGAAAGACTTTTAATGCGCTCAAGGCGGACTGTGGTCTGACGGACGGGAACCTGAGTCGGCATCTGAAAGTGCTCGAGGAAGCGGGCTCGGTGCGGATCGAGAAAGAATTCGTGGATCTTAAGCCGCGCACCACGGTGTACATCTCGGCGACGGGGATTACCCGTTTCCGGCAGTATCTGGACGCCTTGGAGGAGATGTTGAAAACGGCGCGCAGTGCCATTCCGGAAACGAAGAAGCTTCGGTTACCCGTGGCGGCGCGACCTGTGCGTTTGTAGAACAGAAAAAGGAGAGAAGCGATGAATACACCCATTGACAGCAGTGATGATTCTTCTGTTCGGAGTGCGCCCTCGGTTCCGAGGCCGACAGTGGCTCGTCCTCCGCTTTTGCCGGGGCAAAGTTACTTTGATCAGAGTTTTGCGACGGACTATGCGGCGATACCGGAGAAACTCACGGTTCAGGTTCTGTTGGAGCGATTGCTCAAGATACCGGCGTCGGTGGTCTATGAACTGACGAGAGGGCGGCGTCTGCAGGCTGGTTTCGTTCTGACGTTGGTGGCGGTTGTGTGTTTCGCGGCGTATGGGTTTATCATCGGGACTTTTTCAGGCGGCGAACAACTGATGATGGTTCCGGTGAAATTGCTTTTTGGTGTGTTGCTTTCGGCTGTGCTTTGTCTGCCCAGTCTCTACATCTTCTCCTGTTTTTCGGGTGGACGGCAATCGTTATCGGATACGGTGGCGGTATTCATACTGGGGCTCGCCCTGTGGAGTCTTCTTCTGGTCGGATTTGCGCCGATCGCATGGTTGTTTTCGCAGTCGACAGACACGGTGGCATTCATGGGGGCGTTGCATGTGCTTTTCTGGGGTGCTGCCGCCTGGTTTGCCTTGAGTTTGATGAACTCTGCCTTTGCCCAAATGAATGGGGGGCGGACGTTGACGATCCTGAGGTTTTGGGGGGTCCTCTTCTTTGTGGTGACCATGCAGGTCGCCGTGTTAGTTCGCCCCCTGATTGGGAAAGCGGCCCCAATCCGGGCAGGAGAGAAGATATTCTTTCTGACCCACTGGTCGAATTGCATCGAAAACGACGACAGGGCGAGAAGTAACCCGAGGTAAGAAGGCGGGGGTCTGCACCCATGCGTATTACGCTTCCAGTACTCTGTCGGGCCGATGAAACCGTGGCCGGGTGCCTGAGGGACGGCAAGAGTGGTTCTGTTGCGTTGGCGGCCGTGGTGGCTGTTATCGGCGGGGCCGCCTTGTACGGGTTCGTGTTTGGCCTTTGGCGGTCACCTGAGCAAGCCCTCTATTCGGCGATCAAGATGCCGGCCATGATGTTGACGCTAGTGATGATCAGCAGTTTGATCAACATTCTATTGGCGCAGGTTTTGGGGTCGAGGTTGTCCGCTGCGCAGACGACAACATGTGTTCTGCTCAGTTTGACTCTCACTTCCGTCTTGTTGGCCGCCGTGACACCGGTGATGCTACTATTTGTGTATCAGTGTCCGGCACCCGGGGAGGCCGGCGCGATGGCTTCATATCGAGTCTTGTTGTTTGGCAACACTTGCGCGGTTGCGTTAGCGGGTATTGCCGGAAACGTGAGGCTTTACCGGTTGTTACGTGAGATGACGGGTTCGGCGCTGATGGCATCACGGGTTCTATGGAGTTGGATCCTGGTTACAGGGTTGGCGGGTTGCGAACTCTCCTGGGTATGCAGTCCTTACCTTGCCCGGCCGGACCTGCCGGTTACATTTTTCAATCCGAATGCCTTTAGCAGCAATTTCTTTGAATATCTGTGGCGCGCCGTCAGTGGGGTGTTGCAGTGAGGAGTACGATCATGAATGATGTCAACAGTTGCGTTCCTGTCCCGCCGCCGATTCCCACACGGTCTTCGTGGGCCTCTAATACCCTGGTCAGAATGGGGATTCTGTTGGTGTTGGTTCTTGGTTTCCTGATACCCCAGAGTCTGATCCAAGGGGTGCTCTCTGAACGGTTGCAGCGGAGGAATGGGGCGGTGGCCGACATTACCTCCACCTGGGGGGCGTCCCAGTCGATATGCGGGCCGATTCTGATTGTGCCTTATCGCTACCGGGTTACCACGCCGCGCAGTCAAATGGTCAATGGTCAACTCACGCAGGGTTCCGTGACGGAAACCATGACGGCCTACGCGCATTTTCTTCCCGAGGATCTGAAAATATCCGGGGAATTGGAGCCATCCGTACTGCATCGTGGCATTTATCAGGCGGTGGTATACGGGGGGACGATTCAACTGGAAGGGCGATTTGCCAAGCCGGTCTTTGACGACTGGAAGGTCGAGCCCGCCGATGTTATCTGGGATGAGGCGGTGGTGACCGTCGCGGTGAGCGATTTGCGCGGGGCCAAGGAGACGATTGTTCTGAAGTGGGGGGAGGATAACCTGCCCATGGCGCCCTGTTCCAAGTTGGCGGATTTTCCCGCGGGGGTGCATGTGAAAATTGGCAAGTCTGACTGGGGCAGTTCTGCCTCGATGCCCTTTGGCATCAATCTGACCTTGAATGGGAGTACGGGGATTCGATTTATCCCTGTGGCGCAACAGACTCAGGTGACTATGTCTTCGCCATGGGCCGATCCCAGTTTCGCGGGCGCCTTTTTGCCGATGGAACGCAAGGTGGGGTCTGACGGGTTTAGTGCCATTTGGAAGGTGTCCTCGTATGGCCGGGATTTTCCGCAGCAGTGGAGCAGCCGGGACGGGTTCAATGTCAACACTGTCCGGAGTTCGGCCTTTGGGGTGGATCTGATCGAGATAGTGGACACGTATCGTTATGTCGAACGCGCCATTAAGTATGGGTTGCTGTTTGTGGTGCTTGTATTCACGGCATTCTTCCTTTACGAGATACTGGCGCCCTTACGGGTCCATCCCCTGCAGTACACGTTGGTGGCGATGGCCTTGTGTCTCTTCTATCTCGCCTTGATTTCGCTGTCGGAGATTGTCGGGTTTGGGTGGGCTTATCTGGTCAGTGCGGCGGCGGCCACCTTGATGGTCATGTGTTACAGCGTTGCCGTCTTGAAACGAGTTGGCCGCGGGTTGCTGATCGGAGTCGAATTGGCGGCGATCTATGGTTTCCTTTTTGTGATTCTGCGGCTTCAGGACTATTCGCTGTTGTTCGGGACGGCGGGACTTTTTGTGGCGCTGGCCCTGGTGATGTATTTGACGCGGAATATTGACTGGTATGCGCGGGACGACAAGGCGAAAGGGTAACTGGGATGAAAGTGCGGACGGAAATTCTGATTGGGTTGTTGCTTCTGGTGGGGCTGCCCTTGCTGGGGGTCTGGCTGGCGGGCGGGTCTGTGGGGCGTTACTTGGAATTTCCGCCGACGACGCAGTATGTGGAGCACGCGTCGTTTTCGTGGTGGGTGTTTGGCGGGATGGCGGGGGTGTTGGGTGCGGTGGTGGTGGCGGGGTGTGGGGTAGGGAGCCAGGGTTCAGGGGGGCGATGGATCAATTGGGCGATGCGATGCATCTGCGGCATTAATGTAGGGCCGCACGGTGTGCGGCCATGCGCCAAACCGTGGCGCGCTACAGGGAGCGGGGACGGCGCCACACCGTGGCGCGCTACAGGGAATGGGGATGGCGCCACACCGTGGCGCGCTACAGGGAATGGGGATGGCGCCACACCGTGGCGCGCTACAGGGAATGGGGATGGCGCCACGCCGTGGCGCGCTACAGGGA
>CAZHRU010000010.1:0-23165 GCA_964535015.1 uncultured Verrucomicrobiota bacterium | reverse complement strand
CCGTGGCGCGCTACAGGGAATGGGGATGGCGCCACGCCGTGGCGCGCTACAGGGAATGGGGATGGCGCCACGCCGTGGCGCGCTACAGGGAATAACCGTGGTTTGCCATCGGCATTTCCCTGGTGGGGGTGGTGCGGCGTGGTGTTTGGAGTGGGGGCGTGGGTGCTGGCGTGGACGCGGTTCCCTTGGTTCGCTGGACTGCAGATGTTTACCTTCAGTCCGCAATGGATGGCGTACATTGTGGTGATCAATGCGTTGACCTATTGGAGGAGCGGGCATTGTCTGTTGGTGGATCGGCCGCGGCATCTGGTGGGATTGTTTGTGCTTAGTGCCGGGTTTTGGTGGTTCTTTGAGTATCTGAACCGGTTCGTTCAGAATTGGTATTACGTGGGGATCGGGACGTTGACGTCGTGGGAGTACGTTGTGTTTGCGACCCTTCCCTTTGCAACGGTTTTGCCGGCGGTCATGTCCACGCACGAGTGGCTGGCCACCTATCCAAGGTTGACGAAGGGGTTGGATGGGTTCCGGCCGTTGGTGCCGGCACGGCCGCGGGTGGTGGCGGGGTTGGCGGTGGCGCTGGCGGCGGCAGGGTTGGCGGGGATTGGTGTCTGGCCCGACATCCTGTTTCCCGTCCTGTGGATAGCTCCGCTGGTGATCATTGTCGCACTGCAGGCGTTGGCCGGGCGGGAGACGGTGTTTGGCGACCTGGCGCGAGGCGATAGGAGTCGGTTGGTGCGGCTGGCGTTGGCGGCGCTGGTGTGCGGGTTCTTCTGGGAGATGTGGAATTATCACAGTCTGGCGAAGTGGATCTACACGGTACCGTACGTGAACCGGTTCAAGGTCTTTGAGATGCCGATTCTCGGGTACGCGGGGTATCTGCCGTTTGGGTGGGAGTGCGCGGTGATTGCGGGAATGCTGGATCAGTGGGAAGAGAAAGTGAAGGGAGTAGACCATGAATAGTGAAACTACGCAGATGAAGATGGGAAAGGACAAGAAGGCGGTGGGGATTCTCGGGTTGGTATTCTTCTTGTTGCTGGGGGTGGTGATACCGGTTCTTACGCTTGGGGTGGAGTTATTCACCCACATGTGCGCGGGGATCCTGTTTGATCCGATTCCCAGCGTGCTACATGTGCTGTTGATCGCGGTGGTGCCGGTGGCGAATCTGGCGCTGATCCTGGCGTTGCGGACCGGGCGCGGCGACCGGTGGCAGTTGCTGGGGTGGCTGAATGCCCTGGCCTTGGGGATTGGCGGTTACTATGCGTTGCTCTTCCTGCCGTTTACGCCCTTTGCCTTGCTCGGGTTGCTCTTCTTCGGTTTCGGCGCCCTGCCGCTCTCGCCGCTGACGTCCTTCATCACGGCAATTCTCCTGCGGGTTCGCGCGCGGAAGGCGTTGAGTGACGGGTCGGGGCGGCGTCTGGCGGGACTGTGGGGAGGCGTTGCGATTGCCCTGTTGGCGATGGCGGCGCTGGAGGCGCCCAAGGCGATTACCCAGGTGGGGCTCCAGATGGCGGTGGCGGATGATGCTGTGATTCAGGCGCGTGGACTGCAGATGCTAAGGACGGGTGGCAGTCGGGAGGCGATCTTGGAATCCTGTTACCTGGGTGGGCGGCCGATGGGTGGCGACCTGATCCGGTTTCTATTCAATGAGTTCGGGGTCCGGGTGACGCAGGAACAGGCGCGCGAGATTTATTACCGGGTGACTGGCACGCCGTTCAACATGGTCAAGCCGCCGCAATCGCCGCTTGGGCGTCGCGGGGGGTGGGATTGGATGGACTTCGATCCGAACGTGGGGGGCGATGCGGTCCAGGGTCGCATCCGCGGGCTGTCGTTGTTTGAGTCACGGCAGGACAGTGTGGTGAGTCCCGACAGTGGGGTGGCGTATACGGAATGGACGATGGTGTTCAAGAACACCTCGCCGCGGCAGCAGGAGGCGCGTGCGGTGGTCATGTTGCCGCCGGGAGGCGTGGTGTCGCGGCTGACGTTGTGGATTGACGGTGAGGAGCGGGAGGCGGCGTTTGGCGGGCGGAGCCAGGTCAAGCAGGCCTATCAGCAGGTGGTGCAACGGCGGCGGGATCCGGTGTTGGTCACAACGGCCGGGCCGGACCGTGTGCTGGTGCAATGTTTTCCGGTGCCGCCGGAGAACGGGACCATGAAGATTCGCATCGGGGTGACGGCGCCGGTGGACCTTGATGCCCTTGATCAGGGGGTGCTGAGGTTGCCGTATTTCACGGAGCACAACTTCGGTCTGCCGGAGACGCTGACCCACGGGCTTTGGGTGGAGTCGCCGGAGAAAGTCTCGGCGGTTGGGGCGGCGACGAATCTGGTGGAGGAGCCGGCCGGGAACGGTGGGCATGCCTTGCGGGGAACGATGCCGGGGCCGTTGTTGGAGCAGGCTACTGCGATTCGGGTGATGCGCGGTGGTGCCGTTACGGCGGTGGTGGCGGAGGACAAGCATGGTGCCACAAAGGGGGCGGTTCAGCAGATCATTCAGGAAGCGTCCGTTGCTGTACCGAAGCGGGTGGCCTTGGTGATTGATGGATCGCAGCGGATGAAGGCGTATCGCGAGGGTTTGGCGAAGGTGGTGGCGGCTATTCCCGACGGTATGGAGTTTGGCGTGGTGTTGGCGGGGGATCGGGTGCAGGAACTCTGCGGGATGCAGGCGGCTACGGAGCGGTCGCGCGGGGAGGCGGCGGAGGCGATCCGCAAGGTTCGATTCGCCGGCGGATGCGACAACGTCAAGGCGCTGGAGCGGGCCTGGGATCTGGCTGGCGGGGTGCAGGATGGGGCGATCCTGTGGTTACATGCGACGCAGCCGGTTGTGTTTGGCGGGGTGGAGTCCCTGCGTCAGCGGTGGGATCGACGGCCGGGTAATCTCGTCTTGCTCAGTCTTCAGTTTGCGACGGGGCCTGATGTGATTATCTCGGCGTTGGCGGATTTGTCGGCGGTGCGCCAGGTCGGGCGGACGGGGGACCCGGTGGTGGATGCGGGGCGGTGTCTGGATGTATGGGCGGGGCGGGCGCGGCAGTATGTTTATGACCGGAGTCGGGTGGAGGGAGTGGTCTCGGAATCCGCAAAGGCGGGATCCTCGCATTGCGTCCGGTTATGGGCACGGGACGAAGTGTTGAAACTGGCCGCATCGCGGAATAGCGCTGACAAGGAGGGGGCTGTGCTGTTGGCCAATCGGTATCAAGTGGTGACGCCGGTATCGGGGGCGGTGGTATTGGAGACGAAGGAGCAGTTCAAGGCGGCGGGACTTGAGCCGGTGGCCGCCGACTCGGTGCCGACGGTGCCGGAACCGGGGACCTGGATGTTGATGGTGGTTGGGGGCGTGGTGATTCTGGTGATGATGGCGCGGCGTCGGCGTCCGGGGTTGAATCGCCGACACCAATAAATCGGGCTCGCCATGATGGGGGCTACTATCGTACGATTTTCGCTTTGTGTGAAATCAAGGAACTCTAAGGAGAATGGCATATGAAGATGCGTTTGGCGGGTATGGTGGTCCTGTGCGGGGTTATGGCGTTGTCGTTTGGGTGCAAGAAGGCAAAGGAAACGCCGGAAAGTGCCGCCGTGCCCGGGGTAGCCGTGCCGGCCGCGTCGGATGTCAAGATCACGCCGGTGCCGGCGGTTGATCCCGGTGCCGTGCTGGTGGAATTGAATGGCGCCAAATTGACGGTGGGCGAGGCGGATCAGCAGATCATGGCCATGCTGGGTCCTCAGGCGGCCCAACTGGGTGCGGACCAGATGGGTCAACTGATGGGCCGGTTTCGTCAGCAGGCGGCCGACCGGTTTGTCATGCGCAACCTACTGGAGAAGGAAGCCGACCGCCGGGCGATCAAGGTGACCGATGGCGATGTGACCGAGGCGATTAACGTGATCAAGAAGCGGTTGCCCGAGGGAGTGGCGATGGCCGACGCCCTGCAACGCGAGGGCCTCACCGAGGGGCAGTTCCGGACCAATCTGATGAGTGAATTGCGCATCAAGACGTTGGTGGAGAGCGAAGTGCCGACCAACATGGTCGTGGCGGAGGCAGATGTCGCCAAGTTGTATGAAGAGGAGAAGGAGCGTTTTGTCCAGAGCGAGAGCGTGCAGGCGCGCCACATCCTGATCAAGATCGAGAAGACGGATGACGACAAGGTCAAGGCGGAGAAGAAGGCCAAGATTGAGGCGTTGCAGAAGCAGTTGGTGGAGGGGGCTGATTTCGCGAAGTTGGCCAAGGAAAACTCCGACTGTCCCAGCAAGGAGCGGGGCGGGGATCTGGGCACGTTCCAGCGCGGGCAGATGGTCAAGGCGTTTGAGGACGCGGCGTTTACGCAGAAGGTCAAGGATGTGGGACCCGTGGTGGAGACCATGTTTGGGTATCACATCATCCAGGTGATGGCGCACGAGGCGGCCAAGACGAGTTCGCTGGAGGAGGTCAAGGAGAAGTTGAGTGACCACCTCAAGCAGAAGAAGCAGATGGAGTTGTTTGAGGCTTTTGTGAACAAACTCAAGGGACAGGCCAAGATTGTGTATTCCGACATCCTGAAGACGGCTGATGTCAAAGCCCCGATGGGAATGGGGATGGAGTAAGGGGGGGCATACGGGAATCAGGATCCGGACGACGAGGATTCGAGGGCCATTCCGCCGAGGCGGGATGGCCTTTTTTATTTTGGGCCAAGGCAAACGGGTAAGACCACGCTGGTCAACCGGTAGGACGAAATCGTTTCATCCGTAAAGGGGTGATGATTTAACGGGCTCCTGACATCCGGTTTCCGGGGAATATGAGATCATATAAGTAGAGCGACGGGGGTGGATGCGAGAAGCGTCCGGTAAACTCACCAGCCATGACCCCTTAGCTGGTTAGGACTTGATCCTTACTGGCTAAGGGGTGTCACTTTGTGCAGGGGGGCGTCCGGCGCATCGGGTTTCGGCTTGAAGCGGGAGAGTGGGCATCCTATGATTCCGGCCACTTTCATACCCCCGTAGCTCAGCTGGATAGAGCATCGGATTTCTAATCCGGCGGTCGCAAGTTCGAACCTTGCCGGGGGTGCCACGCCCAAAGGCCTTCCTTAGCGCCGCCACGGTTACTACGCGAAGAATAAGCCTGCACCACCCGCTTCGCTGGAAGGCACGGAGACGCAGAGAGGCAAAGGGGTGAAGAAAATGGTTTGCGATTGTTACGGTTCCGCAGAGCGGGATCATAAAAATCGCCAAACGCCTCTCTTGGAGCAATTTCAAGAGCCACGAGAATGTGGGACCGCGTCACGCCGTGACGCGCTACAGAATGTAGGGTTGCAGGGGGTGATGAGGTGCAGAAACTGGAAGAATGTGGGACCGCGTCACGCCGTGACGCGCTACAGAATGTGGGGTTGCAGGGGGTGATGAGGTGCAGAATGTGGGGTTGCAGGGGGTGATGAGGTGCAGAATGTAGGGTCGCATGGCGCAACTTTCTTCACCCGTGACACGAGGTCACGGGGATCGGGGAGGGGTTGCCAAACGAAAGAGATTGCGCCGGGGGGAGGAATTATGTATAAGATTCAGGTTTTTCGCCAAGAAAGGTACAGACGATGAAGAAGGATATCCATCCCGATTATAACGAAGCGACGATTACCTGCGGTTGCGGGATGATCGCGAAGACGAAGTCGACCGTGAAGGAAATGCATGTGAATGCCTGTTCGGCTTGTCATCCGTTCTATACCGGTCGCACAGCCATGGTGGATGCGAAGGGCCGCGTGGAACAGTTCCGTAAGCGCTACGCCAAGAAGTAGTCAGACGCATTCCAGACAAGGCCAGAAGACCTGCGGGTGTTCTGGCCCTTTTTCTGTTCAGGAACCGCCGGAGTTTTCCGGCAGAGGACGGACGGGATCGCGTGATTGATGCCGCTTATATCGCTAAATTGACCTCGCGTCTGGCGCGGGTGGAGGCGGATATTGCCAATCCGGCAGTGGCGGCGAACCAGAAGAAATTCCGCGAAGCCGTCAAGGAGCATTCGCGCCTGCGGCGTGTCATGGAAAAGGCGGATGCGTTCGTGCGGATCAAGCGGGATTTCGATGAGCATCAGGAATTGCTGTCGAATGCCGGGGCCGATCCGGACCTGAAGGCCCTGGCGGCCGAGGAATTTGCCGGGTTGGAGGCCGCCCTCCCGAAGGCGGAAAAGGAATTGCAGGCGGCCATGTTGCCGCCGGACCCGAACGACGAACGGAACGTGATCCTGGAGATCCGGGCGGGGACGGGCGGGGAAGAGGCTTCGCTGTTTGTTGCGGATCTGTTCCGGATGTACAGTCGCTTTTGCGAGGGGCGCGGATGGAAGGTGGGCGTCATTGATGCCAGTTCGTCCGCCGTGGGAGGTTACAAGGAAGTGATCTTCTCGGTGGAGGGCAACCAGGTCTACAGTGTGCTCAAGTACGAATCCGGCTGTCATCGCGTGCAGCGGGTCCCGGTGACTGAGGCGTCGGGGCGGATTCACACGTCGGCCGCCACGGTGGCGGTGCTGCCCGAAGTTGAGGAGATGGATGACATTGTGATTCCCGCCGAGGAACTGCGGGTGGATATTTTCTGCTCCTCGGGGCCGGGCGGGCAGGGAGTGAATACCACCTATTCCGCGGTGCGCGTGACGCATTTGCCGTCGGGACTGGTGGCCCAAAGCCAGGATGAACGTTCGCAACACCGGAACAAGGACAAGGCGCTGAGTGTTCTCAAGGCGCGACTGCTGGACTGGAAGCAACGGCAGGAGGAGGAGCGCAGCGGCAATCTCCGGCGCACACAGATCGGGAGCGGGGACCGCAGTGAGAAGATCCGGACGTACAACTTCCCGCAGAACCGCCTGACGGACCATCGCATCAACTTTACGATCTACACGCTGAACCGGGTCATGGAGGGGGAGATCAACGCGTTGATTGAGGCCCTGCGTGATCATGATCTGGAGTTACGGGTCAAGAAGGAGATGGCGGCGGCCAAGGCATGAAGCGGCTTCTCGATGTTCTTCAGGCGTCGGCGGACTACCTTGCCGGCAAGGGGGTGGAGCAACCCCGCCTGGTGGCCGAGCAGTTGATGAGTCATGTGCTGAAGTGTCCGCGCCTGCAACTTTATGTGCGGTTTGAAAAGGATCTGGACGAATCGCAGTTGGTGCCGTTGCGGGCGGGACTCAGGCGGCTGGGCGCGGGAGAGCCGCTCCAGTATGTTGTGGGGGACACCGGGTTCATGGGGCATACCTTCAAGGTGGACCGGCGCGCGCTGATTCCCCGGCCGGACACGGAGACGTTGATCGCCGCCGTGCTGGAGTGCGGCGACCTTTGGAGCCGGCCGTCAGTGGCGGTGGCGGATATCGGGACGGGGAGCGGGTGTGTGGCGGTGAGTCTTGTGCTGGGGCGGCCGGAGGTCCGGGTCATGGCGGTGGACCTGCATCCGGAGGTGCTGGACCTGGCACGGGAGAATGCGGTGTTGAACGGGGTTGCCGGGCGGATCGAGTTCCGGCAGGGCGATCTCCTGCAGGGGCTCGGCAGTGAAATGCTGGACGCCGTGGCGGCCAATCTTCCCTATATTGCCACGGAGGACTGCGCGAAACTGCCCCGTCACATCCGGGCCCATGAGCCGTTGTCGGCGTTGGATGGCGGGCCGGACGGATTGGATCTGATCCGGCGGTTGACGCGGGAGGCGCGGGTGGTGTTAAAGCCGGGCGGGTGGTTGTTCCTGGAAATAGGTTTTGACCAAGGTCCTGCGGTTGTGGGATGGTTGATCGACAATGGATTTGTGAATGTGACGGTGCGGCCTGATCTTGGGGGCCGTGACCGTGTGGTGTCGGGGACAGTAGCGAAGTGACGAACGGAGGGGACGAGCATGGACTTTCTTGATTTGGTGCATAAGCGATTCAGTGTGCGCGCCTATGAGAAGCGGATTGTACCTGAAGACAAGGTTCTGGCCGTGTTGGAGGCCGGGCGACTGGCGCCAACGGCGGCGAACCGGCAGGCCCTGCGGTTTATCGTGGTGCGCGATGAGCAGAGGCGTCATGCGTTAGGCGAAGCCTATCCGCGGGAATGGTTCTGGTCGGCGCCGGTGATTCTGGTGGTGTGTGTGGAGCCCGGCAAGGCGTGGGTCCGGTCCGACGGGAAGAATTACGCGGATGTGGATGGCGCGATTGCGATGGATCACATGACGCTATGCGCGGCGGACCTCGGATTGGGGACCTGTTGGATCGGGGCCTTTGAACCGGGGAAGGTCCGGCGGGTGCTCGGGATTCCGGGTACGCTTGAGCCGCTGGCGATGACGCCGCTGGGTTATCCGGCGGAGCCGATACGCCGGAAGAGCCGGAAGCCGTTGAGCGATATTGTGCACTACGAGTGCTATGAGGCATGAGGCGCCCGCGGGTCCAGGGTCGGGGGGTGACCCCTGATGGAGTTTTGTTCCCGGCATGAAACGGTTTCTTTCCAGCCTTTTCCTGGTGATTCTAATTGGGGCGGCGTTTGGGACTGCCGGTTGGCTGGCGAGCGGCACACCGGGCGGGGCATCAGGGCGGGGTGACGTTTGCGAGGGGGCGGACACTCCGGCCGGCGTCCGGTTTGTGACGGTGGCGCTGGGGGGATTCCGCGGTCTACTGGCCGACATGTTGTGGTTGCGCGCGGCGCAGAAACAGGATGAGGGGCTTTTCTTTGAGGTGGCCCAACTCTCGGACTGGATTGCCCGGTTGGAGCCGCGATGTCCCGAGATCTGGGCCTACCACGCATGGAACCTCTCCTACAACATTGGCGCGATGTTTCCCGATCCTGCCGACCGGTGGCAATGGGTTCAACGGGGGGTGCGGCTGTTGCGGGACGAAGGGATTCCCGCCAATCCCCGGAGTCCCACGTTGTATTGGGAACTGGCGTGGTTGTATTCCGACAAGGTCTCGGGACGTTGGGAAGAGGATTCCCTGCATAGCCGCGTGCGGTTTGCATTGGAAATGAATGACTGCATGGGTGGCGATGGGGTGCTGGCGTGGTCCGGGGGTGGCGCCGGGCGCAGGGACCGGATGGAAGGCGCGCGTCTGCGGGTTGAGGTGATGCGGCAGATGGAGGCGGAAGTCGGGGCGCTGGACTGGCGTCTTCCCGAGGCGCATGCGGCGTACTGGGGATATCAGGGGCGGGCTTATCAGGATCCGGATCATCCTTGGTGCAACCGCATGGTCTGGATGTCGTTGATGGAGATGATCGGTTCGGGGACGCTGCATTTTGATCCGGCGCGGCGGGTGTATGTTCGGGGGCCCCGGTTGGAACTGGCGCGGCGGGGACTCCGTTCCGGGAAACTTGGCGATCTGGCGAAGGTGCCTTTGACGTCCGCCGTGGGTGAACATTTCCTGAGGGAATCCATGGTGATGTTGTATGCGTTCGGTGATGAGGAGGGGGCCGGGGAGGCGCGTATGGCGCTGGTCAAGTTGCCCGGTGTGAAGGTGCCGGGGACGGTGGTCGAAGCGGCGGTTCGTGCGGAAATGGATGAACGGGTCCGGGGTGTCGGGCTTGCGCATGTCAGCAAGGTGATCTCTGGTTTTCTGATTCGGGGCGAGGTCTGGCGGGGGTTGGGGAATGTCGCCTTTGCCACCGGATTTGATCGTCTGGCCGGTTTGTACCGGGATGCCGTGAAGCGGGGGATGGCGAAGGGTGAAGTGGCGGAGTTCGAACGGCAGTGGGACTCCATGGTGGAAGAAGCCCGGCGGCAGGCGTCGGTGGTGCTGGCGGGAGGTGCCTCCTGAGGCGGGGTGAAAATCGGGGATGGGGCATGAGGCGGCATTATGGCGTCCTGCTTCTGGCGGCAGGGGTTGCGGTGGGGGTTAGCGTGGCGGCGTGCCGTCAGGCGGGGCCCCGGCAGAGTTCGTTCCAGGTGATGGGGACGGTGGGGACGGTGATGGCGGGAGCGGGCGAGGCCGCGCGGTGTGAGGAATATGTCCGGATCACGCTGGACCGGATGCGCGAACTCGATTCCATCCTGACGGTGTACAGTCCGACGAGTGAATTATCGCGGGTCAATGCGGCGGCAGGGCAAGGGTTGATGCCGGTGGGGGCGCATGTGACGCGGATGCTGAGCATGGCCCGGTTGTATGGAGCGCTAAGTCACGGGGCGTTTGATGCCACGGTGGGGCCGGTGGTTCGGGCGTGGGGGTTCAGTGGGGGGCGGAAGCCGGAGGCTGTGCCGCCGGAGTCGGTGTTACGTGAGAAGCTGGCGCTGGTCGGGTACACCAACATTCTTGTGGAGGGCGGGAAATGCGGGTTGATGCGGGCTGGCATGATGGTGGATCTGGGCGGGATAGCCAAGGGGTATGCCGTGGATGTGTGTTGCCGGGAATTGATACGGCAGGGTGCCCGGGACTTTGTGGTGAACCTGGGCGGCAACATGCGTTGTTACGGGAGGCCGGAAGCCGGGCGGTGGTGGCGGGTGGCGGTGCGCAATCCCTTTGACGCCGGGGCGACGCTCGGGGTGATTGAATTAAGCGAGGGGATGGCGGTGGCGACCTCGGGGAACTATGAGCGTTTTGTGGAGATCGAAGGCAAGCGGTATTCCCACATCATGGATCCCCGCACGGGGTGGCCGGTGGCGGGGATGGCGGGGGTAACGGTGGTGGCGCCATCGGCGGTGGCGGCGGATGCGCTTTCGACATCGCTCTTTGTGCTGGGGCCTGTTGAGGGGATGAAGATGCTGGGGTTGTTTACTAATTGCGCGGCGTTATGGGTGCCGGATAAGGCCGGGGTGGAGATCCAGATGACGCCCGGGATGGATCGGTATTTCAAGGTGGATCCGTCCGTCGGAGTGAAGATCACGAGGTTGGGCGGGGAGACGTTGCAATGAGGAGGACAGGCTGATGCACATGGCGGATGCGTTAGTTTCCCCCGCGGTGGGCGGGGCGATGTGGGCGGTATCCGCGGGGCTGATCGGGACCTGTGCGCGCAAGATCCGGCGTTCGCCGGATGAGGGTCTTGTGCCGATGATGGGTGTACTGGGCGCGTTCATATTTGCGGCGCAGATGATCAATTTTACGATTCCGGCCACGGGATCGAGCGGGCATCTGGGGGGCGGGTTGATCCTGGCGATCCTGGTGGGGCCCCACGCCGCATTCCTGACGCTGGCCTCGGTGCTGACCGTGCAGGCGCTTTTCTTTGCCGACGGCGGGTTGCTGGCGCTGGGGTGCAATATATTCAATCTGGGATTCTTTCCGGCGTTTGTGGCGTACCCGCTGATTTACCGGGTCATTGCGGGGGATGGGGCGGGGCGTGGCCGGGTGTGGGCGGGAGCGATGCTGGCGGCAGTTGCGGGGTTGCAGTTTGGGGCCTTTGGCGTGGTGCTGGAGACGTGTTTGTCGGGCATATCGGAACTGCCGTTTCGCGCGTTTGTTTTGGTGATGCAACCCATCCACCTGGCGATCGGGATTGTGGAAGGTGTGGTGACGGTGGCACTGGTGGTGTTTGTGGCCAAGGCGCGTCCGGAAGCATTGATGATGGCGGCGACGACGAAAGAGAGTCTTCGCCCCGTTCTGGGTGGTTTGCTTGTGGCGGCGATTGTCATGGGAGCGGCTGGGAGTTGGTTGGCGTCGTCGCATCCGGATGGGTTGGAATGGGCGATTGCCAGGGTGAGCGGCAAGGAAGAGGTTGGGGGTGGGGCGCAGGACGGAATTCGCGGCAGGTTGACGGTGGTGCAGGAGAAGACGGCGGTGTTGCCCGACTATGGGTTCAGGGGAGATAAAGACCAGGTGCAAGACAAGGCGGGGGGGGTGGTGTCGGGACTTGTGGGGGGAGGAATGGTGTTGGCGCTTGTGCTGACGGTTGGCGTTGTGTTGAAGTTGAGGGGGAAGGGGAGAGAAGCAGAATTCAGGAGTCAGGAGACGGAATAGGGAGGGAATCGGGGAGGTTTAGCACCCTCCTTCGTTCCGCAAGGCGGAACTTCGGCGGGCAAGCGAAGGGCGCGAAGGGGAATGGTGGGAGTTTGGGAGCGAGAAGGTGTTGGGGTACAGTCAAATGGCGGATTGGATAGATATTGGCACGATGGATGAACTGGGGCGGGGGGATTCCCCGGTACACCGGTTGGATGCGCGTGTGAAGATCGCGGTGACGCTGGTATTCCTGGTGGCCGTGATGTCGTTTCCCCGGTATGAGATTTCGGCCTTGATGCCGTTCGTGTTATATCCGGTGGCGCTAGCGGCGTTGGGTGGTTTGCCGCCGGGTTATCTGTTGCGCAAGATGGCGCTGGCCGCGCCATTTGCTCTTGTGATCGGGATATTCAATCCGTTCTTTGACCGGCAGCCGATGCTGATGATCGGCGGGACGGGTGTGTCGGGTGGGTGGGTATCGTTTGCATCGTTGATGATCCGGTTCGGGTTGACGGTGGGGACGGCGCTGGTGTTGGTGGCTTGCACGGGGATTCACCGGCTTTGTGCGGGACTGGAGCGGCTGGGGGTTCCGCGTACGTTTGCTGTCCAGATCCTGTTCTTGTACCGGTATCTATTTGTGGTGGCGGAGGAAGGACAGAGGGTGCGGCGCGGGGTGGCGATGCGGTCGGGAGGGGGGCATTCCCTCGGGGTTGGTGTCTATGCGTCACTGGTCGGGCACCTGCTGATCCGGGCGATGGACCGGGCGCACCGGGTATACCGGGCGATGTTGGCGCGGGGGTTTGACGGGGAGATCCGGGTTGTATTGGCACGGCCGTTCCGGAGGGTGGATGCGATGTTTCTGTTGGGGTGGGTGGTCTTTCTTGTGGCGGCGAGGTGGTGGAATCTGGCTGACGTGCTTGGGCGTATGGTGGTGGCAGGGGGTGGGCGATGAGTCATCATGTGGTTGAAGTTCGCGATTTGTATTTTGCCTATCCGGACGGGACGGAGGCATTACGGGGGGTATCGTTTCGGATCACGCATGGGGGGGCGGTGGCGATCATCGGGGCGAACGGGACGGGGAAGTCCACGCTGTTGATGCACTTGAACGGGTATCTGACGCCGACGAGTGGGGAAGTGAGGATTGGGGACACGCGGTTGACCCGGCAGACGGCGGCATCGGTCCGGCGTGCGGTGGGGATGGTGTTCCAGGATCCGGACGACCAGTTATTCATGCCGACGGTATTCGAGGATGTGGCGTTCGGTCCGCTCAACGCGGGATTGTCGGCGGGCGAGGTGGAGCGGCGTGTCCGCGGGGCGTTGGACCAGGTGGGGTTGGGAGGCGTGGCGCAGAGGCCGCCCTATAAGTTGTCGGCGGGTGAGAAGCGGGGGGTGGCGATTGCGACGGTGTTGGCGATGGAACCGGACGTATTGGTGATGGATGAGCCATCCACGAACCTGGATCCGCGGGGGCGGCGGCGGTTGATCGAGTGGCTCAAGTCGTTCCGGCATACCAAGATCATCGCAACCCACGATCTGGAGATGGTGGTGGAGGTATGTTCGCATGTGATGGTGATGGATGGCGGGCGGGTTGTGGTGGAAGGGCCGGCGGTGGAGATCCTGAACGATGAGGCATTGATGACGCTACACGGATTGGAACGTCCGCACAGTCTCCGGCATCTGCATCCGCATTGAGGGGGACGTCCGCCGTGGACGTTCAACGTTTGCCTCCACCGACGCAAGGTCGGTGGGCGGCTGACGGGGCGAGGTCGGTGGGCGGTTGATGTCATGCCGTCAAGACCCGGAGATGCGCCCAGGGGGATCTCGGCGGCTTTTCAGGGGTTGACTTATCCCCCCCGTTGTCATACCAATCGGTCTTGGACTCCGGTAGGTGTCCGGCTGTTCTTAATGGATGCTAGTGTAAAGGAGAATGACATGCAGTGGTACTACGCGGTGAATGGGCAGCAACTTGGGCCTGTGGAGCAGGATGTCCTGGAGGGTCTGATTCGCGATGGCAAGGTGAAGCAAGATGATCTGGTGTGGAATGCCAGCATGGGGAGTCAGTGGGCCAAGGTCTCGACGGTACCGGGATTGGGTACGCGCAGCACGGCAATTCCGGGGGTTACGGAGCCGCCGCCGGTGATGGCGTGGTCGGAGGGGGCGACCTTTGCCAGTACGACGCCGAACCGCGATTTGATGACGCAGGCGCGGGATTGTCTGCGCGGCAATTGGGGATTGGGCGTGGGGGTTGTGGTGGTCTCCGGGGTTATCAGTATGGTTGCGCAGTTGATTCCTTTGTTGGGAATCGTGATCTCCCTTTTGATTGGAGGGCCACTGGCCTTGGGAATGGCCATTGTCTTCCTGACCATTGCCCGGTCGGAGGGGGCGCAGTTCGGTATGCTGTTCGATGGGTTCAAACGGTTTGGTGCGTCGTTGGCTGCCTATCTGCTGATGTCGCTCTTTACAATCCTGTGGACCCTGCTTCTGATTATTCCCGGCATTATTGCGGCGTTGTCGTACTCGATGACGTTCTTTATTCTGCGGGATGATCCGACCGTTGGGGCGTTGGATGCCATCACGCGTAGCAAGAAGATGATGAAGGGGAACAAGTGGAAATACTTCTGTCTACAGTGGCGGTTTTTCGGATGGGCCCTGTTGTGCCTATTGACGTTGGGAATCGGGTTCCTTTGGCTGAGTCCTTACATCATGACCAGTACGGCGCGGTTCTATGAGGATTTGAAGAAGGGTCAGCAGGGGTAAGGGGGTGGGGAGGGGGATGGGGTAGACTACGGACTACGGACTACGGACCACGGGGGGGGAGCAGGGAGTTTGGAGGGCCGAGTGCCGCGGCAAAGGGGGAGAGACTTCAGGTTACGGGATACGGGATACGGACTATGGACTGGCCCGCAACGTGCAGACGGCGTTGCGGGCTTTTTGTTTTGTGCCGGCGGCATGGCGGTGCTAGGTTTTGCGGCGCACCATGAATCCGGATCTTATTCAATCCTGTGGCGATCGGCATTTCGATTACCTGCGCGATGAGTCCCGTTTGAACGGGAGCGCGGGGGCGATTGCCTTTCCGGGGGATGAGGGTGAGGTGCGAGAGGTTGTTGCGGCGGTGGCGGCTGGAGGGGGAAGTATTACTGTCCAAGGGGCCCGTACCGGTGTGGCGGGAGGGGCCGTTCCGGCGGGAGGATGTGTACTCAATCTCAGTCGTCTGAACCGGATGGATGCCAGTTTGCTGGATAAGGGCATCTTGAAAGTTCAGCCGGGGGTGTGTCTGGCGGATTTGCGGGTCGTGGCGTTGGGAAAGGGGATGTTGTTTCCGCCGGACCCTACGGAAACGACGGCCTCGATAGGCGGGATGGTGGCGACTAACGCTTCAGGGGCGTTGTCTTTTTCTTATGGGCCAGCGCGGCGCTGGATTGAGGCATTGCGCGTGGTATTGGCCGACGGGGATGTGCTGGCGTTGCGGCGCGGCGAGTGCAAGGCGGAGGGGCGTCGGTTTTCGGTGGTGACTGAAGCCGGCCGTGAGATCCGGGGGTTGTTGCCGGAGTATGTGTTGCCGCCGGTCAAGAGTGCCGCCGGATATTACGCGGCGGATGGAATGGATCTGATCGATCTCTTCATTGGGATGGAAGGCACGCTGGGGATCATTACGGAGGCGCAACTCCGGTTGATTCCGCAACCGGCTGCAGTCGGCGGGTTGACGGTGTTCCTGCCGACCGGGGCGGCGGCCTTGGCTTTTACCCGGTTGGCGCGGGGTGAGACCGTGAATGGGCGGGGAGGGCTGGCGGTCCGGCCTGTTGCCATTGAGTATTTCAATCACGACACCTTGAATCTGTTGCGGCGCATGAAGGCGGAGGGGCGGGGTGCTGACGCCGTGCCGTCACTGCCGGCACACTACCACACGGCGATTTATCTGGAATTCCACGGGGTGGATGGAGAGGTCGTGGAGCGCGCCGCATTGGCGGCGGTGGAGGCGGCGGTGGCGGTGGGGGGGCGTGACGAGGATAGTTGGTATGCGGCGACGCCGCGCGACCTGGAGGCTCAGAAGGCATTCCGGCATGCGGTTCCCGAGTCGGTCAATGCCTTGATCGGGGAGCGGCAGAAGACTGAGCGCGGGATTACCAAGTTGGGGACGGACATGTCGGTGCCGGACGCCGGTTTGGAATCGGTGATGGCCATGTACGAGGGAGATCTGGAGTCGGCCGGTCTGGAGTCGGTCATCTTCGGGCATATTGGCAACAACCATGTACACGTCAACATCCTGCCGCGCACGATGGCGGAGTATGAGCGTGGCAAGGCGTTGTATCAGGCGTGGGCGCGCCGCGTGGTGGCCATGGGCGGTTCGGTTTCGGCCGAGCATGGGATCGGGAAACTGAAGACGGCGTTGTTGGCGTTGATGTTCGGGGAGGCGGGGATTGCGCAGATGCGGGCCGTGAAACGCGTGTTTGATCCGGGGAACCTGTTGAATCCGGGAGTGTTGTTTGAAGCGAGGGTGTCATCATGAAAGCGATGCGACTGACGGGGATACGGGCGATGGAAATGCAGGAGGTGCCGACGCCTGCGGTGACGCAGGACACCGATGTGCTGATCCAGATGACGCGGGTGGGGGTGTGCGGGTCCGACGTGCACTACTACACGGAAGGGAAGATTGGCAGTCAGGTGGTGGAGTTTCCCTTTACGGTCGGGCATGAGGGGGCGGGGGTGGTCAAGGCGGTGGGGGTGCGGGTGAGCAAGGTCAGGCCGGGCGACCGGGTGGCGATTGAACCGGCCATGCCGTGCTGGGACTGTGATCAGTGCCGGGAGGGGCGTCCGCACACCTGTCGGAAGTTGCGGTTTTTGGGGTGTCCGAAGCAGGCGGAGGGGTGTCTTTCGGAATATGTGGTGATGCCGGAGACCAGTTGTTTTCCGTTGTCGGCGACGATCAGTGATGATGAGGCGGCGCTGTCCGAGCCGTTGGCGATCGGGGTTTATGCGGTGAAGAGGTCCATTCCGCTACGGGGTGTAAGCGTCGGGATTCTGGGAGGAGGTCCGATCGGGTTGAGTGTGATGCTGGCGGCGCGGGCGCAGGGGGTTGGGCGCGTGTATGTCACGGACAAGATTGAATCCAGGCTGGCCTTGGCGCGGAAGTTGGGTGCCGACTGGGTGGGTAATCCGATGACGGGTGATGTGATCGGGGAGATGATCAGGCGGGAGCCGGCGCAACTGGATGTGGTGTTTGAGTGTTGCGGACAGCAGGAGGCGCTGGACCAAGGGATTGAATTGCTCAAGCCGGGCGGGAAGTTGATGGTGGTCGGCATTCCGCCGGCGCTGGAGCGGGTATCGTTCAAGATCGACAAGTTACGGCACAAGGAGATTTGCATCCAGAACGTACGCCGTCAGAACCATTGTGTGCAACCCACCCTGGATATGATGGCGCGCCGCGAGGTGGATGTTGGCGTCATGGTTACGCACCGTTATCCGTTCAGCCGGACCCGTGAGGCGTTTGACGTGGTGGCCGGGTATCGGGACGGGGTGGTCAAGGCGATGATCGAGTTCTGAGGTGTTACGGTTTCCGTTTCAGGAACGTACAGCAGTCCCCGCTTTTCATGCAGGCGTAGAGTTTGTAGACGGGGCAGGCCCAGATGGCCGAGATGCTTTTGACAATGCAGTAGGCGAAGGTGAGCCACCAGCCGACGTGTTCGTGCCCGCCATAGAGGAACACCAGGCACAACGCGGCAAACAACGCGCCCATGGAATGGGCAACGCGCATTCCGCCGACGCTGAGGAACACGTCGGGGGTGCGGATCCAGCGGTGAAGTGTCAGGGTGTAGAGCCAGACGAGTGGTGCCCGGCGGATGGTCAGGATGGCGGAGAGTGCCAGCATGATGAAGAGAACCGCCACGAGGATCTTGATTTTCAGAAGGAAGGCCAGCCAGATCAGTGCGGCCATGGAGTAGCGGCAGAAGATGAATGCGCCTTTGGGGATGGGGACTTGGTCATTGGGAGTGCATTGGTTTGCTGTCATGTGGGTTCTCCGTGCGGCAACTTGGGAAAGAACATGCCGACGCGTTGCCGGTACGCCGGGTAGTCGCTGAATTCCTTTGCCAATAAGGCTTCCTCCAGGCGGGCCCGGTGGATCATGAACGGGACGAAGACCAGCGAGGTGGCGAGGAAGGCGGGGACGTTGGGGTAGACGAGGCAGGCTCCGTAGAACATCCAGATCAGGGAGGCGTAGAGGGGGTGGCGTACCCATGCGTACACGCCGGAGACCACCAGTTTCTGGTCCCTGTAGATGGTGGCCTGATTGGCCCAGTTCCGTCCGAGGCGCAGTCGGCCCAGGATATTGACTACACAGCCGAACACGATGAGGCCCAGGCCGACCAGGGACAGGCCGAACTCGAGAGGCGCGTGGTCAATGGGGACCGAGCCGATTCGCCGGTGGATGAGTGTGTAGAAGAGGAAAAAGAAGAGGGACATGGTTCCGGTGGCGACGAGACTTCTTTTTTCCTTCTTCACGTCCTGATGTCGGAGGCAGGCCATGAAGTTCAGGAACACGGCGGAGAAGATGGCCAGTACGCAGAGGCTGATGATCAGGAAGGCGACCTGATGAAGCGTGTCGGCGGGCGGGCGAGGGGATTGTGCGAAAAAATGAAGGAAGGTATTCATGGTTTCCTGTGGAATATGTTGTAAGCGGAGAAGGGGATGCGGCGCAGGTCGGGGGTGATGACGTGGACGCACTCTTTTTGCATGGAGCGCAGGTCGAAGTTGTAGATATCGACGAAGGATGAAACGCTGATCCGGAACATATTCCGGGTGAAGTGGCTGGCTTTTTCGCTGACGCTGTGTGAGGTGAACGCCTTGGGGAGGAGGGGGCTCACCTGGTCGAGAAGACGCCGGGTGCACTGACAGAGAGAGGACTCGCCGGCGGCCTGGGCGAAATACTCGTCGGCATCGAAGGCGAAGGTGTTTGCGATGACGGGAAGGTGGTCGCGCAGGTTGAACTGCCGGGTGATGGGGATCAACTGCTGGCCGTCGCGGTAGCAGAAGGTCAGGGCCACGCGTTCGACGTTACAGGGCAGGGGTACAAAGTCCGCAAGGCGGAGGTCGCCGTGGGTTTGGGTTTCAATTTGTTCAAGGATTTCGGTGAGGGTGACGCGGTTCAGGAGGTTTGCCGGATCGGTTTTCCTGAAAAACGCGAGAGGCTGGTAGTTGATGCCGCGGACGAAGGGGGTGTGCGCTCCGTACCTCAGGATGGCGCCGATCTCGTGGTCGTTAACGTGTCTCTGGATGGTGGCCACGAGGGTCATGGGGATACCGGCGGACGCGAGGTTGGCGATGGCCTTTTCCTTGGTGGCCTTCAGGTCGAGACCGCGCAGGCGGGAGTGGGTGTTTGATTCAAATCCGTCGAACTGGAGATAGATTTCGAAGCGGGGCAGAAAGCGGGCGAGTTCCTTGGCGAAGGTTTGGTCCGCGGCGATGCGAAGTCCATTGGTGTTGAGCAGGATATATTTGAAGTGTTTATCCTTTGCCATTTGCAGGATGTCCATGAGGTGGGGATGGCGCGTGGGTTCGCCGCCGCTGATCTGAAGGACTTCCGCGCGGCCGGATTCGGCGTTTTGGTAGAAGTCCATCATTCTGGCGATTTCGTCCAGTGTGAGGGTTTGGCTGGCAGAGTGTCCGGTATAGCAATCGGGACAGGCGAGTTCGCAGTCGCTGTTGATCTCGATCAGGCCGATGCAGGTATGTTGGCGGTGTTGAGGGCAGAGGCCGCAGTCGAAGGGGCAGCCGCGGGACGTTGTCGTTTGAAGTTTCGAGGTGGTGCCGGGTTTGTCGTAGAGGGTGCGAGCCTGGTAGTAGTCGGCGTTCTTTTCCAGCAGTTCAATTTGTTCGCCATGGACCGGGCAATGTTTGATCAGGAAGACGGAACGGTTTCGGACGGCGATCTCGGCGGGGACAGGGTCCAGGCAATGGGGGCAGAGGCTGGTGGTTGATTCCAGGAGACGGAGTTCGGAGTGGGGTTTATCCGGCGGGGCGGAGCGTTCTGTCACTGGTGCCACGGTCGCTTCTCGGGTATCGTTCATTCCGGATTAACCCAGGCTGATGATCAGCACGACGAAGCCGATCAGGTAGACAGGGGTGAGGGCGATATCGAGAACGACGGCGAGGGGGACGGTGATCAGTTGCTCGAGATTGGGGGGCGGGGAGGAGTCGGGGGGATTGTAAAAGGCGACTGAGCGGGGGTTCATCAGGATCTCTGGCGGCGTCTTATCTGTTTTTGCCGGAGGAAGCACCACGCCTTTTACGGGGATGGACAAGGTATAGACTCCTTGGCGGTCGGCCTTGAACCCATTCGCTAGCAAGCGATTGACGGTGAGTTCAGGCGGGGTGGTTTTCCTTGGTGGCTGATGGCGCAGGGAGACGTTGCCCCAAATCACCTTCTTTTTGAGAAAGAGTTGGCCGCGGGTATCACCCAGGGTCAAGGGGATGCCTTCCATGGTGCGGGCGACGTCATTGAGTTGGGTGCCGCCCTCGAGTAGCAGGTAGGTATGTTGTTTACCGAGGAAGGCGATGGCGTTGGTGTTGCCGATTTTTGCGGCCATGGCGGCATCCGGTTTGCCGATGGCGAAAACACTGTCGGTCAATATCGGTTTGTTATGGAAGGCGTTTTTCCTGGATCTTCCGGAATCGAGAGCCAGCATGGTGGCGCAACCGAGACCGCCCACGGCGGCGGCGCAGAGGATCAAGAGTACGAGTCTGCGCAGGAGAGGCGAGGGTTGTCGCGAGGTCGCTGATTTTGTTTTAGGCATGATGTGTTTTCCTCAGGTCCCGGGTTAATCCAAAGAGGATGGTCAATGAGGCGAAGATACAGATCCACTGGAGGCCGGACAAGCCCCATGTGTAGGAGTAGGGGATGGGTTTGAGGGTGTCCACGGCGATGCGCCAGAGCAGGTAGGCGAGCATGAAAATGCGGAAGGACAGGCCGGGCGAGTGGGAGAAAGGCAGGCGCCAGCGTGGCCAGGTGATGAGGGCGAGCAGGGCGAGGAGGCATTCGTAAAGTTGGGTGGGGTGGCGGGGGATGCCGTCGCCGAAGTCGACGCCCCAGGGTTGCAGGGTGGGGAGGCCATAGGTGCCGTCGTGCAGGCCGGCGAGGAAGCAGCCGATGCGACCGATGATCAGGCCGGAGAGGATGGGGGCGACGTAATCGTCGCCGGTGCGGGACTTGTTGCCAGAGATGCGTTTGCCGATTTCGACGCCGATCCAGCCGCCGAGCAAGGCGCCGACGATGGATTGACCTTGGAGTAACACGGCGGGATTGGCGAAGATGCCGGTCCAGAGGTGCGGGTACTCGGCAAGGAAGGCCAGTTTGTTACCGATGGCGGCGCCCAGCAGGCAACCGGCAATGGTGGCGAAGGAGCCGGGCGCGATCAAGGGGGCGTCACGGTCATGGGTGCGTGTGGCGCGATAGACGAGCAGGCCCGTGGCCAAGGCCGCCCACTCGAAGAGGTAATGAACGGTTTGGGCGGTGTGCGGGTTGGTGATCATGGGTTGCCGGGGCGGGTCACGAGATTGTGTTCATGTGATGTTTGCCTTCGGATCGGGGGAGAGTAGTATGCGGGCAAACGACCTGCAAGCAGAGACTGCCTTGAAGCAGGGCATAGAGGGCAGGGATGTGTCTAGTAGTGGACAGGAGAAGGTAATGAACGACGATCAGATCGTTATTTTCCGGACGGGGTCGTTGGTTGAGTTTGACAGTGTTGTTGGGGCGCTCAAGGAGGAGGGGATTCCGCATTTTACGAGGGAGGAGACGTCGGGGGGATTGTGTTTGGCGACGCCGTGCAGTCCATCGGTGGGACCGGGGACCTGGTGGGTGGTGGTGGTTCCGAAGGCGGTTGCCGAGGAGGCGCAGTCTGTGATTGCGCGGTTTCCGTTTGGCGAGAAGACGAGTCCGGATGTATGGGATTTCCAGCCGTCCAAGCGGGTGCAGATGGGGTGGAAGGCTTATGCGTGGGTGACAGTTTTGGGGATCTTGCTCGGTGTCCTGTGGGAGTTGATGCGGAGTATGCGATAAGGATTGCGATCGGGAAGTCAATTCACGGGATCCGTTGGCGACTCCGTTGTTTCCTTGTCGGGTTCAGTGCTGAGGAGCCAGAGGAAGGCTTTCATCTGGGTCATAGGCGGGGCATCCTGATGCCCTCCCTGGAAGGAGAAGACTTTTACTACGGAACCCTTTTGGGTGAGGACCCTTTTGTCTGCATTCACCCATGAATTAGCGGCACGGTCGTTGTTTCCGTTCACCATGGCGATCCGCATGCCGGGCGGGTAGGGTTTGTCGAAATACGCCGGGCCGCCCAGCCAACCGCCATTGGCGAAGATGCCGGCCCAAGGGCGCTGGACACTTGCCGAAAAGCAGTAGGCGGTCATGGCGCCGCCCGATACGCCGCCCATGAAGACTTTTGCCGGGTCATGCGGGATGAGTTGTTCGATTCTTGGAAGCAGTTCCCTGAATCTGGCGCTTAGTTCGGCGTTGATCTTGTCGTCGGTGCTGTTTCTGAATGTATCGAAGGTTACAATGATGACGCCGACGGCTTCTGCGGCCTCGATGAACTGTTTATTGTACCTTGCGCCCTTGCCGGAGTGATGGAACATCAGGAACATTGGCAGGCGGGAGTTCTTGGTGAACGCGCCAGGGTAGTAGACGTAGAAGTCCGTGGTGTACTGGCCCTGTGACTGGTAGTGTTCGAACGTGCCTTTGCTGATCTTGAGTACGTCTTCCAGTTCGTCCGCGATCTGGGCCCATTCGGTCAGCCACGCCTTGTCGACTGTGGAGAAATCCTTGAATTGGAATTCCTTTTTGCCGCCGTCATCCCCCAGTTTCAGGGTGACCACGCCTTGGGTTGGGCAATAGGACTCCAGGATTGCGGTCAGTTCTGCCCCGGATGCGAAGGTCCAGTGGCGGTTGTCGGTGTTGGCGGACGCGGTGCCAAGGGTGCAGAGGGCAAAAAGGGTTGTAATGAGAATCAAGCCGTATCCAATTTTCATGCCACTCTCCTGTTTTTGCCGAACCATGGCACCGAACTTACAGGCGCTGATGGGCAACGTCAATCAATGCGTCAACGCAAGCGGCATGGGAGAGGAGCTGGGAAGTGAAGGGGACTGCACGCGCTCCCCTGCGGGGAAGCACGTCCTACATCTGTGGGATTGTGTAGGGCGTCACATGAGTTCCGCAACGGGGCACCCCAATCCGCAATCGTTTATCTGTAGATCAATAACTCACAACGGATGTTCTTCCAAACTCGCGACTCAGGGCAGTAACGCAAATCAGGATTCACCACCCTCGCGACAGGATAAGCCTGTGAATGAAGGAAAGGAAGGGAAA